>CAYODA010000153.1:0-4916 GCA_964402625.1 uncultured Syntrophomonadaceae bacterium | reverse complement strand
GAGCTCTTCTTCGGAGCGCTTTCCTTCTACCATTACCCGCATAAGGGGTTCCGTTCCCGAAGGACGCACCAGAACACGTCCGTAAGGGCCCAGCTTGCTCTCTGTTTCCTTTAGAGCTTCTTGAAAACGGGGAAGCTCTTCCCACCCCTCTTGTGTCTTCACCCGGCAGTTTAGCATTACCTGGGGATAACAGGTAATGTGTTCCCGGTAACTGGAAAGGGGCTTGCCTTCCCGTCGCAGCACCCCGGTTAACTGCACGGCGGTAAGCAAACCGTCACCCGTGGTGCCATGCTCGGAGAATATGATATGCCCGGACTGCTCTCCTCCCAGGCTGTATTCTCCCCGGAGCATCTCTTCCAACACAAAACGGTCACCTACTTTGGTACGTACCAGCCGAAAACCGTTTTTTTCTGCGGCTTCTTCCAGCCCCACATTACTCATAACCGTTGCCACCAGGGTGTCGTGGTTCAACCGCTGTAATTTCTTCAGGTAAAGAGAAAAAATCAACAGCAAAAGGTCCCCGTCAACTACTTCCCCTTTTTCATCTACGGCAATCAGTCGGTCGGCATCCCCGTCAAAGGCCAGACCCACGTCTGCCTTTTTCTCCCGGACCAGCTCTTGTAGCCTGGCCGGGTTGGTAGAGCCGCAATCCACGTTTATATTAACCCCGTCAGGGGTATTGTGCAGGATCTCTACTTCCGCTCCCAGGGCGGTGAAAAGCTCCGGGGCAATTCTATAAACTGCCCCGTGTCCACAATCCAGGGCCACACGGAGCCTGCTTAAATCGGGGGCCAGCTTTCGCAAGTAGTTCAGGTATACTTCTACTGCTTCCGGGCGTTCCACCTGCTTGCCTATTCCCCCGCCGGTAGGACGGGGCAGTTCATCGCTGCCTTTTCCAGTTATATCCCGGTAAATTTCTTCTATCTGCCGCTCTATTTCGTCGGATATTTTGTAACCCCCGGACCCAAATATTTTCAGGCCGTTGTCTTCTATAGGATTGTGAGAAGCGGATATCATTATTCCCGCAGTGGCACCCAGTTCCCGGGTAAGATAAGCCAGACCAGGAGTGGATACCACCCCCAGGGAGTGCACATCAGCTCCTGAAGAATTTATTCCTGCCACCAGGGAACCTTCAAGCATGTCCCCCGATCTCCGGGTGTCTTTACCTACCAAAAAAAAGGGGCGCGCTGTTTCCCCTCCCAGCAGATATGCGCTTATCCTTCCTATCTTAAACGAAGTCTCCGGGTCCAGCTCCGTATTGGCTACTCCTCTCATACCATCAGTTCCAAAAAGCTTTTTCACTAAGAAACCTCCTTATTATTGCTTGTTAAGCCCGTGACTAGAATATGGGGTTTTTTACCCAAAGGTGCTTCCACAAATCAGAAGATTAACTGACCTTTTCCTCTACCTTTCTTCCTCCGGCCTGCCTTTTAGCGTAACTTCTACTTCTTCCGGTTCCATTCTAATACCTTCCACGGTATCTCTTTCCCCGTCCAGGGGCACCGGCTTCAAGTAATTTCGGTGCACAGTATCCTCTTCTACTGCCGTGGGATCAACCTTAACGATAACTGTTTCCACTTCTTTCAGGCGGGAAGCCGCCCCCTGCAGTACTATCTCAGAAGGATCCAGAATTACTTCCGGTTCCCTGGGGACAGGATCTCCCAGGTAAGCTACTTCTACTGAATAATAGCGGGTATCAAGTTCTTCCAGGATAACTTCTACCGTAGAAGGCGAGCAAGCAATTACTTCCAGATCAAAAGGGGGATAAACCCGTACGGGCAGACTGTAGCTGCCGGATTCCTTGTTTTTAAAATCTACAAAAGCAACCAGGTGCTCGGGATCAAGTTCCCGGAAATCTTCTTCAGGCCCTCTCAGCACCACATCTACTGTAGAGGGCATATCCATTAAAGCCAGCTCTTTATCCAGCTCCATGGGTTGCAGGGGTACTTCCCGAAATTCCCGGGACACCTTTTCTTGCGGGACGGTATCGTTACCGGTAACAATTAGCCAGAGAATAATAGCCAGAAACACGGCTAGAATAAAGGCAAACTTGTTGGAACGGAAAAATTTCCTGCGCATGTTTTTGCCTCCTACTGCGTTCATTTATCTGAACGCCAGGGCCAAAAGGAGATGTTTTCTTCCTTGGGAGCACACAGCTTCTCCAACATATTCTTGAGATTTTTTTCTTCCAAATAACGAATCAAACGGCCTTCGTAAGAGAGCGATATAATGCCGGTCTCTTCAGAGACTACAATGGCCACGGCATCGGTTTGTTCGGTAAGACCAATAGCGGCGCGATGTCGGGTTCCCAGTTCTTTGCTCAGGTTAGGATTCTCCGTGAGGGGAAGATAACAGCCGGCTGCTTCCACCTTGTTGCCCCGTATAATAACCGCACCGTCGTGTAAAGGACTCCGTGGGAAAAATATGTTTATAAGAAGTTCCGCACTTATATCAGCCTGAACCTTTATGCCCGTTTCCATTATATCTTTAAGTCCGGTTTCCCTTTCAATTACTATAAGGGCCCCGAACCTTTTCTTAACCAGAACATTAATGGCTTTGGTTATTTCATTCAGGAAGTAGCTAAACTCCTGGGGCTCCCAGTACGACCTTTGGAATAGCTTGCCCCGGCCCAGCTGCTCTAAAGCCCGGCGAAGTTCCGGCTGAAACACTATAGGAATAGCAATCAGACCTATAGTCATCGCCCGTTCCAGGAGCCAGTTCAACGTACGCAGTCCCAGTTCACCGCTTATAACCATGGCTATCAGAAGCAAGGCCAGCCCTTTTATTAACTGCTCCGCGCGGGTGCCCCGGATAAGTAGCACCAGCCGATAAAAAACGTATCCTACAATAAGAATGTCAATAACATCCCGTACGCCTATATCAAACCTGGATATCCCTGCTACAATACTGTCCCAAATTGCCAGTTCTACCTCCACTGTTGGTGAACCCCTCAATTAATTAATATTTTAGAAATTTATGGTATTTCCTTTTTACGTCATATATTTATTTATTCGCGTTTTAACTCGTAAATACCTTCTCTATATTTTAAAAGAAGCGCTGGTATTAAATACTATTTGCGGTAATAAGACCGCAGCAACCCGGCTACCGTTCCACTTAAAGCCAACAAAGCCAACAGGTTGGGGAGTGCCATTAAAGCGTTTAAAGTATCCGCCCAGGCCCAGACCGCTTGCAAACCTCCCCGGGCTCCGATTATAATAAAAACAATCCAGAAATAGCGGTAATAATTACTGCCAGAGGGGAAAATAAACCGGTAGCACCTTTCCCCGTAATAAAACCAGGATATAAGGGTGGAAAAGGAAAAAAAAATCAGGCCTGCGGCAACAACAACCCCACCGCTTCCGGGGAGACCCCGGTTGAAAGCTTCCACCGTCATGGGGGCGCCTTCCAGGCCTGTAGTCCAGGCCCCGGTAACTATAAGAGCAAGAGCCGTCAAGGTACACAGCAGGTGGGTATCGATAAACACCTCCAGGATACCCCACGTCCCCTGTTTGACCGGGTGAGAGGTGCGCGCCGCAGCGTGAGCTATGGCTGCGCTGCCCAGGCCGGCTTCGTTGGTAAAAATTCCCCGCGTAACCCCGTACCGAACCGCCAGGGCAACACCCGCCCCGGCAAACCCTCCCGCCGCCGCCGTTTCGCAAAATGCACTCTCTACAATTATTTGCAGTGCTTCTACCAGCAGGTGGCGGTGCATTACAATAATTATTAAAAGGCCTCCCACATAGAGAACAGTCATGGCAGGAACCAGCCGGGAGGTCCAAACTCCTATACGGTGTATTCCTCCCAGGATAACTACTGCGGTTATAACCGCCAGGACTGCAGCCGTAATGTCAGAGGGGATTTCCAGGGTCACCTTCAAGGCTTCGGTTACGGTATGAGCCTGTACCATGTTCCCGGTACCGAAGGCGGCCAGGGCGCCAAACAGTGCGTATATCATTCCCCAGCCGCGCCAATTTAACCCGTCGGACAAAACGTACATGGGACCTCCGGCCACGCCTTCCCGGCCCTGTCTCCGATAAAATACAGCCAGGGCTATTTCCGAGAATTTAAGCATCATGCCAAAGAATGCGGAAACCCACATCCAAAATACGGCACCAGGGCCGCCGGCAGCCAAGGCAGTGGCTACCCCGGCTATATTACCGGTTCCCACAGTAGCGGCCAGGGCGGTGGTCAGCGCCTGAAAAGGAGTTATGTCTCCTGCAGACATCTTTTTCTTATGACAGGGGTGAAGTTCCTGAAAAATGCTGCAAATAATACTGAAAAATCCCCGCACCTGGTAAAATCTGCACCTGACCGTGAGAAAAATGCCGGCCCCCAGGATAAGTATCGCCAGGGAAAAACCACCCAGGGCGTGTATTATGTTTATAAAAGAAACGGGTATAGAAGAACCGGCAATTTCCAAAAATGAGGCCTCCCCAACATGCACCTTCTTCATCTTATGCCTGCAGGGAAGGCTTTCATGCCTGAAGATGCCGGGTCAAATCAGTAACCTGCTACCTGATATTATTCTTTGGTTGCTTATTTTACTGATAATAACCAGCACAAAAACTTCTTTACTAAATTCACCCCACTTACCAGGTCAACACCATATTGATTTCCTTACTGCAGAAGCCACACTTTCCGTTTTCCAGCCCCCGGGTAACTGCACGGAAACCGCCCCTTTCAACAAGCACGGCTCCACACTCCGGGCAGTAAGTGTGCGTGGCGGGGTGTGGGCCTACATTACCCAGATAAACGTAGTTGAGTTTTTTTGCGGCCAGTTCTTTTACTTCTTCAAGCTTTTCTACAGTGGTAGGAGGTGTGTTAAAACGGTTAGCCGGGAAGTACCTGGAGAAATGTAGGGGGATTTCCCGACTTAAACCGGATAACCAGTCTATCAGGCCGGTTATCTCTTTCCG
>CAYODA010000152.1:0-4963 GCA_964402625.1 uncultured Syntrophomonadaceae bacterium | reverse complement strand
CAGCAGAGCTGGTGTAAGTGGTTGCCCAAATTGGAAATTGGAAGTTGGAGGTTAGAAGTTAGATTAGGCTTCAGTTTAATTCAACTCAGTGCTTCCAGTTTAAGGGTGCTGTTGAACACAACACTCAGAAAACAGGAAAGCAATTATTTGAGCGATTATTTTCCAATTTCTAACCTCTAATCTCTAACCTCCGCATTTAGGGGGGGCCGCGGAGACCGAAAGATGAGCCGCTGTTGTGGCCCTCGAACGGTAGCATGAGCCAAGCCAACCACTACACCAGCGAGGGGCGAAAGAAAGGTATTTTCTGAGTAGCAAAATTAGCCGTATTGGCAGGTACCCGAAAACAAGGAGGAAAAACAGGTGCCCCTGGAATTACAGGCTTTCCTGGCTTTTCTGCCGGTGCTTTTAATAATAGTGTTAATGGCAGGCCTGATGTGGCCGGCCGGCAAAGTTATGCCCCTGGGCTGGCTGCTGGCCGCCGTACTGGCGGTGGCCTTCTGGAGGATGGAACCCCTGCGTATTGCGGCTTCTACCCTGGAAGGATTCCTGGAAGCTTTTAATATCCTGGTGATTGTTTTTGGCGCCATTCTTCTGCTAAACACCCTCAAAAACAGCGGTGCCATGGAGGTTATCGGCAGGGGTTTTTACGGGATAAGTAGTGATCGTCGGGTGCAGGCCGTGATTATCGGGTGGATGTTTTCTTCTTTTATTGAAGGTGCCGCCGGATTCGGGACACCTGCTGCACTGGCGGCTCCCCTGCTTATGGGGCTGGGCTTTCCTCCCCTGGCGGCAGCCATGGTCGCCCTGATTTTTAATACTACCGCGGCTACTTTTGGAGCCGTAGGTACACCTATCATGGTAGGGATAAGGAGTTCTGTAGAGGGGCTCTTTTCTGGCGGTGGAATGGATAGTTTCCTGGCACAGGTGGGAGTGTGGTCAGCTGTTTCTAACGTGGTTATAGGCACTTTTATCCCGGTTCTGGCCCTGGCGGTTCTTACGCGCTATTTCGGTAAAAACCGCTCTTTCCTGGAAGGGCTCCGGGCGTCTCCTTTTGCAATTTTTGCCGGCCTTTCTTTTACTTTGCCGGCCCTTTTTGTGGCTTATTTTTTTGGTCCGGAACTACCGTCCGTTGTAGGGGCACTGCTGGGGATGGCACTGGTTATTGGCGCGGCCAGGATGAACTTCCTGGTCCCACGCGATAAATGGGATTTTCCCGACCCGGGAGAAAAAGAGTGGGAGAAAGACTGGGGAGAACCGTTCCAGCTTTCCCGGAATGAATGGAACGGAAGCAACACTTCTTCCATGTCCCTCTCCATGGCCTGGATACCCTACCTTATAATTGCCCTGGTCCTGGTAGTTACCCGTTTACCGGAGCTGGGTTTAAGCCAGTTATTGCAGGCCTGGAGCATCCAGTGGATGGATATACTGGGCCAGGGTGGCGTAGAATACAGCCTGGAACCGCTGTATCTTCCGGGAATAATACCTTTTATCCTGGTAGCCATCCTGACATTTTTTCTGCATCGTATGGAGAGAAGCAGGGTATGGCAGGCCTGGCAGTCTACTTTCAGGCAGGTAGCTCCGGCTGCAGTGGCACTCCTGTTTGCCGTGGCCATGGTCCGTCTGATGGTGCAGTCGGAAGTCAACGAGGCTGGTATGGATAGCATGCTGATTATCATGTCCCGCTTTGCCACTATAGTGGTAGGCGGTCTCTGGCCTTTTATATCACCCCTGGTGGGACTGCTGGGTGCTTTTATATCCGGTTCAATTACTGTTTCCAACCTGCTATTTGGCGGTTTTCAGTACAGCGTGGCTGACACGCTGGGTTTTGCCCCCCATATAATTCTGGCCCTCCAGGCATCAGGTGCAGGAGCCGGCAACATGATAGCTGTGCACAACGTGGTGGCCGTGTCGGCAGTAACCGGTATCCTGGGGCGGGAGGGAAAAGTTATTCGGCGAAATCTTTTACCCGCCCTGCTTTACGCCTTTGCTGTAGGTATTTTCGGGATGGTGGTGCTGGTACTGCTTCGAAATTGAGGTAAAAGGTTTCCCCTCCGTAAGAAGACACCTATCCGTCCAGCCGGTTTCTCTTCTTGCTCATCTGCATTAACCTCTCGAACTTTTCCATGTCCAGGACTCTCATCTGTTTGCTGTGGGCCATTTCGATACCCTTGATAAGGGAAATAGTCATTAAAGTTAATATTACCGCCAGCGGGAGCCCGGCACTTATAACTGCCGTTTGCAGGGCCATCAGGGCTTTTTCTCCCCCTATTAGCAGAAGCACTGCTGCTACCAGTCCTTCCATACAGGCCCAGAAAACCCTCTGGCTTACCGGTGTGTTTATCAATCCACCGGAAGTAAGCTTGTCTACTACCAGGGAACCGGAATCGGAGGAAGTAATGAAGTAATTAATTACCAGGGCCGTGGCCACAATAAACAAAAGTATGCGAAACACTTCTGCCAGGGCGGGAATGTTAACGTAGGTTATCATTTCAAAAAGGGCTATAGGCAGGTTGTCCTGAACCGACTGGAAGAGCGCCCCGTCCTGCACTGCGTCAATCCTGAAAGCTGTTCCCCCAAAGACGGAGAGCCAGAAGAATGACAGGAGGGAGGGGACGATTAATACGCCCAGGACCAGTTCCCGCACGGTCCGCCCTTTGGAAACCCGGGCGATAAACATTCCCACGAAAGGTGACCAGGAAATCCACCAGGCCAGGTAAAATATGGTCCAGGCGCTCTGCCACTCCTGGTCTTCTATAGAAAGAAAGGAAGCATACTGGATAATATTGCTGAAATACACCCCTACGGAAGTAGAAAAAAGCCGGAGGATGTAGGCGGTGGGGCCCAGCAGAAATATGGCCATCATGAATACAAAAGCCAGCTTCATGTTAAGGGTAGAAAGAAATTTAATCCCTTTATCAATACCGGAAATCACCGAAATAATGGCAATCAGGGTGATGACGGCAATTAAAATAACCTGTATCTGCACGTTAAAACCGATACCCAGCAGGTAATCCAGTCCGCTGTTGATCTGCTGGATGCCCAGCCCCAGGGAAGTAGCCAGGCCGAATATTACGGAAAGAACCGCAAATATGTCAATGATATCGCCGGCGGTACCGTAGATTCTATCTTTAAGTATAGGATAAAAAACTGACCTCAGCGATAGAGGCATTTGCCGGTTAAAAGCAAAAAAGGCCAGGGCCAGGGCCATCAGCGCGTATATGCCCCAGGGGTGCAGGCCCCAGTGGAAAAAGGTGGTTGCCATGGAAGCAGTGGTAGATTCCACGTTTCCAAAAATGGGAGGGGCGTGGTTCAGGTGTTCCAGAGGTTCGCCTACCGCCCAGAACATCAGTCCGATACCCATGCCTGCTGAAATAAGCATGGAGTACCAGGCAAAGTTGGAAAACTCCGGCTCGCATTTCACCCCACCTATCCGCACGGAGCCCAGCCTGGAAACAGCCAGGTAAATGCAGACCAGTATAAAGAAGTTGCTGGATATAATAAACACCCAGTCAAAGTTGGTTACTATAAGATCGTTTATAAACATAAACATGTTATGGGCGTGCTCCAGGTTCAACAGGGCGTACAGCGCAAAAATCAGGACAAATGCCGCACTGGCAAGAGAAACTACCGGGTTCAAGTTAAAACCGAACTTGTTAAAATTATTCCCATAAAGCACTTCTTCGTTCTCGGTCCTCTGGTTTTTCTGCTCCTGTTCCAAGGTAATTTCAATCCTTTCTTTGTTTCTTTGTCAATAGATTACCGGGCTATTTCCACATCAAAAATGCAGAGGTTACTGTTTCTTTTCATATTCATTAGGATTAGGATTCTATTAGCAAGACCAAAATCCTTCTAAGGTAAAGTTTAATATGATAAGATTTAAAGATAAGGTGAGAAAATTTGCTAACTGCTTCACCAGGAGTTAAGAGGGTAGATATCAGGTGCAATAATATTTAAAAATAAAACTTGACTTATAGTGTTATACAATATGCGTGAGCTACAGAAGGTATTATAATGATTTTGTCGAAAAATAAAAATATAAGCTTTGATTTGTTTAAATAGGCAGTATTGTATGTAGAGCAAGTTTATAAAACAGGGGAGGGGTATAATGAGTGAAACGTTAAAGATTGTTAATGAAGGGAAAGTCAGGACCATAATTCTAAATCGTCCGGAAAAAAAGAACGCCCTGAGTCAAGAACTGGCCTGGAACGTGGTAAACGCCGTGGAAGAAGCCGCCCGGGATGATTCGGTGTGGGTAATAACCCTGACCGGGAGCGGAAATTCTTTTTGCGCCGGCCTGGACTTGGGAGGGCCCGGGGATTATTCACCCCTTTCACCCCAGGACACTTACCTGGACGACATCGGTTGGGTGGGAAGGTTTCTGCTATCCCTCCGCATGAAGTGTGACAAGCCGGTGGTCGCCGGGGTCAACGGGGTAGCGGTTGGAGCCGGACTTTCCCTGGCCTTGGCCGCCGATATTCGCCTGGCCGCGGAAAGTGCCACTCTAATGGCGGGTTACCCCCGTATCGGAGCCTCGCCCGACGGCGGGATGACTTTTACACTGCCCCAGCTTATAGGGTACGAGCAGGCCATGCGTTTTTTACTGGAAAACCGTTCTGTGGACGGGAATGAAGCTTATCAAATGGGCCTGGTAGGAGAAGTGGTCGCAGATGATGCTTTTAACGACAGGCTGGCCGATTACTGCTCTCAACTGGCGCAGATCTCACCTATTACTACCCGCCTTACCAAGCGAAGTGTGGTTAAATCCACCACCCCCGATAACGTGGAGGATATAGTCCGCTTTGAGCTTGCCAACATAATGAAAGCTTTCCACAGTGAAGACTCCCAAAAAGCCATCCAGGCTTTCCTGGAGAAAAAAGAAGTTACTTTTGAAGGGCGCTAATTTTCGAGTAGTACCCTGGCGCCGGCTGGCGCTATAACTATGGGGTGGAAAATACACTGAAGA
>CAYODA010000151.1:0-5043 GCA_964402625.1 uncultured Syntrophomonadaceae bacterium | reverse complement strand
CTATTTGGGGCGCATTAAGGGCAACAGGATGAAGATGCTGGATGAGCAGATGGATACGGTGCTGAACCTTATGGGCGGTGCGCTGAGGGCCGGCGCTTCTCTGTCGAGAGCTGTAGATACGGTAGCCCAGGAAACTTCGGATCCTGCCTCTACGGAATTCCAACTGGTGCAGCACAAAATAGCCCTGGGGAAGCCGGCGGCGGAAGCGTTGGCCGAAACAGCCGAGGACATAGGGAATGTGGACCTGGAAATGATGGCTACCGCCGCTTTAATTCACAGCAAAACCGGCGGCAATTTGGCGGAAGTAATAGACAGAGTAGCGGAAACTACCCGGGAAAGGCGCAGCCTGAGGGATACTTTGAAAGCACTTACTGCTGAAGGCCGCACTACGGGGTATGTTATCGGCGCCATGCCTTTTGTAATAAGCGGTTTCTTTTTGATAATGAATCCCGGCTTTTTTGATCCTCTGCTGGCCAGTACTGCAGGAACCGTTACCATGATAATTTGCTATCTCATGGTATTTGTGGGGATTTATTTGGCCCAGCGCATCTCCAGCACCCTGGATTACTAAGAAAGGGGGGTTAAAATGCCTTACCTGGTTGCTCTGCTGGTTTTTACTTCAGTAGTTTTTCTGGTGCTATCCTTCCTGGAATTCCAGCGCTTTCGCAAATCTAAGCTGCAGGAGCTGGTAGAAGGAGAGGATCCCGCGGAAGCCCTGGAAGGGCAAGCCAATCTACTGCGCACTGTTTTATCGAGGGTAGGAAAGCGCTATGCGGGGAATATCTCCAGGGGCAAGGTGCTCAACATCGAACAGAAGCTGCAGCATGCCGGGTACCCTTACAATTTCAGCGGCGAAGAGTTCTATGTATTGAGGATGGGAACCGGCTTTGTCATGTTTTTCTTTGCGGTTGCTTTTTCTGTATTCGGTGCTGGAGGTGGAGCTTTCCTCTTGTTTATGGTGCTGGGATTAATTGCGCTGGTGCTGCCCGATAAGTGGCTGGATCAAAAAGTTTACGAAAGGAAAAGGCAGATCAGCAACGAGCTGATGAACTTTGTGGACGTGCTTGCTATTTGCGCGGAAGCCGGGCTTCCGACGGTATCAGCCATAGAAAGAGCAGCCGAGCATTACGGCGGCATACTGGGAAAAGAGTTCAAGCAAGCCCTTAGAGAGGTGGAAACCGGCAAAAGCCGCAGTGAAGCCTTAAGTGATCTGGCGGAACGCAATGGCACGGAAGAACTGGAGCAGGTAGTCAATACCATCAATCAGGCGGAGGCTTTCGGAGCTAATATTGCAGAAACCCTGAGGGGCGTTTCCTACAAGGTGCGGGATATGCGCCGCAACCGGGCACACGAAAAAGCCAATCAGGGTGCCGTAAAGATCTATGCGCCTATATACGTATTTATCTTCCTGCCGTTGTTTGTGATCATCCTTGCCCCCCTGCTCATGCAGGTGGGCGGGACTCTGGGCTTTTAGCCCTTACTATATATTAGTAATTACTAAGGAGGTGTAATTTTTATGATGCTTCGACTGTACCTGATGAAGCAGAATTTCCTGCAGAAGTGCAGGGAACTGAGCTCTTCCGAAGAGGGTGCTACCATGGTGGAGTACGTCGTCCTCGTAATTACGGTGGCTGCTATTGGTTATACAGTCTTTGAAGTATTCGGTTCTGACCTGGAAGAGTTTATGGGTAACTTAACCGATAATCTTTTCGACACAGAGTGGGATGTAAATTAATTAAAAAAACAGTAAGCCTCCGCCTGAAATGCTGCCGGGCCTTGTGCCCGGCAGTTCTACATACCACAGGAGGTGAGTGCTGATGTTTAAAAACGAAAAAGGGGGCGCCCTTATAGAGGCGGTAATAACCCTGCCTCTGCTGGTAATAATGTTTACGCTGTTTGTAGTGGTCCTGGATGCCTTTCACGCCCGGTTCGTGGTAACCGATGCCGCCCGGGAGGCGGTCAGGTATTATGCTATACACGGAGATGAGGATGAAGCCGAAACCTTAAAAAAGAGCGTTATGGAAGACGGAGGATTGAGTTTAGAAGCATTAAATGAAGATAAATCTGGTTTTGTGGAAGACGGCGATTACGTTACAGCCTATGTGACCTATGACTATCCGGTTGTTTTCACTGGAGGCACCGGCTTTGTGATGGAGGAAGGCATTTTGGATGACGAGCTGAGCATGATGGAGAGGGCTACGTTCAAAATTGACTACGACGAGGAGTGAGCGAATTGGCCAACATAATGCTCAATACGGTGTGCAACCTGGGATGCCCCTACTGCTTTGCCCGGAGCCTGGTGCATCCCGACAGCGAAGAAAACCGGGAGCATCCCGACAATATTACCCTGGAAGATTTCCAAAAAGCTTTGAATTTTGCTGTCCATGACAGAAAAGATGCAAGAATAGGAATCATCGGCGGCGAGCCAACCCTCCATCCCGATTTCCGGGAGATAATGAAAACCATGTTTTTTGATGACCGGGTCACCAAGATTACTGTTTTCACTAACGGGCTGGAAATAGACCGGCATATAAGCGAACTTCTCCACCCCAAAGTGGGTATGCTGGTTAACCTGAATCCGCCGGAAAGGATTGGAGAAGACAAGTTCAGCCGCATTATAGAAAACCTGGACAAGCTCATCCGTGGGTACCACATGTGGCACCGGGTTACACTCGGCATAAACATGAGCGGGGCAAATTTCCCGTACCGCTATGTGCTGGAAACCCTGGAGCGCTACGGTATGAACCACGTAAGGACTTCTATAGTAGTGCCCAACCGGGAAGAGATGCGGCAGATGGATCCCCTGGAGTATTTTAAGAGTATGAAGCCTTATGTTTTTGAGTTTTTTGCAGAGTTGAAAAAGAGGAATATCATGCCTACCTATGACTGCAACTACATGCCGCCCTGTATACTGAGTGATGAAGAGCTGAAGTGGCTTAAAAGTTTTTGGGATCTGGAGAAAAAGGCCGGGCGCTACTGCAATATAGCCGACTATTCCAAATGCGGCCCGGTGCTGGATATACTCCCCAGCCTGAAGGCGGTGCGCTGCTTCGGCCTTTCGTATAAGGAGCAGGTTCCTATAGATTCCTTTAAAAATATAGGCGAGCTAAAAGACTATTTTTACAACGTTTACGATGCCTATGCCTTTAAAGTGCACGTCTCCAATCAGTGCCGGAGGTGCCCGGCGGCGCTGAAGATGAGGTGTATGGGCGGCTGTATAGCTTTCAAAGACGAAAAGATCGACAGGGCCAAGGAGCTTTTGGCTTCAGTTTAGAAAGGAGGCGTTTTTATGGGAAAGTGCTCTTATGCAAAATTTCGGGAGATGTTGAATGAAAAGCAAAACCGGGTGAAAGGCCTCAAGCAAACGGATTTCGGCTTGACCTGCTATCTGGGTGGGGAGCTTTCACCCGGATGCCTTGCCTGCAAAACCGGCTCATGGCTGTGCGTATTTGTCACCAAAAGGTGCAATGCAGTTTGCGACTTTTGCTCCCAGCCCAAGCCCAACTTTGAAGAATCGCGCAGCCAGCCTGAAAACCCGGACGAGGCTTTAACAATAGGCTCGGATATCTGCGTCGATGTTCATACTTATGAGTTTGCGCTAAACCTGCAGAAGGACAAGATCAGCGGCATATCTTTTACCGGCGGCGAGCCCTTCCTGGTCTTTGACAAGATGCTTAAGTTGATACGTATTTCCCGGAAAATACGGCCGGAAGCTTATATGTGGGTGTATACCAACGGAAAGCTGGTGACCGAGGAGGCCGTGAAAACGCTCCGGGAGGAAGGCGTCAGCGAGATACGCTTTAACTGGGCCGGAAGCAATTTCGACGACGAAATAATAGAATCCATGCGGATAGCCGGAAGGCACATGGATCGGGTGGCTATAGAGGTTCCCATGTACCACCAGAAAGTGCTGGATACCCTGCTTCCCAAACTGCCCGGGGCGGTAGAAGCCGGGGTAACCCACTTTAATGCTGCAGAGCTGGATATAAACAAAAACAACGGCCCCCGGCTGCAGATCCCGGAAGAGCAGGTTTACCGACACCCGGAGTACGGTATAGTTTCCCCCTACTGGAGCCGGCTGTTGACGTACGACTTGATGGAATACGTAGAAAAAGAGGGGCTTCCCTTGACCGTCAACGACTGCTCCAACGATGCCAAAAGCGTGCAGAAGCTAACCAGGGCCGCAAACGTGATAAAGATATAGGGGGAATCTTCATGCCCAAATTTCCCTAGGCCAAATTTCGAGACATGCTGGAGGAAAAACAGGAAAGGCTGCAGGGCTTGAAAGTAAGAGACTGCGGCCTTTCCTGTTACCTGGGGGAAAATTTGTCTCCGGGATGTCTTGCCTGCAAAAAAGGTATGTGGCTGTGTGTATACGTCACGGAAAGGTGCAACCTTTCCTGCAGCTTCTGCCCGCAGCCCAGGCTTTACCCTCCTTTTTCATCCAACCGCCCGGAAACTCCTGAAGAAGTTTTTCGCCTGGGCTCGGATATTTGCAAAAACGTTCATTCTTTTGAATTTGCGCTAAATCTGCAGAAAGACAAGATAGACGGTATATCTTTTAGTGGAGGCGAGCCGTTTCTGGTATTCAACAAGACCTTGAGGTTAATACAGGCTTCCCGGAAAATACGGCCGGAAGCCTATATGTGGGTGTATACCAACGGAAAGCTGGTTACCGAAAGAGCCGTCAAGAAATTTCGGGAGGAAGGCGTCAGCGAGATACGCTTTAACTGGGCAGCTTCCGGATTTGATAATAAAGTGCTGGAAGCTATGAGGCTCGCGGGGCGCTATATGGAGAGAGTAACCGTGGAAGTGCCTATGTATTACCCGGAAATGCCGGAGGAATTGATGCCCCGGCTGGAATCTCTGGTAGAAGCCGGGGTTGCCGGCCTGAATTTTGCGGAGCTTAATGTGAACCACAACAATGCTTCCAGTTTGAAAATACCGGAAGAAGAGCTTTACCGGCATCCGAATGCTGTTTCCCCTTACTGGAGCCGGCTGTCGACGTACAGACTCATGGAATATGTAGAGAAGCGCGAATTG
>CAYODA010000150.1:0-5062 GCA_964402625.1 uncultured Syntrophomonadaceae bacterium | reverse complement strand
GTTTACGGGATGCCCTGGTATTTCCCTGCCCTGGAGGAAGTGCTGGAAAACGGCAGAGGGGATTGCAAGACCAGGTACTCGCTGTTGGCATCCCTTTTGGAAAACCAGGAAATACCCTATGAAAAGCGTATTTCTCTTACCCATATCTGGGTGCACTACGAAGGGAAAATCGAAACTGCCATAGAAAATAACCAAGTCAGTGTTATATCCAGCTCGGAAGAGGGGGGAGTAAATATCCAGTTTCCCCGGGTGGATTTAGGGAGCTTCTGGCGCACTTTTGTTAATGGATTCTGGGAGGTAATGCCGTTATCCAGGAAGATAATGCTCTTTTCCAGCTTCCCGGTGATTTTTGGAGCGCTACCTGTCATGTTGAAACTAATTGTCAGGGGCGGCAACAGGAAGCTGGAACTACCTGAAGAACTTTGTCCGGAAACGGATAAAACCTATGTTTAATGGCGAGATGTTTAATTAATGTTTTATTCTAAATTTAACTGATGATAAATCAAGAAGTGTTACTTAAATGTTCAGATAGGCAGCTTGATGAATTGTACACAGGTGTGGTAATAATGAAAATTTTTTTTAGAGGTGAAACCAGTGGATTTTGATCAGCTGGAGATATTTGTGCAGGTGGCATCGCGCAAGAGCTTTTCCAAGACTGCAGAGAGCCTGTTTATAAGCCAGCCCACCGTAAGTTCTCGAGTAAAAGCCCTGGAACAAGAGCTGGGCAGTACTCTTTTGGACCGTTCTCATCCGGAAGGGCTGGCTTTAACGGGAGAAGGGCGCATCTTCCTGGATTACGCCCAGGAAATGCTAAACATGAAGAAAAAAGCCTTGAGCAAAATGGGAAGAGAAAATAAAGAAGAAGAATTTCTTCACCTGGGGGCCAGTACTGTCCCCGGTTGTTACCTGCTACCCGAAGTTCTGGCTGAATACAGGAAGGAGCGGTCGGAGGTTAATATATCCCTGACTGTAAAAGACACCTCTATGGTTGTTGAAGGGGTGTTGAACTACGAATACCAGCTAGGCCTGGTGGGTTCCCGGGGACAGGAAACTTCCCTGGTTTACGAAGATCTGGTTGAGGATGAACTGGTGCTGGTGGTTCCCGTAGCTTTTGCCCGGTTTGCAAGTACTCCTTCTGACTCGAAAGTTACTATGCAAGACTGCTTTGAGCAGGTGCTTTTAATAAGAGAGCCCGGCTCGGCAACCCGCCAGGTTTTTGAAAAAGCTGTCAAAGACAAGGGCAGAAGTTTATGGGAATGCCGGGATTTAATTTATTTTAACACCCTGGAAGGGATCAAGCAGGGGGTGCGTTTTGGCCTCGGTGCTTCGGTACTCTCTCGCAGGTCGGTAGAAGATTACCTGGAAATGGGATACGTCAACTGCTACCGGATAGAAGACCTTGACCTGAGGCGTTCCTTTTACCTGGTTTACCATAAAGGCAGGGTGCAGGGTACAGCCTCCAATGCTTTTATTAATTATATAAGAGAACGCTTAAAAGGGAGTAAAGGTTTTTAAATCCGGGGTGTTATGATATAATCTTGAAAAATAAAGGAAGTAAATAATTGTTTGCAGGTCGCGGAAACCCTGCTAAAAAAACAAGGGAGAGATGAAAACTGGAACGAAAACTGCTTTTTTTGTCGGCGCTGTTTGTTACGAGCCTACTGGTGGCTAATATTATAGCTTCCAAAATCGTAAGCATTGATTTTCTGGTAGTAGAAGTTACTTTACCCGCTGCGGTTTTTGTATTCCCCCTTACCTTTTTGGTCACGGATACCATTAACGAAATTTGGGGAAAACAAAGGGCGAAGGAGATCATCTGGCTGGGATTCGCCATGAATCTACTGATGATCGCTTTTTTGTACCTGGGACAGGTATTGCCCCCGGCTCCTACCTGGGAACACCAACAGGCTTATGAAGCGGTATTGGGAGCGGTGCCCCGCATGGTTGTAGCCAGCCTCGCCGCCTATATTTTTTCCCAGCTGCATGACGTGTGGGCTTTTCAGTTCTGGAAAAGGTTAACTAAAGGCAGGTTTCTTTGGCTGAGGAATAATCTTTCCACCATGGTAAGCCAGCTGTTTGATTCAGTTATTTTTGTTACTATAGCTTTTGCATTCACCATGCCCTGGGAGGTTGTTATAACGCTTATAATTAACCAGTATCTGGTAAAACTGATTATAGCAGCAGTAGACACACCGCTTATCTACCTGCTGGTGGCCTGGATAAGAAAAAGATTAAGAAGGGAGGAAGCCTGGGTTGGTTGACAAATACGCAGAATCAAGATTCGATATTTACAGTGAAGAAAATATTGCCACGGAACTGCTGGAAACAGTGGAATACTCGTACCCGGGAAGGAGAACCGAAATAGAAATAATTTTTCCGGAGTTCACCTCAGTTTGCCCCTGGACAGGGTTGCCGGATTTCGGGACCATAACCATCCAATATATTCCGCGCCACGCATGTATAGAATTTAAATCGCTCAAGTATTACCTTACTTCATTTCGAAACGTGGGTATACTCCAGGAACATGTAGTGAATCGCATTCTGGATGACCTAAAAAAGATAGCCAGTCCCATTTCCATGACTATAACGGGAGAATTCAATCCCAGGGGAGGCATGAAATCTGTTTTGACGGCCAGTTTTCCTAAAGAGTGAAATGATTAAGTCTTAACAGGAATTACAGGGTGCAGGGGAGAAGTTAAGCAGGAACTTTAATTTTTAATTAAGCTGGGTTATAATGAAATTGACATTTTAATTTAAGTCCTTATTTGCTGAAACCAATCCGGCGGGAGAGTTAATCCATGAATAAAATGGCGGACCAATACGGCAGGGAGATTAATTACTTGAGGCTTTCGGTAACGGAGCGGTGTAACTTTAACTGTTTCTACTGTCGCAGCGATTCCTCCACTTGTTCGGTTTCGGGGGAAGCGGTATCTCCTTTAAGCAGTGAAGATTTTTTAAATATTGTTAAAGCATTTGCCGGTATGGGTGTGGAAAAAGTACGCCTGACCGGGGGAGAGCCCTTGCTGTACAAGGGCATAGAAGAGTTGATAAAAGATATTGCGGCAGTAGATGGAATAAATGATATTTCCATGACTACAAACGCCTGTTATTTAAAGTCTTACGCGGTCTCCCTTGCCAGGGCGGGACTGGACCGGGTCAACATAAGCCTGGATTCCTTGCAGGGGACAACCTTTAAAAAGATTACTAACGGGGGAATGTTTAAGCAGGTTTGGGAAGGTGTAGAAGCCGCCCTGGAAGCGGGGCTGGACCCGGTAAAGATTAACGTGGTGTTGCTCAAAGATGTTAACCACGGAGAAGTAAAGGACTTTGCCCGCCTTACCATGGATCGTCCCATGGATGTCCGTTTTATTGAATTTATGCCTTTCGGTGAACATTCAAAAGACTGGGACAAGTATTTTCTCTCCTTGAAATATGTGGAAGATATATGCTCCTCCCTGGGGGAGATTGAACCCGTTAAAGGAGACCATGGGGGAGGTCCGGCCAGGTATTTTCGTATAAAAAACGGGGTGGGAAAGATAGGTCTTATTACTCCCCTGAGCCGACATTTCTGTAGTGAATGCAACCGGCTGCGGGTAACGGCGGAGGGCAAGATAAAGCCCTGTCTTTTTTCCGATAGGGATATCGACCTGCGTCCTGCGCTGGGACAGGCCCGGCCGGTCCAGGAAGTGATGCGCTGTATAGAACAGGCCCTGGCTTTAAAGCCGGAGCCGGGTAGCGTGGCAAATAATGTAGCTTCCCGCATAAAAGAGAAAAACAGTAATATTTATAACATGAACAGCATTGGGGGATAAATTTATGAGCAGGGTAGTAGCGGTTTGTACCGCTGATAGCACCGGGCAGCGGAAGAAAGAGGTGCCCGCGGCCAGGCTTCTGCCGGAATGGGGAATAGAAGGAGACGCTCACGCGTCCGACTGGCATCGACAGGTAAGCCTTTTGGCCCGGGAAAGTATAGACAAGATGATAAACCAGGGGCTAAAGGTAGGTCCCGGGGATTTTGCTGAAAATATTACTACGGAAGGGATAAACCTGGTTGATCTGTCCCTGGGGACTGTGTTAAAAATCGGGTCAGGAGTGGAACTGGAAGTGACACAGATAGGTAAGGAATGCCACGACCGTTGTGCCATATACCACCAGGCTGGGGACTGCGTAATGCCCCGGGAAGGTATTTTTGCACGGGTTCTAAATGGAGGAGAAATTAAACCGGGAGACGAGATTGAACTGGTAGAAGGTGCCAGGGAGTAATAACTGTGTAGCTGATACCTGTGTAGCTGATACCAATATAACTTTCAATTTTTTAACATATTAACCTGGAGGAATATAAAGGAGGTCCGGACTTTGGCAGGCCATTCCAAGTGGGCCAACAGAAAACACCGCAAATTCAGGGCGGATGCACAAAAAGGAAAGATTTTCACCAAGCTGGCCAGGGAATTGACGGTAGCGGCCCGGGAAGGCGGCGGTGACTCGGAAGCCAATGTGCGCCTCCGACTGGCAATAGAAAAAGCCAAAGAAAACAACATGCCCAATCAAAACATTGAGAGGGCCATCCAGAAGGGTACCGGCGGTCTGGAAGGAGCCAGTTACGAATCGGTTACCCTGGAAGGTTATGGGCCCGGCGGCGTGGCTGTTCTTCTGGAAGCGCTGACAGATAACCGTAACCGTACTGTAAGCGATGTTAGAAGTTATTTTACCAAACATGGCGGCAACCTGGGAGAGGCCGGGTGCGTTTCCTGGATATTTGAAAGGAAAGGTTACTTTTCTGTTCATGTAGAAAACACCGGCCTGGACGAAGATGAATTAATGAGTGAAGCAATTGAGGCGGGAGCGGAAGATTTTCGCCAGGAAGATCAGTATTACGAAATAATTACGGCGGCAGAAGATTTTGCGTCCATAAAACAAGTTTTTGATGAAAAAGGTTTCACCTTTGACCGGGCTGAAATTACCATGTTGCCCAATAATACGGTGCCGGTAAGTGACCGGGAAGAAGCTTCCAGCCTGCTGAATCTCCTGGAGGTCCTGGAAGACCATGACGATATTCAAAACG
>CAYODA010000149.1:0-5117 GCA_964402625.1 uncultured Syntrophomonadaceae bacterium | reverse complement strand
GCCGAGCCAACCACTACACCAGCGAGACTGGAAAGCAAAGGTATTTTCTGAGTAGTTCCCTGGCGCCAAATTTACCGGTTAAAGAGTCACCTCCTCCTTTGACCAAAAGAAGAAGGAGGAGGTGACTCTTTAGGTTACTTGTAATATAGAGCCCCGACGGGACAAACTTCTACGCACTGCCCGCATTCCTGGCAGGGGGTTTCCGCGAGGGGACGATCTTCAAATGTGGTTATTTTACGGTTGATGCTTCGCCCGGCAAAACCCAGAACTCCTCCTTTGACGTGGTAGCGGTCGTACCATACGCACCTTCCGCAAAGAACGCATCGGCTCCGGTCCAGTGCAATAGTTTCGCCGCTTTCGTCAATTTCCAGTTCCCTTTCCAGGGGAGCAAACCGTTGTACTTTTAGCTTTAAGCCTCTTTTTTTGGCAATCTCTTGCAGCTGGCAGTTTTTATTCTTGGGACACCTGGCACACTGCAGCCGGTGGTCTGATAAAAGAAGTTCAAAAGCCGTCTGAACCAGCCGATCTACCCGGGGTGTCCTGGTTTTTACCACCATACCGTCGGTTGCTTCCAGGTTGCAGGAGGTTACCGGATTATCCTTTCCTTCAACTTCTACAAAACACAGCCGACAGCTTGCCGGGGGTCTGGATATTTCTTTTACGGCGCAGAGGTTGGGTATATAAATATCATTATCCAGGGCCGCCCAGAGTACTTTTTCCCCACGGGGTACGGTAATTTCTTTATCGTCAATAATAAGGGTGACCTTGTTTTGGCTCATGATTTACTTCCCTTCCTTTTTTCCAGTACTTTCTAGTTTCTCCAGCGGAGAAATTTTTTCTACCGCGTTGTATTCCGGCGGACAGGCTTTTAAGCAGTTGTTACACTTGACACATTTTTCCTGGTCTATTGCTTTCAAGCCGTCTTCCCGGGTATAAATGGCTTCGGTTGGGCAACTTCCCACGCAAGCGCTGCATAGTTTGCTGCACTTTTCCGGGACAATGTAAAAAGCAATCAGGTCTTTACACATCCGGGCCGGACAGTATCTCTCGTTGATGTGGGCTTCGTACTCTTCCCGGAAATAACGCAGTGTGGTAAGCACCGGGTTGGGTGCGGTTTTACCCAGGTTGCACAGGGAGCCTTGTTGGACGTCGTGGGCCAGCTCTTCCAGGGTCTCCAGTGTCTCGGGAGTGCCTTCACCTTTGGTGATAGCGGTGATCAGGTCGTACATGTGCTTGGTTCCCAGGCGGCAGAAAGTGCATTTTCCGCAGGATTCATGCTGGGTGAATTCCAGGAAGTAGCGGGCCACGGAAACCATGCAGTCGTCTTCATCCATGACTACCAGTCCGCCGGAACCCATAATAGCCCCGGCTTTTTGAAGGGAATCGAAGTCAATGGGAAGGTCCAGGGCTGATTCCGGGAGGCATCCGCCGGAGGGACCGCCTGTTTGTACGGCCTTGAACTGTTTGCCCTCAGGTACTCCTTCGCCTACTTCTTCTATAAGAGTACGGAGGGTGGTACCCATGGGGACCTCCACCAGCCCGGTGTTGTTAATTTTACCTACCAGGGCAAACACTGCAGTTCCAGGATTTTCGTCGTTCCCGGCTATGTTAAACCAGTCCGACCACCCGTGCAGCAGGATATAAGGTACGTAGGCAAAAGTTTTCACGTTATTAAGAACGGTGGGTTTGCCGTGGAAACCGTGGGAGACCAGCCGGGGAGGCCTGGCCTGGGGTAACCCCGGCTTTCCTTCCATGGATTCTACCAGGGCGGTGGCTTCACCGCATACAAAGGCCCCGGCTCCTTCAAAGACTTCCAGCTCCAGAGAAAAACCGCTTTCCAGGATATTGTCACCCAGCAACCCTTTTTCCCGGGCTTGTTCCAACGCCTGGTTTACTTTCTCCACGGCGCGGGGATATTCAGCACGGATATACAGATATCCCTGGCTGGCTCCTACCGCGTAAGCGCAGATGACCATTCCTTCTATGACCAGGTGGGGGTTGGATTCCAGCAAACTGCGGTCCATGAAAGCCCCCGGGTCACCTTCGTCGGCATTGCAGATAACGTATTTGGGTTCTTCTCCGGCATTCCTGGCGGCTTCCCACTTGATCCCGGCGGGGAAACCCGCGCCGCCTCTTCCCCGGAGGTTGGCTGTTTTTATCTCTTGGAGGACCTCTTCCGGGTTCTTATCCAGGGTTCTTGAGAGGGCGGCATAGCCGTCGCGGCTCAGGTACTGCTCTATGCTGTCGGGGCTTATAAAACCGCAGTCTTTTAGAATAATTTTCTCTTCGTATACGCCCCGTGGAAATTCTTCAAAAGTAGGGAAGGTGTCATTGGGTTCTACGGCGGCCATGGCGTATTCAAAGCAGGGGTCATCGTTCATTAAAAAATCTTTTACCAGCAATGAAGCCAGATCGCTGTCCAGGTAACCGTATGTTAATATGGGGAACCCCGGCCGGGAGATGATGGCCAGGGGCTCGGCATAACAGTGTCCCATGCACCCCACTTCTATTACCCTGGCATCCAGCCCGTTGTCTTCTATTTCTTTCCTAAAAGTCTCCGTGACTTCTTTTGCTCCGGCTGCCAGCCCGCAGGAAGCAGCTCCCACGTAGATTACAGGACTTTCTTCGACAACTTTCAAGTTTTTTTGAGCTTCTTCTTTCAAGCTCTCGTATATTTTTTCAGCAGTTTCAGTACTCACTTTTCATCCCCTTCCTTGACGGTTTACTCTTCCTCATCTGTGGAGGCTTGCTTTGGACCGTTGCCGTTGTTTTCGGCACCGGAACCGTTTTCCTGGTAAGAGAGCATAATGCCGTCCACCCTGGTTGGGGTGACGTGCCCCTCGATTTCACCGTCTACTACTACTACCGGGGCCAGGCTGCAGCATCCTACGCAGGCCACCCTTTCCAGGCTGAATTTACGGTCCGCGGTGGTTTCCCCTTCGTTAATTTCCAGCTTTCTCTGGAATGATTCCAGGGTTATTTCTCCTCCAACCATGTAGCAGGCTGTACCCATACAGACTTTAAATTCATGTTCTCCCGGCGGGTTCAGCCGGAACTGGTTATAAAAAGTAGTTACTTCGTATACATCCACCGGCGGGATACCTGTAGCTTCCGCTACCCCTTCCATGGCCGGGCCGGGCAGGTAACCCAGGCGTTCTTGCAAATTTTGCAGCACGGGGATCAAGTTTTCAGCTTTGTTCCCGTAATTCTCCAGCACCCCTTGAGTGACTTCAAGTATCTCTTCTTTTTCTTCTTCTGTGATTTCCAATACCCTTCCTCCTTTAGGCCAGTTAATATATCCGGGAATGGCACCCTTCTTGCTATTTCTGGTAGTTAAAGCTTAAGGATAAGATCCAGCACCGGCACCAGACGATACATTACCTTTTAAGTTACATTATAAACAAAAACTATAAAAAAATCACCCCCTGAATAACTTTTTGACGGGAGGCATGTTAATTAAACAGGGGGTGTCGTTTTTGTTTTGCCGGCAAAAGCCGGGATAGAGACTTCTTGAGTTAGCAGGAGCAACCTCCCTGGTTAGGATCTCCATTTTTGTCGTAGATGGCAAATCCTTCTTGCGGGGGGCCTGTAAGATAATCAAGGACTTTTTCCTGTAAGTACTGGTTAAGTTTGTTTTCGTAGACGAAGCGGATCCCGCCTGCTTCTACTTTTTCGTCTTCCTCATTATGAACCGGCTCTTCCAGAGCCAGGCCTATCTTGGGACCACTTCAACCGAAACCTTCCACAAAGAGGCGGACCTGTTCTTCATCCCGTTCTTCTTGCTGCATTATTTCTTTAATTTGCTCTGCAGCGCTTTCTGTTATCTCTAACATCAAGTTCACTCCTTTTAATAGGGGAGATTAATTTTGCATTAATTATATCATGATATTGTGATATGTCAAACCATGTTTTTGGGCCGGGTTTGGTTTTAAAAAGCGGTTGTGTTAGAATGGTTATACTTCAAGGAGTGGGATGTTTATGGAAAATATTGAGCTGATAGCCACGGCTCCCTTTGGACTGGAGGCGGCTGTTGCCGGGGAAGTCAGGGAGTTGGGATATACTGATGTCAGGGCAGAAAACGGGAGGGTGATCTTTAAGGCGGATGCAGAAGCAGTCTGCCGCTGCAATCTCTGGCTTCGCACGGCAGACCGGGTGTTGTTAAAAGTGGGAGAGTTTAATGCTGTTTCCTTTGAAGAGCTCTTCCAGCAGGTACGTAGCCTGCCATGGGCGGATCTCCTCCCGCGCCGGGCCGCTTTCCCGGTACAGGGCAGGTCGCTCAAATCACAGCTGTATAGCGTTCCCGACTGCCAGGCGGTAACCAAGAAAGCTATAGTTGAGAGCTTAAGGGAGACATACCGCACGGAGTGGTTCGAAGAAGACGGCCCTCTTTATCAGGTAGAAGTTTCCCTTTGGAAAGACACCGCCACCGTTACCGTGGATACCAGTGGGCCGGGCCTCCATAAAAGGGGTTACCGGGGCAGGGCGGTGGAGGCACCTTTGAAAGAGACTCTGGCGGCAGGGCTTATTTTGCTTTCCCGGTGGTATCCTGACACTGCACTCATAGATCCGTTTTGCGGATCGGGAACTATCCCTGTGGAAGCCGCTCTTATGGGCCTTAACATGGCCCCGGGCATGAATCGAAGCTTTACTGCGGAAGATTGGCCCCAGGTTCCCCAGAAACTTTGGGACCAGGCACGCCGGGAAGCCAAAGAAAAAGCGGTGCCCTCCCGCGGGCTTGATATTACCGGCATGGATATTGATGGGGATGCGGTGGAAAATGCCCGGCAAAATGCGGCCCGGGCGGGGGTGCTTCACGCCGTGAAACTGCTAAACCGGTCATTTAAAGAAATAAAGGCAGGAGGGGAATATGGCAAAATAATATGCAATCCTCCGTACGGCAAAAGAGCGGGAGAGGAGCCCGGCCTGGAAGGACTTTACCGGGAGATGGGGCGGATTTTTTCCCGGTTGCAGACCTGGTCGGTGTATATTTTGACCGCTTACCCGCACCTGGAAAAAGCCTGGGGTAAGAAAGCCAGCAAACGCAGGAAACTCTACAATGGGAGGATAGAGGTTCACTACTACCAGTATTTTGGACCGCGCCCGCGGCATAATAATTT
>CAYODA010000148.1:0-5127 GCA_964402625.1 uncultured Syntrophomonadaceae bacterium | reverse complement strand
AAAACAGTATCAAAAAGTTGCCGGAAGTAGCCCCCGCCAGGAAGAGCTCAGAGTAGGAGACGCGGTAGACTTCACCTTTTTCCCACACTTCCCCGTCTTCCCCGGCATGCTCTTTTTCACCGGCTTCTTCCCGGGGACTTTCCACGGAACCAGCCATCTCCGGCTGCAGTTCCCACCGGCTACCCTCTTTTCCTGTTATTTCAACTGTTCCCTGTTTCTCCAGGGCTTCTTTAATTTGGTGGGCCTCTTCCATCTTCACCGCCACGAGATTCAGCTCCGATTCCATGCCTCCCCCGGCAGTTTCCACCTGAAGGGACGCCAGCCCCATCAAACGCTGAATGATCCCGGTCTTAATGTTTACCGTCTGGACCCTTTCCCTTTTGATAGAGCGCTCCTTTTTAGAGACAACACCACTTTTAATATGCAGATAACCTTCCTCGTAACGGTAGGTATAGAAAGCCCACTGTAAGGCATGGTAGCCGGCAGACAATACCAGAAGTGCCATTACCGTCCCGGCAAAAAAGAACAGGCCCAGCAATCCGTTGCTGCCGGTTAACACCTGGATAAAGAGGATAGCCAGGGGAAGCAGCATATAAACAATACTGTTTACGGCTCCCAGGGGTATCATCAGGGGGTGCTGCCTTTTCTGTTTAGACATCTTCATCACTCACCCGGGCAAGATGAGAGATTTCTCCCCGCAGTTTTGCAGCTTTATCCTGGGAGAGGGCGGGGATGCGGTGCTCGGTTGCCGCGGTAGATATACGCAGGGTGGCCAACCCAAAAAATCGCATGACAGGGCCATGTTCTGTATCCACGTGCTGTACCCGGATCATGGGCACCAGGGTACGCCTGATTATGAAAATGCCGTGCTGGATATCTATCTCCTCTTCCCGGATTTCATACCGCCAGAAACGCAGCTTCAGGCGAGGAACTATAACCGCTTCCCAAAGGGTGTAAAGCACTACCACTCCCAGGGCCAGCCAGCCGTAAAAAGCGGGCCAATCAAAAATCATTTCTACCAGGATAAGGTAAATCAACGGTATCATCAGTACAAACAGGCCCCAGAGAAGCCCGCTGTAAAACCAGGCTTTAAGGGCCCGCCGGTCAATTCGCTCTGCTGGTTCTTTTTCCAATACCGGGTTCACTCCTTAAAAACAGCCCGTATGCCGGGTCTGCTTGCGAAAACATTTGATTAAACTATGGGCTCCTGGTCCATAGCCGACCCTGGGGGTTCTTTGCTTGCCACCCGGGTATTTTTGAAAAGTATGATAGAGGGTATTAGTAAAAGGATACCTACCACTAAAAAGGCTGCCAGTAAAAACTGGTCTACTGCCGGCCCCAGGTGGGATACAAGCACCGAGGAAATATTCCAGACCAGGTGTATGGTAACAGGCACCCATAACGACCCCGTCCACAGGAAAACCAGGCCCATAAATATTCCGCCAACAAAAGCGTATCCTCCCTGCAGCCAGTTGAAATGAATTATACCAAAAAGGAGGGCCTGTAATAATATTGCTGCTGCCACCGGTAAATCCTGCCTTATTCTATTTAATATAATACCTCTGCACATTATCTCTTCAAAAAAGGGGGCAACTACACCTATGGTAAGCAATGATAACAGGAAAGGCTGCCGGGTGATCATTTCCATCATCTCTTGGTAGTAGGGGAAGTGCTCCGGGAGGCCCGTCAAATCAAGCAACCCGGTAAAAAACATAAAAAAACCCAGGCCCATTAATACGCTGTACCACAGGTGATTACTTTGAGTCTTTCTAAACTGGGAAAACCTGACCCAGCTTTTCCTCATTACCAGGAACACAATCCAAAAGAGCAGTAGAGAAAAAAGCGAAGTCAGTATATATATCACCAGAATACTTTGCTCTATCAACTCCATAAAGTCAACCGGTGCGTCAAAAAACAGGGGATATAAAATAACTATAATACTGGAAAAGAAAAGGTTTACTGCAAAAAAAATCCCCAGTATCAGCAGCACAAAACCGGTCATGCGCAAGTAATTAATACAATCCCCTCCCCCAGAAAGTTTTAGGATGTATGCGGTTGCTTGATATTTATACTACTATATCCATTTTGCTTAGTAAACCCTGGATAAGATCACAAAATACGCAATAAATAAGGAACTTAACGGCCCCAATTATTAACGTCCGATTTTTTCAGAAGCCAGGTTAAGAATGCCCTGCCTGGTAACTTCATAAACAGATTGGAGCCGCCCGGCAGAAATGTTTTCTTCTACCGTATCCAGCGGGGTGTGATAGACGGGTTCCAGCTCCAGCTCCTCTTCTCCCATCCATACCAGCAGCACCGCAGGTATTCCGTCATCATGGAAGGCAGCATGGTCACTTGCCCCTACTCCACCGAAACGGGCATCAACACCCAGATCTTCGCCGGTTTTTGCCAGGGTTTTACTTACGGCATTCTCTTCTCCATCTGCTGTAACTATCCACAGGTTATCTATATCCGGAGCACTGGTGCCCACCATGTCCAGGTTCACGTTGTAGTGCCGCTCCCTCTCTTCTTCCGTCAACTGGCCCACGTAATGCTGCGCCCCGGTAAGGCCTACTTCTTCCGCTCCCAGGTTGGCAAAGCGTATTTCTATATCGGCTTCCACTTCTTGTAGCGTTTCCGCCAGTTTTAGCAGTGTTGCCGTTCCCGAGGCGTTGTCGTTTGCGCCGGGCGCACCGGGAACGCTGTCCAGGTGGCCGGTAACGGTGATTATAGGAGCGTCTTCACTATTAGCCTCCCGGATAGCCACCACGTTGTAAGATTCCAGCTCGCGGTTGGTGTAAGCCTCCAGCTCTATTTCCACAGGTTCCTCTTCCACCATCTCCATAAGCCACTGGCCGTGCACCGAGGAAACTGCCAGGACGGGAATATCAACAGGTTCACCGTAGGGAAAATAAAGCGGCACCTGGCCGGTGGTGCTGGCCATTAGCGCTTCCGCCCCTGCATCTATAGCGTTTTCCACCGGGTTGCCCCGGGTATCGCCAGCAGTCAAATCAACCAGGGCAATTTCTCCTTCCACTTCATCGGGGAAATCTCCTTCTTCCGTTCCTGCGCCGCAATAATAAAGCCTGCCGTCAACCCTCGTATCCATCAAGGAACCGGGTGCTGCCGTGCCCTGCCATTCAACCCCGTGGGGCTCTTTAAATGTCCAGGTTTGACCTCCCAGTTCAGCTTCTACGTTGCCGTAATATCTTTCCGCATCTTTTACTCTTACTTCACTCAGGGCCAATTCTCCGGGCCCCCCGTAATCGGCAACACTAAACTCCTGGATTTCTATGCTGTACCCTTCACCGCGGTAACCCATCTCTTCATAAACCTGTGCCAGGTATTCCACCGCTTCTTTTTCCTCTTTTGAGCCGGCCGGGCGGGGCCCGATTTCCTGAAGGTTTTCAATATGATCCTGTATGACCTCCCCCGCGCTGACTTTTGTATCAAAGGTTCCCGTTAGTTCCCGGTCAACGTGTACTTCAAAGGTATAATCTTCTTCCTGGCTCACTATTTCCCCGTCTTCTTTCCACCCGTTGAATTCCCACCCCTCTGCAGGTTCAGCCTGGACGGTAACCTCTTCACCTGCCGGATACCTGCCTTCTCCGGATAATTCTCCTGCTTCTTCTACTTCCTCCACCAGGATAATCTCGTGCTCTCCATCGCAGCCCGCCAACAAGCCGGCGGCAAAAACCGGCCCTGCAATAAGTAAAACAAGAATTACAAACCTTCTTTTAAGCATCCCGGCAACCCCCAGTTGAGTTGATTCCAGGGCAAAAAGCGCCTTTTTTTGCCCGTTTATTATGCGTCCAATAAAAAATGGATATCCATAATATAACATTAGTGTTTAAGTTTTTCCAGGGTGGGGGGATACTACTCGAAAACAACTTCTGTTATCACTTTTTTCTTTCTTGCTAACTCCGCACTTCAGGTATGGTTATTTTACTTTTAAAACTTCGGTGAAAGCTTCCCGGGGGATCTCCACTTCGCCTACATTCTTCATCTTCTTCTTGCCTTCTTTTTGCTTTTCTAAAAGCTTGCGCTTGCGGGTGACGTCACCGCCGTAGAGCTTTTCCGTTACGTTTTTACGCAGAGCCTTGACGGTCTCCCGGGCAATTACCTTGTTTCCAATGGCCGCCTGCAGGGGAACGTCTACCATCTGCCGGGGAATAAGGTCTTTTAGCTTTTCCACCATCTCTTTGCCACGCTGGTACGCCTTGTCCTGGTGTATGATAAATGAGAGGGCATCGACTTTCTGCCCGCCTACCAGGATTTCCATTAAAACCAGGCTGGATTCCCGGTACCCGTGCATGTTGTAATCCAGGGTGGCGTAACCCCGGGTGCGGGATTTAAGCAGGTCAAAAAAGTCGTATATTATTTCCGCCAGCGGAAGCAAGTAATCCAGCTTAACCCGGCCGGAATTCAGGTACTCCATATTACTGAAATCACCGCGGCGGTCCTGGCATAGTTCCATAACCGCTCCCACGTACTCTTCCGGAGAAAAAATGTTGGCTTCCACAAAAGGTTCTTCAATGCTCAACCTTTCATTGGCCGGGGGCAGGTTGGCAGGGTTATCCACCTCTACTATTGTTCCGTCAACCCGGTGTACCCGGTACACCACGTTGGGAGCAGTAACAACCAGGTCCAGGTCGTATTCCCGCTCCAGCCTTTCCCGCACAATTTCCATGTGCAACAGCCCCAGGAATCCGCACCGGAATCCCACACCCAGGGCTATCGACCTCTCCGGTTCAAAAGAGAGGGCGGAATCGTTGAGCTTAAGGCGCTCCAGGCCTTCTCTCAGGGTGACATAATCTTCGTTGCTCTGGGGAAAAAGGCCACAGAAAACCATGGGCTTTACTTCCCGGTAACCGGGCAGCGGTTCCTCCGCCCGGTTATTCGCGTGGGTCATGGTATCTCCTACCCGCGCATCGGCTACATTTTTAATCGCCGCCACCACGTATCCCACATCTCCGGCCGCCAGGTAGTCGGAAGGCAGCATGTCCGGCTGGAACACCCCGGTTTCGACAACTTCAAATTTTTTCCCGGTATTCATGAATTTTATTCGTTCTCCCGGGCGCACCTCACCGGAGACCACACGGATGTACACAATAGCTCCCCGATAGG
>CAYODA010000147.1:0-5128 GCA_964402625.1 uncultured Syntrophomonadaceae bacterium | reverse complement strand
CGTGTTAGACGGGGAGGTAGCGGTGCCCTGTACCCGCAATCCGCTATAGCGGGGTCGAATTCCCACCCGCGGCCTTTGATCTTCAGGGCTGCTTCGGGAAAGTGGTGACGATGGTCTGGTCCCGTGCGGCGCTAACTCATGAACCCCGTCAGGTCCGGAAGGAAGCAGCGGTAAGTGAGTATTAGCGGGTGCCACGGGGGAGCCGGACCGGAGCTAACTACCCGAATAACGCCTGGGGATCAGGGTCAACGGTGGGTACACGGTCCTTTAAATGTACTCCTGAGGACATTAATTTCATTCATCCGGTTCGTATCCGGTTTGCTTTATTAACCACGGCTTGTTAAAATAATAAAAACATTTACTGCACTGTATAACGGGGGAAAGGCGTACAAAAAAATGAGTTACTTGAATTTATACCGGCGGTGGAGGCCGCAAAAATTCAGCGAAGTAACTGCGCAGCCTCATATTACGAGAACCTTGAGCCACGCATTATCACGGGAAAGTGTATCCCACGCGTACCTTTTTTGTGGCCCCAGGGGCACTGGCAAAACTACTGTTGCCAAAATACTGGCCAAAGCGATAAACTGTGATTATTATCCGGCCCCGGAACCTTGTGACGGGTGCCAGTCGTGTTTAAGAATAAAACAGGGTGCTTCTTTGGACGTTAACGAGTTGGACGCGGCTTCCAACAGGGGCATAGAAGAGATCAGGGAGCTAAAAGAAAAATCCAGGTACGCCAGCGCCTCAGGTCGATACAAAGTTTACATAATTGATGAAGCCCACATGCTTACCAGCGAAGCGTTTAATGCACTGCTCAAAACGCTAGAAGAACCACCTCCCCGGGTGGTTTTTATATTAGCCACCACCGAGCCGTCACGTTTGCCCTCCACGGTTGTATCCCGATGCCAGCGTTTTGATTTCAGGCTGTTAAAAGACCGGGATATTATAGAAAGAATGGAGAGTATAATATGTGAGGAACACTGGGAATGCGAATACCGGGTTCTACCGCTAATTGCCCGCCTTTCCGGGGGAGCCATGCGTGATGCGCTGGGCTTGCTGGAACAGGTGCAGGTATACGCTGACGGTAAAATTACTGCGCAGCACGTTTACGATCTAACGGGGATGCCCGGGGCAGAAACCCTGGATGACCTGGCGGCAGCTTTAGTAGAAGATAACCTGGTTGCCGGCCTGGAAGCCATACGTGAAGTGACGTACGGTGGAAAAGACATCAACCTTTTTGTAAAAGAAGTCCTTTATTTTTTCACCCGGCTTTTAATTGCCGGAAACTCCAAAGAAGTGCAGAACCTGGATGAAAGCCGGGTCTACAGCGATTATCTGGAAAAATACCGGGGGTGTTTAAGTAGTGATGCACTTCTGGAGATAGTGACCATAGCCCATAGTCTCTCCACAGAAATAAAGTTTTCCGATAGCCCCCATTTTCAACTGGAGGTTGCTTTTCTTAAAATGATAAAAGCATGCCGTCAGTCGGGGCTGGCGTCGGTGGAACAATGGAAAGAAAGAATAGAACAGCTGGAACAGGAAATACGTACTGTAAAAAAAGATACCCCTCCTGCCGCCAGGTCATCTCCTTCATCTAAGACGGAAGAAAACAGGGCGGTGGAAAACAGTATGGTAGAACCGGCCCAGGAAACCCCGCCGGATTCGCAGCAGGAAAAACAGCCTGGAAACAAAAATACTCAATCAGAGAAGTCAAGGAAAAGCAAAAAAGCTGAAGCCGGTGGAGAGGTTAAGCAAGAAGAAAAGGAAAAAACAGAAACAGAAATGAAAGAAAAAGGCATTGACGCACAGGAGAATCCCAAAGCTTTGGAAGAAAGCTCTTCCGCTGCAGAAGGAGGGACTTTTTCCGGAGACCTGATGGAAGAATGGGAGCGGGTACTGCGTGCGCTGGGCAGGCAAAAACAACGTATTCTTTTGGGAATGGTGCAGGAAGCCACTCCCTTAAAGTTTAGTGAAGGAAAGCTGGTGCTTTCTCTTAAAAAAGAACAATCGTTTAATAAAGATATGATAATGAACAAAAAGCGGCAGGAACTGGAGCAGGTTATCTTTCAAGAAATGGGCCAAAAATTTACGGTTTCAGTGGTGCTTTCTGAAAATGAGGAGGGCCAGGAAAAAACTACTACTCATGGAGGGCCTGCTTCTTCCCTGCCGGAAGATACTGAAGATAATACTGAAACCAGTGCGGAAAAAGGAAACGACAAGGAAGAAGAAACCCGGAATGAAAATAAAGGAAGTGCGGTCGGGAAAGAAGAAGAAACGAACCGGAATACCGGTAAAGAAGAAAATTCAGTTGAATTGGAAGAAGAAGGGGAAGACCTGGTTAAAGAGGCTTTACGCCTTTTTAACGGTACCATGGTTGAACCGGAAAACAATCAATATAAGGAGGTATAATAGTATGTCTGGTGGTATGGGTAAAATGATGAAGCAGTTGCAGAAGGTTCAGGAGCAAATGATGAGTATGCAGAAAGAACTGGCAGAAAAGGAGCTGGAGGCAACCAGCGGCGGAGGTGCAGTCAAAGCGGTTGCTAACGGGAAAAAAGAACTGGTGTCTCTAAAGCTGTCTCCGGACATTATTGACGACGAAGATCCCGAAATGCTGGAAGATATGATTGTGGCAGCTGTAAACGAGGTTATGAAAAAGGTAGACGAGATGACTTCCGAAGAGATGCAAAAAATCACGGGCGGAATGGATTTGCCGCCGGGACTGTTTTAGAGAAAGGTAAACAACCATGCACTATCCGGAAGCACTGCAGGATCTAATAGACGTTTTTAATCGATTTCCCGGGGTAGGTCCCAAGACTGCCCAACGGCTGGCTTTTTACCTGATAAGCCTTTCGGAAGATGAAGTGGAAAATATGGCGCGGGTTATGGTAAAAGCAAAAAGGAAGCTGCGTTACTGCTCTTGCTGCTTTTCTTTTACCGACCGGGATCTCTGTTCCCTATGTACTGATCCCCGGAGGGAGGGGTCCCGTCAAATTTGCGTGGTGCAGCACCCCCGGGATGTTCTGGTAATGGAAAAGACCGGCAGCTTCCGGGGAAGGTACCACGTGCTGCACGGGGCCCTATCCCCTGTAGAAGGGATAGGGCCCGAGGAGTTGAACATACCCAAACTATTGAATCGGGTAAAAGAAGAAGGTATTAAAGAAGTAATAATTGCAACCAATCCCAATGTAGAAGGTGATGCCACGGCATCTTACCTGTCTCGTCAGCTCAAGCCCCTGGGGGTTAGGGTGACCAGGATAGCTTTTGGGCTACCGGTAGGAGGAGACCTGGAATACGCTGACGAGCTCACTTTAGGACGAGCCCTGGAAGGACGCGTAGAGCTGGAGTGAAAAAATAAAAAGGATGGTGTAAACGTATATGATAGTGGGGGTTCCCAGAGAGATAAAAGCTGACGAAGGCAGAGTTGCAGCCATACCAGCAGGTGTGGAAATGCTTTGCCGGGAAGGCCACCAGGTGATAATTGAAAAAGATGCGGGAATTTACAGCGGTTTTACCGACGAAGATTACCAGAAAGCAGGGGCACGGATTGCTGACTCTCCGGAAGAAGTATATTCCAACTCGGAACTAATATTAAAAGTAAAAGAACCTCTTTCCCCGGAATACGAACTTTTGCAGCAAGGCCAGATCTTGTTCACTTATCTTCACCTGGCTGCATTTCCGGAGCTGGCCAGGGTTTTAAGGGAGAAGAAGGTAACAGCCATAGGTTATGAAACCGTGGAATCCGACGGCTACCTTCCACTGCTCACTCCTATGAGTGAAATTGCCGGCAGAATGGCAATCCAGGCCGGTTCCCGCCTATTGGAAAAAATACATGGTGGAAGGGGAATCTTGATAGGAGGGGTTCCCGGGGTTCCCGCCGCGGATATAGTCATACTGGGTAGCGGAATAGTGGGGAGAAACGCCGCTCGTATTGCCATTGGAATGGGTGCCCAGGTAACCGTGGTAGGAAGATCTCCGCAGCGCCTGAGAGAACTCTCGGAGCTTTTCGGAGAGAGAATAATTACGTTTGTTTCCAATAATTATAACCTGGGCAAGGTAGTTCAGTACGCCGACCTGCTTATATCAGCCGTGCTGGTTCCCGGCGCCAGGGCGCCCAAGCTGGTAACTGAAGAAATGGTTAAAAAAATGAAGTCCGGAGCTGCAATACTGGATGTGGCGGTTGACCAGGGAGGTTCTATAGAAACTATTGACCGGGAAACCACCCACAGTAACCCCATTTACTTTAAACACGATGTTATCCATTACGCGGTTTCTAATATGCCGGGTGCGGTTCCGCGCACGGCCACGGTCAGCCTGACTAATGCTACCTTACCATACTGCCAGATGCTGGCGGAAAAAGGAGTTGAAGCTTTCCACGAAGACCTCATACTTGCCAGGGGAGTTAACGTTTTTAATGGAGAAATTACCAACGAAGCAGTGGCAGAAGGTCTCTCCTTGCCCTACTATCCCCTGGAGGATCTTATGCAATAAAATTATAAATTTATAATTATGCTCCGGTTTAAACTGGAGGTGGAAGCCCGTATGAATGTAAACGAAGCCATACACGAAAGGCGCAGCGTGCGCAGGTTTAAACCCGAGGCTATAAAAGAATCAGATATAAATGAGCTCCTGGAAGCAGCTATCAAAGCCCCGACGGCAGGGAACGTGCAGCCGTGGAAGTTTTCAGTGATCAGGAAAGAAGAAGTAAAGCGAAGCCTCTCGGTAGCAGCTTTAAACCAGGGATGGGTTTTGGAAGCACCGGTTGTGGTCGTGGTTATGGCTGACCTGGACCGGGCGGCCCGATCTTACGGCCGTCGAGGTGTAGAACTTTACTGTATACAGGATACGGCGGCGGCCATCCAGAATATTTTGCTGGCAGGAGTTCAAAAAGGTATATACGGCTGCTGGATAGGAGCCTTTTTGGAAGAACAGGTGTCCAGTATCTTGAACCTTCCCTCCTCCATCAGGCCGCTGGCCCTGCTTCCCCTGGGTTATCCCGAGAGAGTTCCGGCAGCTCCTCCCAGGCTTGGGGTGCAGGAAGTGCTGTGGTAAAAACTGCGGATCTGCGGCGCCTGCGCTGGCATGGCGCCACCAGTAGATGGTTGAAGACACCCATTCGCCCACCAAG
>CAYODA010000146.1:0-5140 GCA_964402625.1 uncultured Syntrophomonadaceae bacterium | reverse complement strand
GGCTTGGCATACCTTATTTGAGGTTGGAAAGAGAAGAGGGAGAAAGAGAGCTGGTAGAAGATCACCCACGCCTGGTTAAGGTATGCAGTCTTCAGGAAGCCGTGGCAGAAGTTCAATCCACCAGTGGGAGAATATTTCTTTCCGTTGGGAGCAACTCTCTTCGGGAATTTGTTGCTGCTGCAGGAAAAGAGAGATTGATAGCAAGGGTTTTGCCCACTGTATCTTCGCTGCAGGTATGTGAAGAGCAGGGATTAAGTCCGGGGCAGCTGGTAGCTGCTAAAGGCCCTTTTACCAGGGAATTTAACCGGGAGATGTTTGCATTTTACGGGGTCTCTTCCCTGGTAACCAAGGACAGCGGGCGTACCGGCGGGGTTATGCAAAAGATTGGCGCTGCCAGGGACCTGGGTTTAAAGGTTATTTTAATAAAAAGGCCCCGGGGAGACAAGAACACGTTGATTTTCAACAGTCCGGAAGAGGTAATAAATTATGTTAAGAGCATGTATAAAGGGTAAACTTTTACATACATTTTCCTTGCATCGGGGAAAACCGTATGTTAAAATCAATCACAGTTAATTGAATAAAGTTAAAAGGGTGCCTTGAAAAGGTTGAATGGGAATGGGGTGAGAATCCCCGGCAGCCCCCGCTACTGTGAGCGTGGACCAACCCTGCTGTTAATCCACTGGGAACAACCCCGGGAAGGAGCAGGTAGTAGGAAGAAGCGCGAGCCAGGAAACCAGCCCTTTTAAACTGCATGACAGCCTTCGGAGGGAAGGTACTGCAGGCCAGTAAAACCGTCCCTGCCCCTGCAAGCAGGGTATTTTTTTTACCGGGCCTGTTAAAAAAGCCAGGGCCTTTCCTCTCATTAAGGAAAGACCCTGGCTTTTTAACGAAGAAGAACCGGGCGGTATGTGACCGGGAAGAATGACAGCACAATTGTCAACTGGAGGTAAGGAGTTGATGAACAAGGTGGAAGTAATAGTTTTGGCGCACGGCAGCCGACGAAAGGAAGCCAACCACGATGTAAACAGGCTGGCGGATATCATGCAAAATTCATCGGAAGGAAGGAATGCAAAAGTAACAGCGGCGTTTTTACAGTTTGCAGAACCGGGATTGAAGCAGGCTATAGAAGATGCTGTGAAACGGGAAAAAGAACATATACTGGTGGTTCCCTTGTTTTTAACCGAGGGAGTACACATTAATGAAGATATTCCCCGGGAGATTGAAGAAGCATCCCGCCTTTATCCCGGAGTCAAGATAGAACAAAGGCCACCACTGGGATGCGATGAAAAGCTGGCTGCCATCATGTGGGAAAGGGCAAGAGTGGTAGAGCAGTAATAATTTTTTCCGGTCGGTTATTCAATACCGGCCGGGCCAGGTTTAACTTAAGGTTTTACGGTACCCATTGAAATAAAGCTTCTCCTTTCTGGGGCGGGGAAGAAAAAAATTTCGTCTTTCCCGCTTTCCGGTCTTTTTTTATTACTAAAAAAATTTTGGTACTTAGGGTGATATTAATATGAATCTCGTCATGGCAGGTATAAATCATAACAGCGCTCCTCTGGAAGTAAGGGAATATTTTTCTCTTCATGAGAAAGAGATAAAAGAGGCGGTGCCCTTTATGCTTAAGCAGAAAGGAATAAAGGAGTGTCTCCTCTTTTCTACGTGCAACCGTACCGAATTTTACGCCTGGAGCGAGGGAAATGAAGATGTAATGCATGCTTTCTCAGCATATTTTAAAGAGATAAAAAAGATAGAGAGCAGGTTTTTACAGGAAAAAATATTTTATACCCTGGAGGAAGTGGACGCCGTTAGGCACCTGTTCCGGGTGGCATGCGGCCTGGATTCTACAGTGTTGGGAGAGACGCAGGTTCTGGGGCAAATAAAAGATGCTTACCTGGTCTGCCAGGAAGAAGAAGCCTGCGGGAATTACGTTAATGGACTGGCCCAAAAAGCACTTTCTACCGGTAAAAGGGCGCATACCGAAACAGAAATCGGCCAGCATGCCGTTTCTTTTGGATACGCTTCGGCTGAGCTGGCGCGTCAGAACTTCTCTGAGCTGCATGACAAGACCATGGTGGTCATAGGTACTGGGGAGATGGCCAAGCTTACTCTGCAGAATATTTTTGACCTGGGCATAAAAGAAGTAGTAATAGCCAGTCATTACCCGGGACGCGCAGAGCAGCTGGCATCCCGTTTCCAGGGCAAAACCATAAACCTTACCGAAATAGATAGCGGTTTGGGTGAAGCCGATGTGGTCATCTGTGCTACCAATGCTCCCCACTACGTGGTAACAGAGAAAAGGGTTCAATCCGCCCTTTTGGCCAAGGAGAGGAAGGACCCGCTACTGCTGGTAGACCTGGGAATGCCCCGTAACGTGGAACCGGTAGCAGGTGAAATCAGCGGGGTAAAACTGTTTAACCTGGATGATGTTAACCAAATTATTCAGGAAAATCTTAACACCAGGCGGCAAGAAGCCAGGAAAGTAGAAGTAGTTATAGAAGAAGAGATCGAAGAGTACATGCGGTGGTACCGCAGGCAAAAAGTCAATCCTTTTATAGCCGAACTGCGCAGCAAAGCGGATTCTATCAGGCAGGAAAAACTTGACGAGTTTGAAAGTCAGCTCTCTTCCCTGTCTTCAAAAGAAAAGCGTGCCGTAGAAAAGTTAACCCGCAGCATTATGAACAGCCTCTTAAAAGATCCCGTGATGAACATGAAAGACATTTCTTTAACAGGTGAATATGAAACAGCGGAAATATACGCCCGTAAAATACTCGGACTGCGAGAAAATAACGATGCGGCGGAAGAAACGCATAAAATGGAGACGCAAAAGAAACGGTAATACAAAAAATATTGTCTAAACAATATATAGTTTCCGGCTTAAAAATCCTTCTCTTCCTTTCCAGGGAGAGAAGGATTTTTTTTAATATGAAAAAATTATTTGTGCAAAAAAAGGTATAGAAGGATAATCCTGCATGATTATAGAATCTAAACCAGAAAGAATTGCATATAATACTTAGGAAGAGCTAAAAGAGGGGAGGTATTGAATTGGCGTTTTGTAAAAATTGTGGAGAAGAGTTGGAGGGTAGAGAAAAACACTGTCATTCCTGTGGAGCGGAGTTAGAGCAGTCCAACCGTAAAAAACAAAAGAATAATCAAAGTGTAATTCTGATGGTAGTGGGTGTAGTTTTGGTGATAGGAATAGCCCTGCTAATTTACGCGATAACCGGTGATGATGTTCCCGCTGATGCATCGGAACACCTGGTTATGACAGAAAGGGAAAGCATGCATTCAGTAAGTGAAAAGTGGGAGAGTGCAGCCCCTGCAGAATGGAAAAAACTTATGGATGCGGTGCAAGAAAGACCTTATACCGGGAATACGGAAGTGGGGTTAAATTTATCTATAGAGGGTGAAATGAGCCTGGAGGAACAGCAGGGAATTGAAATGATAGAAGGACTGCTGAGTGAAACTACCCTTCAAATAGAAAGTAAAGAAGATTTCCCCAACCGCGAGAGCTATTCTGTAGTAACGGGAGAACTTTTGGGTGTGGAGTTCCCGGAGACAAATTTGTTAATAGACGGAGAGAATCTAGGTTTAAAGATAGCCCGTTTTTATGAAGATTATCTGTATTTTCCCCTGGATAAGTACGGCGAAGTCATGAGGATGATTGATACTGATTATGTTGGGCCTGAAGAGATTCCCCTGGAAGATCCCTGGGAGCAGTTTTCTTTTCAAGGGATGAGTGCAGAAGCAGGAGATAAAATGCTGGAGCATCTCCAGGAAAACCTGCGGGAAGAACACGTAGAGGTGTCGGATGCCACTTACGAGTCGCCCGAAGGTGAGGTAGAAGTGCAAAAACTATCGGTAGAACTTGGCGAAGATGAAGCCCTGGAAGTTTTCCAGGGATGGTTGGGAGATTTGGAAGAAGACAGCGAGATGATGGAAGAACTTATAGGCGATATAGAAGAAAACATGGAAATGTACAGTACAGAGGACATGCCGGAGATGGATTTTAAAGAAAATCTACAAGAGAGCCTGGAGGAATTGAGGGACGCGGTTTATTTTCCCGACGGTTTTAACATGACCCTGTTGCTGGATGGAAACCGGGTGGTAGACAGAGAAATTTCTTTCACAGCAGCCGGTGTGGAAGCTGATGAAAGCATGGCTTTCTCCCTGGAAACCGAGAGCTGGGTGTACGAAGACGGGGAAGAAGAGGCATCTGGAAGGTTGGAAATTGAACCTGCAGAAGGAGGCAATTTCTGGATTGAGTACCTCTACGGTGAGAGTGTCCCGGAAGGAGAAGTTACAGCAAGGCAGGATTTAACTCTTTCGGCAGGAATGGAGGAACCTGGTGAAGGAAGTAATATGGACTTGTTTGAGCTTGATTATACCAGGAATTCCAGCCATGACCCGGATTCTGGTGAAATCTACCATGACTATGATTTTCTCCTGGAGCTGACCCCCGGCACACCTGAAGAGCTAACTTTAAACGGTTATCTGGAACAGGTTATTGACCAGGACCTGGAGGAAGACTATCATCGCAGCGACAATGAACTGGGGATATCTTTTGGGTTACCGGGTCAGTTTGGTGAAACCAACCAGGTAGAACTGGCCATGACCTTTGATATGGAGCTGGAGTTCCAGGACCAGATTGATATACCGGCCCTGGATGAGGATGAAGCTGTCAATATAGTTGAGGTTGATGAAGGAGAGTTGGAAGAAATAATGGCAGAAATTGAACAAAACGCTATGCTCTTTATAGATGAGTTTGCTGCCGAGTTTATGGGAGCAATGGGACTTCCTGGAGTAGCCCCGGAAGGAATGCCTTCCCCGGAAGGAACGGACCCGGAAATGGAAGAAATTCCTCCGGAAGTCTGGGAAGACCTCGAAGAAGAGGAACTGGAAGAGTTTATGGAAATGCACTAAATAAAAGAGAACACGGTTATATGAACAGTAGACTTCCCGGCACCACTGGAGTAGTAGCGCCACCAGTAGATGGAGGAAAATACACGCCAGCGACAATAGAAAGCAAACGTATTTTCTGGGTAGATGAAATGATAGAGATATTCTTAGTGGTTTACAAGTTAAACCCCGGTAGCCCTGGCTAATCCCAGGCTTACCGGGGTTTTCTTTGGCTAACAGCAGG
>CAYODA010000145.1:0-5145 GCA_964402625.1 uncultured Syntrophomonadaceae bacterium | reverse complement strand
CGGCGGTTCTCTCTTCGTCCCGCCGGGACAGCTCCTGCAGGTTCTGCATATACCTTATAAAGCGATCCCTGAGCAGATCGTCTTCCATCATGGACAGCAGGGTAGGAGACACGGAAAAGGTCAGGCGGTAATTGATGCCATCGTCTTTAAGTTTTTCCATTCTCCGCAGCAGCGGCAGGTAACATTCCAGCATGGCTTCGTAGAACCACTTTTCTTCCAGGGAGTACTCGTGCTCAGGGTGGCGTACATAAGGAAGATGCGCGTGAAGCACTATGGATAAAAAACCTTGGGGCATTTAAATTCCCTCCTTGAGTTATTTGCCTTTTCTAAAATAGAGTATTTCTAATTTCCTTCCATTTCCCGGTTCTCCTGATATACCTGGTTTACCGCCTCCGGTTCTTTATATAGTGCGGATTTTCACGGTGCAGTTCCGGGGAGCTTATATTAAACAGGGAAATACGCCGGAAGAGCCTTCTAAACTTCCAGTCGGGAAGGGTCCAGTTTTCATCGACAATATCGCTTACCCTGTCGCGGGGGGTGCGGACCGTGTTGGAGCGCAGCAGGCAGTAAAAATTCCCCTCCCTTTTTTTCCAGCCCAGCTCTACGTGGTAAAAGTGGTCCGGCTGGCCCGCTTCCAGGTACCAGTCACCGGCGCCGGGAGAAAGTTCTATATCAAAAAATGATTCCACTTCTCCTTCCCTGTTCCAGCGGTGGCGGAAAACCCTCAGCTGACGCACCGCCAGATCCCATTCTTCGCCGGCCCATTCCTCCTTTACCCACTGCAGGGTAGCGCTGCTTATTTCCCAGTAGGCATATAGCCAGGAGGGGTCCCTGGGCAGTAGAACCAGGGTGTCTTCTTCGTAAAAAGGGGGCAGCGAACCGCCGCTGTTTAGTTCTTTCCTGTTTACCTGTACTTCCAAATATCTTCACCCTTTCTTCTTTCTCTCTGCTTTTTTCTGTACACTATTTTGCCCTGCACGGGTTATATTATTTAATTAAAAATCAACTGTTATGTAAGTTTTCAGGGGGAAGTTTATGGATTGAGTTTCTTGATAGTATATTATTGGTTCTAAAGATTATGGAGCAAGGGTAAGTAGATGGTATAAAATAGATACACGCGGGGATGCTAAAAGCTGATTTTTGGTAAAAAAGCGCAAAAAGACCCGTGTAAAGAAAATGTTAAATAATCCCATAGACCGGAGGAGGTAATTTGAAATGCCGGAATACAGGCAGGATATTATTACGGGCCGGTGGGTAATTATGGCTACAGAGAGGGCCCGTCGCCCTGAGACTTTTTCCCGGTACGGGAAACAGGCGGAAGAAAAGAAAAAAGCTGAAGAAGTCCCGGAGTACCTGGAAGAGTGTCCTTTTTGTACGGGCAACGAAGCTCTCACTCCCTCCGAAGTTGTTTCATGGAGAGATAAGGGGCAGGCGGATACTCCCGGCTGGCAGGTACGGGTAGTACCCAACAAGTATCCGGCGGTGGAAATGCGGGGGCGTCCGGAAGTTAATATCCGGGAAAACATTTACCCGGAAATGCCAGGCTACGGATCCCACGAAGTTATTATAGAGACTCCCCGGCATAATTGCCATCCCGGTTTTCTATCGCCGGGACAGATGGAGCAGGTAGTTGAAGCTTACCTGCACCGGTTAAAGCAGCTTTCTGCCAATACCGTCCTCAAGTACGTGCAGGTTTTCCGTAACCACCTGCGCGAAGCCGGGGCTTCTGTAGAACATCCCCATACCCAGCTCCTGGGTTTACCATTTGTGCCTGCTGCCCTGACCCGGGAACTGGATGGTTCGTACCAGCATTACCTGCGGGAAGAAACGTGTCCTTACTGCCTCATGCTTAAAGAAGAATCCCGCTTTGGAGAAAGGATGATTTTTGAGAACGAAAACATGGCAGCACTTATGCCCTACGCTTCGCGGCATCCTTTTGAGACGTGGGTGCTCCCCCGCCGGCACCGGTCCTCCCTGAATGAAATATCCGGCGGGGAAAAAAGTGACCTGGCGGAAGCCATTAACCAGGTTTTGAAGCTCCTGTCTGTGGGCCTGGATTTTCCCCCTTATAATATGTACCTGCATACGGCGCCCCTGCGAGTGCAGGAACTTCCCTTTTACCACTGGCACCTGGTAATACTTCCCAGGACAACCGCCCCGGCCGGCTTTGAAATGGGTTCGGAAGTTTTTATAAACACAACCGTCCCCGAACACGCTGCCCGCTTTTTAAGGGAAGAAATAGAAGTCCACCGTTAGGGCCGGGTTGTAAATTAGTTTAGTCACCGGTGGTTAAAGATCGCTTCACGTGGAGAAGATAAAACCAGGCCGGTGGAGCAGTTACCAGCCCCACCCTGACCCTCCCCCTGGTGGGAGAAGGGAAATGAATAATTAAGGAAAACAAGGGTATGGGAACAAGGTTATTTTCTGAGTAGTCGCACTGGCGCCGGCTGGCGCTATCACTAGAAGGTGGAAAATACTCAGCAGAGCTGGTGTAAGTGGTTGGCGAAGGCGATTTTAAGTGAGAGGTTGCCACAACCCTTGAGGCTTTCGAGTCTACGCGGGCCGGCCGGAACGGATTCCGGCCGCCGAGACCTGAGACACGGAAGTCGAATGTCGAGGGGAGCCCGCGGAGACCGAAAGCTCAAGCCGCCCGTGTGGTCCTCGAACGGTAGCATGAGCCGAGCCAACCACTACACCAGCGAGACTGGAGAGCAAACGTATTTTCTGAGGATGCAGAAGTTATTTTCTGAGTAGTCACCCCGGTGCCGGACAATAACAACAAAAGGAAGGAGCATGCAGCTATAAATGATAAACCGCAAGAACATGAACCTCATACTGGCGTTGCATAATCACCAGCCTGTAGGCAATCTCCCCGAAGTTTTTGAAACCGTTTTTGAACAATCTTATCGACCTTTTGTGGAAGTCCTCTCCTGCCATCCCCACGTAAAAGTAACACTCCACTATACCGGCATTCTCCTGGACTGGATGGAAGAACACCGCCCCTACTTTTTGGAAAAGCTGCGACGCCTGGTGGAAAGGGGCCAGGTAGAAATGATGGGGGGCGGCTATTATGAGCCCATCCTTCCCATCATCCCCGATGAAGATAAAACCGGGCAAATCAGGAGGTTGAGCCAGCGGGTAAAAAAGCTTTTCGGTGTGGAACCAGAGGGAATGTGGCTGGCGGAAAGGATCTGGGAACCACACCTGGCCCGCCCCATAGCTTCCGCCGGCCTGCGGTATATAACCGTGGACGACGCCCATTTTCACGAAGTAGGCTACCGCAACCTGTACCACTATTACCTTACCGAAGAAGAAGGCTGGGAACTCTGTATATTTCCCATAAGTGAAAAACTACGCTACCTTATTCCTTTCCGTCCCGTGGATGAAGTGATCTCTTTCCTTCGCAAGCAGCTCCGCCACGATGAAGATCCCGGCCTTCCCGAAGATTCTACCATGGAAAAGCGGGGAGCCGGTTATGACAGCGGCAACCTCCTGGTACTGGCCGACGACGGGGAAAAATTCGGTTCCTGGCCGGAAACCTACCGGGCGGTATACCAGGAAAAGTGGCTGGACCGCTTTTTTACCGCCCTGGAAGAAAACAGGGATTGGCTAAGCACCACCACTTTCTCCGAGTTCATGAAAAAAGAGCCCCCGGAAGGACCGGTATACATACCGGCAGCTTCCTACCGGGAAATGAAAGAGTGGTCCCGCGGTTACTGGAGGAACTTTCTTACCCGCTACCCGGAAAGCAACCGCATGCACAAAAAAATGCTCTCTGTGCGCCGTCGCATTACCCGTCTGCCGGAAGGAGAAATTCGTGACAGGGCATTTCAGCACATCTGGGCGGGCCAGTGCAACTGTGCTTACTGGCACGGCGTTTTTGGGGGACTTTACCTGAACTTCCTGCGTTCCGCTATCTGGGAACAACTGTTGAAAGCAGAGGAGCTGGCTGAAACCGGCCTGCACGGACGGGAAGGTCGGGTGGAAGTAAGAAGCTTCGATTTTGATTTCGACGGACAGGAAGAGACGATAGTAGTAAGTGACCGTTTTTCTCTCATGTTTGCACCCCACCGGGGAGGAAGCCTGTGGGAGCTCTCCTGGAGGCCCGCCGCTGTTAACTTGCTGGATACACTTACACGGCGTCCCGAGGAATATCACCGTGACCTGGTGGAGCAGGCCAGCGCCCCATCCGATGCGAGAAGTGAAGAGGAAGAAGACGGGGTAAAAAGTATCCACCACCTGCAGGTGGCCCGGGAAAGTAACCTGCGGAAGTACCTGCAATACGATGCTTATCCCCGGGGAGGGCTAATGGAGCATTTTATACCCGAAGAGGAAGACCAAACGGGGGCAGGCTCCACCGGTAGCCAAGAAGGCGAAGTAAACCTGGAGGACTTTGCAGCGGGGAGTTCCCCGGATGAAGCCGGTATACTCCTCCAGCCTTCTACCCTGGAAGTGTTGCACCGGGATGATAACACCGGCGGTATATCACTGGTTTTCCGGCGCCGGGTTTCCAGGGAACAGTACGATTTTCTCCTGCAGAAAGAAGTGGCCGTCTGGCCCGGTTCGGACAGCCTGGAGATCAGGTATTTGCTGGAAAATTACAGCGAACAGACCCTGATGGGAAGGCTGGGGGTAGAGTTTAACCTGGCCTTTATGTCCGGCAATGACGAAAGCCGTTATTACCGTATACCTGACAGGGAACTAAACGACAGCTCCATGTCATCCCGGGGAGAGGAAGAAGGTGTGGAGACCCTGGAGATGTATGACCACCGGCGCAACCTGGCCCTCCGGTTAGGGTTTAAAGACCACGCTCTCCTGTGGCGTTTTCCGGTGGAAACAGTTAGCCGCTCCGAGGAGGGCATGGAAAGGGTTTATCAGCAGTCGGCAGTAATTCCCCAGTGGCGGGTGCAATTATCAGCGGGGGAAAAAAGGACGGCTGAGATGAAGCTGGAATTTTCATTTCTCGGCCAGGGCCCGCTGGAGGGCGACTACCCGGAAAAAGCAGTAAGTAAAGCAGGTGGGGTAGAAAGCAGATAACGTGTAAATGGCAGGGCTGTCTATCTCCTTAGAAAGCAAACGTATTTTCTGAGTAGTCGACCTGGTGCCGCTATTGGAAGTTGGAAGTAGGAAGTTAGAGGTTGGATT
>CAYODA010000144.1:3636-5190 GCA_964402625.1 uncultured Syntrophomonadaceae bacterium | reverse complement strand
CAGGGATCGCTTTATAAGGTATATGCAGAACCTGCAGGAGCTGTCCCGGCGGGAAGAAGAGAGAACCGCCGGGGACCCTACTTTTGGCCCGTTGGCCACGCACTACCGCGAACACTTTGACCAGATTGCGGATTACTATCACCGGAGGTGCCGGGCTCATCCTTCCCGGGTTCTAAAAGAACTGCAACAGGAAGGCTGCGTGGAAGTCATAACCACGGCGGCCACCCACGGATTCCTACCCCTGCTGGATTTGCAGCGAGAAAGCACTTATGCCCAGCTGGCAGCGGGAATAGAATACTACACCGACATGCTGGGAGAGCCGCCCCGCGGTATCTGGCTGCCCGAGTGCGCCTACGACTACGGCCTGGAAGAGGTGCTGGAAGAGCTGGGTCTGCAGTATTTTATTACCGACACCCATGGGGTGCTCTACGCCGCTCCCCGTCCCAAGTACGGTGTATACAGCCCCATAGTTACTGAAAACGGGGTGGCCGCTTTCGCGCGGGACCCGGAATCCTCCAAGCAGGTATGGAGTTCCAGAGAAGGATACCCGGGAGATTACAACTACCGCGAATTTTACAGGGATATCGGCCACGACCTTCCCTACGACTACATAAAAGACTTCCTGCATCCCCCCGGGATGCGCAGTGATACCGGCATTAAATACTACCGCATCTCCGGCACCGACACCCTTGATTTCAAGGAACCTTATATTCCGGAAATAGCCAGGGATAAAGCCGCGGAGCATGCCGGAAACTTCATGTTCAACCGGGAAAAACAGGTGGAATACCTGTCGGAGGTCATGAACAGGCCTCCCCTGATTATAGCGCCGTACGATACCGAACTTTTCGGTCACTGGTGGTTTGAGGGACCTATCTGGCTGGATTGTCTCTGCCGAAAGATGGATAAAGACCAGGACAATGTAAAGCTGATCACCCCCGGAGATTACCTGGATATGGGTTACCCGCTGCAAATCTCCACGCCTTCTGCTTCCAGCTGGGGAGACAAGGGCTACCACGAGGTTTGGCTTAACGGGAAAAACGATTACCTGTATCCCCACCTTCACCGGGGAGCCAGGGATATGATAAGTCTCGCTACAGATTACCCCGACGCGGAAGGGTTAATGGAAAGGGCGCTTACACAGGCGGCCCGGGAACTGCTTTTGGCCCAGAGCAGCGACTGGCCCTTTATCATGACCGTAGGAACCATGGTAGAATACGCCGAAACAAGAGCCCACGACCACCTGGTTCGTTTTCGCAAGCTGATAGAACAAATTCATAGCGGAAATATTAACGAAGAGTGGCTCTCCAAGCTGGAAGCAGTGGATAACCTCTATCCCAGGCTGGATTATCGTCTCTTCCAGAAGCAGGAGACCACGGTGCCAGTAGAAGTAGCTACTATTGGGAGGGATTAAAAGCAAGGTGAGTAGTATCCCCCCCACCCTCCCCCCGGTGGGGGGAGGGAAATGTAAATGAACTCGTAATCTCTATCCCGGTAGAAAGGCATAAGTAAGTTGATAATAATAGTGTTTTTATTGTTTTTCCAATTTCTAACCTC
>CAYODA010000144.1:0-3536 GCA_964402625.1 uncultured Syntrophomonadaceae bacterium | reverse complement strand
TCTAACCTCCGCATTTTTAGAGCTCCCTTCTTCCCCAGGCCAGCACGGTTAGCTCATAGAATACCAAAACAAGTACCAGTACTGCACCCAGGTGAATAAAAAGGCTGTTGGGTGTGCCCACCCATAGCTGGGGGGCACGCATGTGATGAAAAAGGGAAAAAATCCGGCTGCTTTCACCAAAGCCGGTCAAACAGGCAACTCCCCAAAAGAGAGCAGCCGCCACCCCGGCTTTCCACGGTCTTGAGACCAGGGAAGAGAAAAACATGGTGCCCACATATACTGCTACCGCACCCAAAAAAAGAACCAGGTAATTCCCCCAAAATTGCTCCAGGCTTCCCGGCAAGTATCTCCCGGAAAGGGCGGTAAATAATAACGCTGAAGGTAAAAGAGAAACCGCCAGCAGGGAAGCACCGGCAAAAAGTTTGCTGGTTACCAGGTCGCGGGAAGAGACCGGGCGGGAAGACAAAAAAACAGCCGTACCGCCGGCTATCTCACCGGCAAAGGATTTAATGCCCAAAAAGAATCCGGCTAATGAGGCAAACAATATTAATAAACGAGAAATATACACGGACCAGATATAATAATGCGGAAGCATGGAAGAGGAGACAAAACTGTCTCCCAGGTATTGGCGGGGGGTCTCGTAAAACTGAATCAGCCAGCCCGCAGGATAAAACATTACCAGCACAGCCGCCAGAATTGTCAGCATACAGCAAATTGCCGCTGCTGTTTTACCTTCTATGATCTCCTTCCTCCAGAGTCCCGCGTTAATCATGTTTTCCGGCTTCTTCCTCCAGGTAGGGTTTTAGCAATATTTCAAAATCCACCGGCACTTCTTCCAGGTAAACAGGAGAGAGCTTACGGCAAGCTTCCCAGATACCGCTAAAGTTGTCCACCACGCTAACCAGGTAATTGTAATCACCTTTTATTACAGGATGCACCCGGGAAATACCTTCTTTTTCCCAAAAACCGGGTGGAGGTTCTTCCTGGAAATATACTTTAATATGCCTCTCCTGCAGCCTGCTATCACCGGAAGGCAAGGTTTCCAGGAGCCTTCCCCGGTAAAACAGCCCTACCTGGTGGGCCATTCTTTCGGCATCTTTAAAGCAGCGCGATGCCATAAGTAGAGTATTTCCAGGTGCAATTACTTCCTTTTGCAGGAGTTCAAAAAAAGCATCCCGCGTCCCGGCATCGTACTGGAAGGAGGGTTCGTCAAGCAAAAGAAGCCTGGGCCGGGGTGCCAGGGCAAGCACCAGGGCCAGCAAATTTTTACGGGCAGAAGAAAGAACCGATACCCGGTCGTCAGGTGAAACCAGGTCCTGCAGATAGCGCTGCGTAAGCTCTTCATCCCATGAAGAATAAAATCCCCGGCACAGTTTAATCATATCTTTGACTTTTAAAACAGGGTAGAGCCGGTTTTCTTCTTCCACCAGGGCTGCTTTTTCCCGGATGGCCGGGTGCTCTTCCCTTAGTACCAGATTATGCCCCAGGCAGATACCCTCTCCGAAGGTATAACGTTTTAACCCCAGGAGGATCTTTAAAAGGGTGGTCTTACCCGAACCGGCCGGGCCAAGAAGCAAATATGCGCTTCCTTCAGGGACCCGCATATAAAGGTTGTCCACCGGGTGCCCGCCTTTTACTTTGGCGGTCATGCCCCAGGTCTCCACTGCCATTTCCACGGCGTATCCTCCCCTAAAACACACCGGTAACGGCTTGCCTCAGAAAGAACGCAGCATTACCCCGGTGTAATATAAAAGGGACGGAAAACCGTCCCTTTTTGTTTCTTTTGATTTTACCGGTCTTGAGCTTCCAGTTCCCGCTGGAGTTCTTTTAATTTGCAACTGTCCACGGTTTCACTAAAGGCCCACAGGGCACTTGATTTACCGTCTTTTTCCCACACCCGGAGGGGACGGCCCGCGTTATCCTTGTAGGAACGTACTTCGTTTTCATCCAGCTTCTCCAGGGAGAGACCCGTTTCCTCCGAATCTATTTCTTCCCCGGCCCAGTCCTCTTCTATTAAATAAGGCAACCTTTCGGCCGGAATTTCGTCCCGGAGCTTTACGTAAACCACTTCTTCCTCATCCCAGGAAACGTATAGAAGATAGAGACGTTCAGGGACAGATGGCTCCAGCGTTTCCCGGTAGCTGTATTGTATCATACTGGAAGGAACCGGTTCTCCGTATTCCGTGTCTTCCGTCTCTCCGCTCCTTAATTGCGGCAAGGTGCCTTCTCCTTCTTCCGTGTCCCTTTCGGCCTCCCGTAAATCTTCATCCCGGTACTCATCCTCCATATCTTCCTCAGTATCTTCTTCAGTCTCTTCTTCTACATCTTCCACACCCAAACCGCGGGGAGCATCTTCTTCAGGCATACCTTCTTCTTCACCTTCTTCCGGCTGAGGCAGATCGTATTCTTCTTTCTCCCCCTCCTCAGCCGGGGTCGCTTCTTCAAACTCCTCCCCGCAATAATCGCTATCTTCATCCAGGCCGGCAATTTCCACCTGGTCCTCCGAATCTGTATCACCTGATTCTTCCTCTACGGCCTGGTCCACCGCGGGAAAGCCCATACCATAATAAACACTCCCGGCCAGCAGAAGCAGTACAGCCGCAGCAGCCGAAACCCATCCCCACCATCTGCGTTGCCTGACCGTGCGACTTTCTTCCGGAGCACTCGCAGGCACAGGTTCGTTACTCTCATCTCCACATTTATGCAAACGAGAAGCCACTGCTTCCCAGCTCTCCGGGGAAGGCTGCTTTTCAAGGCTTTCCATTTCCTCTTGCACCGCTTTTTTTATCAGGTTTTCTCCTTCCCGGTTTCCCGGGCGGTTGCGTTTTTTCACTTACCTTCCCCCTTTCCTTCGGTACTTCTAGGACGATCAAATCCCCCGTTTAGTTCCCCTTCCTGCAAAAGACGGTGTAATTTTTGTCTGGCCCGATGCAGGCGCGACTTTACCGTCCCGGGGTTCACCTCCATTAAAGAAGCGATATCTTCCACCTTGGTTTCGTAGTAATAATAAAGAATCATAATCTGGTACTGCTCGGGGGGAAGAGAGCGTAAAATTTCGCGTATTCTTTCCACTTCTTCTTTTTCTAGCAGCTGTTCTTCAACAGAAAGCCCGGGTGAAGGGTGTCCTTGCTCTATCTCATCTGTCCATACCAGTTTCTTTTCTTTTTTTAAGTGATCCCTGGCCAAATTGGTGGCTATGGCTCCTACCCAGGACCCGAATTTAGCAGGCTCCCTGAGACGGTCCAGGCCGTTAAACGCACGGATAAAAGCCTCTTGAACAATGTCTTCCGAGGTCTGGTGGTTACGCGTAATAGACATTACTGCAGCATAAGTCTTGCTGTAAAAGTGCTCAAAAAGCTCCCGGCAAGACTCTGTATCACCTTTTGATACCAGGGTTTCCAGGTAATCCCGTTCCAGCGATGACACCGCCTTTGTAGATCTTCTTAATATTTATAATTGCGTACAGGGAAATAATTCGGCAGTAATCCTGCAAACTCCTTCTAAATGCAATTGTAACAAATTAAATAGTAGTGGTA
>CAYODA010000143.1:0-5246 GCA_964402625.1 uncultured Syntrophomonadaceae bacterium | reverse complement strand
TGTATGTTTACTTAAAACTAACAGGAGGTAATCCCTTGAGAATGATCTCTTTCTGCAGTTTTTAATTAAAAAAACCACTTTCTCTCTCCATGAAAATATTTCACCTTGCCACTCTAAATATTTACTAACCGAACCATGTTATGTATGCCATGGATAAGAATTGAAGCACCATGGGAATAGTCTACAAAATGTCATAATAATCACAACTTGGAATATTTTGATCATTTTGAAAGGAAAATAAATCATAATGTTGAATATATATAAAAGAGTCAGATAATATGTTTTTTGGTCTGGAAACCATAGTAAGTACTGGTGATCAGTGCTGGTGGCAGGGAAAGTGGGTGTTTTTTTTAGCTATTAAATTTAAATCCATGGGGAGGTGAAAGCGTGAGGGATTACAAGCTGGAAGTATGGATTACATTCATCTGTTTTATTGTGGTTTTCATTATCGGGGGTACTATTAGTTCAGTTTTTGTACTGGGTCTAGATTTTTTCTATGAAGCTGTAAGTGATGGATTCTACGTGGCCAGGCACAGTATAATGGGTTTCCCACTGCCGTATTTTCTCATGGTGGTACTGTGCTGGATAGGTTCCACCATAATAGGTATTATATGGTGCCTGGTAATGGACAGGTTAGAAGAAAGGCAGAAGTCTTGATTAACTGAGGTAAAAGGAGGCTTGGGAGATGGAACAAGAGGGAGTCTTTGTTCTGGGGTTAGTGCTTAGTATTGTTGTCCTTATAATATCCGTTTCTATTGGTTTTCTGTCCAGAAGGCTTGCTCGCAATATTGGCGACTATTACGTGGCCGGTCGCAGCATCGGCGGTATAAATAACGGCCTGGCCATGGTTTCACTGGCCTTGAGCCTGATAACCTTTCTGGGCTTAACTGCTTTGATTATTGACGGCTTTTACATTGCGGTAGCGGTATACGCTTCTTTTACGGCTGCCTTTATAGGGCTGCTGGTGCTGGCGGCACCTTTTTTGCGCCGTATAAAGTCTTTTACCACCATGGCGTTTATTTCTGAACGCTATTACAGCCGTAACCTCCGCATTCTTTCCGTAATTATAATGTTGGTGGTATGTATTTTATACCTGGGAGGTAACCTCAAGGGTATTGGTATCATATTCCACTTTCTGTTGGGCGTTCCCGAAGTGGCCGGTATTATTGCGGGGGGCCTGGTAGTGACCCTGTACGTGGTGCTGGGGGGCATGTACGGCGTAACTTACAATCAGACTTTCCAGAGTATAGTACTTATCTTTTGCCTTATGTTCCCGGTAGTTATCATATTGCGTTCCCTCGGGGCCGACGGCTGGTATTTTCCCCCGCTGGGTTACGGAGACATGGTCCCGCAGATGGTGGAACAGGTGCCTCACTACTTTGCGTCCTGGCTGGCTCACCCGGTTACTTACGTGGGGATGGCTATTGGTTCCTTCTTTGGAATAATAGGACTTCCCCACTTTGTAATGCGCTTCTTTACCGTTCGTGATGCCAAAGAGGCCCGCTGGAGTACCGTTATCACTGTCTTCCTGGTAGGGTTGGTCAATACCACTGTTTTTGCCACCGGGTTTGCTGCTGTCATGTGGATGCAGCAGGAAGGCCTCTTTGGAGAGTTTACGCCGGAGCAGTACGATATGATAGTCTTTATTTTAACCGAGCAGCTGGCCGGTCAGGGATGGTTGGCTCTGGCCATAGCCGGTTCCGTGGCGGCGGGACTTTCCACGGTCTCCGGGGTGCTCATGATCATGGGAGCGGGCCTGGTGCACGACCTGTACAGTTCCATAAAGCCGGATATAGATGATGACAGTAAACTCAAGCTCTCTTACTGGGCCATGCTGATAGTGGGTATCGTGGTAACCATCATTTCCATTGACCCGCCGGAATTTATCCTGGAAGCCATCATGTGGGCCTTTGGAATTGCCGGTGCGTCCCTGGGTGTACCTATTGTTATGGGGATCTGGTGGAAGAGGACTACCAAAGAAGGGGCTGCTGCGGGAATGATAGTAGGTTTCCTTCTATCTTTTTCCGCATGCATTTTTATCTTAATTATGGGTATGGAGCCAACTGAAGCACCCCTGCCCTTTATTGCCGATTACCTTTATGGTCCCCTGGGGTGGATCAAGCTGGCTGCCATTCACACTCCTTTAGCCTTTATCGTAACGGTAGTGGTCTCCCTGTTTACCAAAGAGCCGCCGGAAGAAGTGAAAAGATCCGTAGACGCCATGCACGGCTGGGAAGATTACGTGGAAGAGCGCTACAAGGGATGGGCGCTGCCTGTATTTATAGTAGTAGTTTCTATTTTCCTCATATCATTTGTCTTTATGTTTAAGGATCAGTTTGTTTAAAGAAAAAGGTCTGCGGGCGGCTTAACACTGCTATTGAGGTGTCCTCCGGGCGGAGGACACCTCAAGTTTTCTGATTCGATATTTTTCTTTCCAAGTTCGGAGGTGAAGCTACTTTGGAAAACTGGAATAAACTCTGCCGGATGACGCCGAAGCAGATAAGGGATATGCAGGACCGCAAGCTAAGGGCTTTTATGGCCAACCAGATATACCTGTACAGCCCTTATTATAGTGCCAAACTCAAGGAGTTAAAGATAGACCCGGTTAAAGTCAAGGGAGTAGATGACTTGAAGCACCTTCCTTTTACTAACAAGGAAGATGTGGCCCCTACCATGGAAAACCCGGGCAGGCACACGCAGTTTGTAATGCGGCCGGACGAAGAACTTTCAGAGAAATTCGGCCACATGAGCAAGCTTTCCGATAAAACTGCTGTAGAAAACAGTATTTATGACTACAAGCCGGTACACATGCATTTTACTACGGGTAGAACCGCCATGCCCACTCCTTTTGTTTATACCAGCCGGGATATAGAAAACATCCGTGAGGCAGGTTATCGGCTTTTGGATGTGTTTAACGTAACCCCTGATGATGTTACCCTTAACGCTTTTCCCTATGCACCGCACCTGGCGTTTTGGCAGACCTATTTTGCCGGGGAAAAGCTGTGCATGCCCGTTTTAAACAGCGGGGGCGGGAAAATTATGGGCACGCAAAACCTGCTCGATGCGGTGGAGTTTCTTAAACCCACCGTCCTGGTTTTCATACCGGGTTATGCCTATTACTTCTTAAGAGAAGCTGCGCGACAGGGAAGGGATTTTTCCACGGTAAGGAAAGTGTTCTTCGGGGGAGAGAGAGTGCCGCCCGGGCTGAAGCAGAAAATAAAAGCTCTCCTGGAAGAGATGGGGGCAAATAATCCGGATTGCCTGGCTACTTACGGGATAACTGAGGCCCGGATAGCCTGGGGTGAGTGTCCTTCGGAGGATAATTATTACGGCTATCATACCTGTCCGGATATGGAGATATTTGAAACCATTGATCCGGAAACGGGAGAGAACGTAGGCGAAGGTGAAGAAGGAGAACTGGTTTATACCGCTTTGGACTGGAGGGGAACCAGCCTGGTGCGCTACCGTACCGGGGATGTGGCCAAAGGTGGACTGATTTACGAGCCCTGTCCCAACTGCGGAAGACCCGTGCCCCGTATTAGCTCCGAAATCCACAGGAAATCTGACTACAGGGAATTTGACCTCTCCAAGGTTAAAGGAACCCTGGTTAACTTGAATAACTTCTATCCCCTTTTAATGGACCACCCTGATGTGCAGGAGTGGCAGGTAGAGATACGCAAGAGGAATAACGACCCCTACGACCTGGATGAAATAGTGCTATACGTTAGTCCCAGGGAAGGGATGGATGAAGAAAAGCTGACTTCGGATTTGCAGCAGAGGGTACAGCGGGATACCGAGGTATCGCTAAACGAGATAGTGTACCGGGATGCCACAGAACTTATCAAGCAGCTGGGAATGGAGACCGAACTTAAAGAAAAAAGGATTGTAGATAATCGGCCTGCAGGGTAAAAACGGTACCGGTAACAATTTTAAGGAGGGATGGCGTTAACATGGAAGCCTGGAATAAACTTGCGCAAATGTCTCCGGAAGCGGTCCGGGGAATACAGGACAAATATTTTAAGGAACTGGTGCAAAAGGAGATTCCCGGGCACCCTTATTACCGTGATAAACTTGCCAGTGAGGGAATAGATATTTCTTCAATAAAGGGACTGGACGATCTAAAAAGGCTGCCCTTTACGGAGAAAGAGGATATCATGCCCCCCGGAGAACTTATGCATCCCTGGAAGTTTGTGCTGGAAGCCCCGTCAGAAGATGAGTGCAGTAAAGGAGGGCTGCTATCCCGGCTGTTTAAAAAGAAAGGCAGTGGGACAGGGAAAGCCGAATACGGGCTGTACCAGTTATTTTACACTGCGGGAAGAACTGCGGAAAAACCGGTTCCGCTGGTTTTTACCGGCCGGGATATTGATAATTTGCAAAAGATTGGGCTAAGATCTTTTGAGATGTGGGGATTTGATCGGGATTATAACGTAATCAACGCTTTCAGCTATTTTCCACACGTTTCTTTCTGGCAGCAGTTTTATACAACCACGCACCTCCAGTCAACTGCCATACAGACAGGGGGAAGCCGGGTGCTGGGCACGCAGAGGCTGGCAGGTATATTAAGAAACACCGGTGCCCGTGTCTTGATGACCTTCCCGGGTTATGCCGATTACCTGTTTCAGGTACTGGAAGTTGCCGGTGTGAGCCTGCCCGGCCTGGAAGCAGTGGTACTTGGCATGGAAGATGCTTCCCCTGAACTTATTGACAGGATTAAAGCAGGCATGGAAAAAGCAGGGGCGGCTGACACGCGGGTGTACCGCAGCTATTTTGTCTCCGAGGCTAAAGCGGGATGGCCGGAATGCTCCCCGGGCTGTGGTTACCACGTTATCCCTGACCATGCCCTGGTGGAAATAGTTGATCCTCAAACCGGTGAACCCAGGGGTGAAGGAGAACCGGGAGAAATTGTAGTCACCAATCTTGATGCCCGGGGGACGCTCCTGCTGCGCTTCAAAACCGGGGACCTGGCCCAGGGGGGAATAACTTATGAGCCTTGCCCGGGGTGTGGGAGAGCCTTTCCCCGCTTGTTGGGCAACATAGACAGGAAAAGCAATTATTGCGAAGTTAACACCGGAGAAGATAAAAAGACCCTGGATTTTAACCGGTTCCGCCGGAAACTCTTTGAATATCCATGGTTAAAACAGTGGTACCTGGAAATAAATGAGGGAGCTTCCGGTGATGAGCTGAAGCTGGTGATATTTGCACCCGAGGCAGGAGGGCAAGAGGATCTAACCGGAAAACTTGCCCGG
>CAYODA010000142.1:0-5353 GCA_964402625.1 uncultured Syntrophomonadaceae bacterium | reverse complement strand
GTGCTTCCCGGTAGGAAACATATAATACTTACACAGAATAGAAACTACAAGGTAGATGATGAAAATGTACAAATCATTCACAGTAAAGACGAGCTCCTGCCTTATGTGTATTCAGATGAAGAGTATTTTGTTATAGGAGGAGCAGGTATTTTTAAAATGCTTCTTCCTTATACGAAAAGAATGTATATAACAGAGATCCACAAAGATTTCGAAGGGGATACATACTTTCCAGATTATGATCAATCGGAGTGGGAAGTAAAGGAAAAAAAAGAAGGGATCGTCGATGAAAGTAATAAATATAAACATACTTTTTTGACACTGGACAGAATATAAATTAGGAAAAATTACTTTCTATAGAAAGACAAAAAATCAGGAGCACTTACCTCCACCATACAGTAAAGTGCCCTTCGCCTTACACGAAGGGCACTTTAGTTACAAACTGCATACTCTATCTATTTTATTTAAAGGGAGGCAAGTCCCTCTTTAACGGGCCGTTTCCTTCTTTGAAATGCACCGGTTCACTACCAGGACTATCGTTCGGTAGTCACTGGCTCTTTTTTGTTAAAGGTGAGCCGTGTATCCCCTTCATTTTCTTCCACATCTACTTCCACGGTATCTCCGGACTGAAGATTTCCGCTAACCATCTCTTCGGACAACCCGTCTTCCAGCCGCTTCTGGATGACCCGACGTAAGGGACGGGCTCCGTAGGCGGGATCGTATCCCTCCCGGGCCAGAAGCTCCCGGGCTGCAGAGCTGACTTGCAGCTCCAGACCAAACTGTCCGAGACGCTGGGAAAGCTCCTCTAACATGAGGTGGACAATTTGACCCAGATCCTCTTCTGTGAGGCCACGGAAGACCACAACATCGTCCAAACGGTTCAAAAACTCGGGTCGGAACGTTTGCCGCAGTTCCTCCAGCATATTCGTCTTCATATCCTGGTAACTTCCATCTTCACTTTCTGTGCGGAAACCAACCGAGGGCTGCTTTCTCAAATGATTGGCGCCCACGTTGGAAGTCATGATGATCACGGTGTTGCGGAAGTCTACCGTTTTACCTTTACCGTCGGTGAGGCGCCCATCCTCCAGCACTTGCAAAAGCACGTTAAATACTTCCGGATGGGCCTTCTCTATCTCGTCCAGCAGAATCACACTGTAAGGTTTACGGCGTACCTGCTCAGTCAGTTGCCCACCTTCATCGTATCCTACGTAACCGGGAGGCGAGCCGATAAGGCGGGCTGTGGCATGCTTCTCCATGTACTCGGACATGTCCAATCGGTGCATGGCCTGGGGATCTCCGAAAAGTACTTCCGCCAGGCGGCGGGCCAGTTCGGTTTTACCTACTCCCGTGGGCCCCATGAATATAAAGCTTCCGGTGGGTCGTTTGGGATCCTTTAAGTCCGTTCGGCCGCGGCGGATAGCCCTGGACACCGTCTTCACCGCTTCCTGCTGCCCTATGACTTTCCCCTGCAAGATCTCTTCTAAACGGAGCAGGGTGGCAGATTCCTCTTCGGTGAGCTTTTGCACCGGAATGGCGGTCCATTCAGAAACTACCCGCGCGATGTCTTCGCCGTTAACCACGGGAACCGCCGGCCCAGTTTTTTTCTTATCTGGCACCTCTCCCGTTTCTGACTGGCTGGTTTCTTGAAGTTCGGCTTCCAGTTTTTCTTCCTGATCCCGAAGTTCAGCTGCCTTTTCGAAATTCTGCTGGTTGATTGCTTCTTCCTTCTCCTGCCTTATCGTTTCCAGCTTCTGCTCCTTTTCTTTTTGCTCCGGGGAAGGTGCCAGCTGGCTCAACCGCACCAGGGCACCGGCCTCATCCACCAGGTCGATAGCCTTGTCGGGCAAGTAGCGATCCTGGATGTAGCGGGAACTGAGTTTCACCGCTTGTTCCAGGGCCTCCTCAGAAAACTCTACCCGGTGATGGGCCTCATAGCGCTCCTGCAAACCTTGCAAAATACGGATACTGTCTTCTTCTGATGGTTCTTCTACGGTAACCGGCTGGAAGCGCCTTTCAAGGGCGGCGTCACTCTCAATGTGTTTTCGGTATTCATCCATAGTGGTGGCACCGATGGCCTGCAAATCTCCCCTCGAAAGGGCCGGCTTTAGGATGTTAGAAGCATCCATACCCCCTTCGGCGGCTCCGGCGCCGATAACCGTGTGAATCTCGTCGATGAAGACGATAACCTTTCCATCCTGCTGCAACTCCTGCACCAGCTGATGCAGCCGCTCTTCAAATTCACCCCGGTGTTTGGTCCCCGCCACCAGGGAGGAAAGCTCCAGCTGCACTACTCGCTTATCCTGCAACAGGTCGGGAACCTCTTGGCGTACGATTTTCTGGGCCAATCCCTCAGCTATGGCCGTCTTGCCCACGCCGGCTTCCCCTATAAGACAGGGGTTGTTTTTGGTCCTTCGGCAGAGTATCTGGAGCATCCTTTCCACTTCCTGTTCCCTGCCTATGGTGGGCTCTAATTTATCCTCCCGGGCTAAGACAGTCAAATCGTTGCCAAATTTATCCAGCAATGACTTTTGGGAAGCACCCTGGTAACTGGGGCAGCTGCCGGACTGGGAGGAAAAACTCTCCTGCCCAAAGGCATCTTCCGGATGACCCGATTTACCCGGATGGGCGTCCATGAGGCTTATGATTTCCTTGTAAACTTCTTCAGGAGCCAATCCCAGGTGATTTAAAATCTGTGCGGCCACATCGCCACGTCGCAGTAATCCTAACAGGAGGTGCTCCGTGTCTACATAACCCTCTCCTGATTGGTAGCCTCCCAAGGCAGCCAGTTCGATAGTTTCCCGGGCCCGGGTGTTGAAAACCGGTTTATTAGAAATCACCTGGTCCTGTGAAGCAGTGAAATCCTCTACAACAGACCGGGCTTTCTCCAAATCCATTCCTTGGTTCTGCAGGGCTTGGGAAGCCAGTCCGGTGTTCTCCCGGAGCAACCCTAACAGTATATGTTCCATACCTATATGTCCATGCTGCAACCTGATAGCCTCTTCTTGCGCGTACCGGGTGACCTTTTGTGCATTTTTAGTAAAAAGTACGTAATTCATTAGTCACACTCCTTTTTCAAGCTAACTTCAAGTTTCCCTTACCACTACACTGCTACTATTAAACTACTACAAAATACCTATCAATAGTTACAATAGGTACGATACTTATGCTATTTTGTAGTTCCCTTTTAGATGCTTAAGTGTTTGACCTTCTTTGACCTTCAATTACTATGATAACACCTCTTACCTTCTAATGCAATGCCATTTTTGTAGAAAATATGCCCTGAATACGCCTTAAGGGTAGTCAATCAGGGCGATAATATCAAAGAATGATCGCCCTGATTGACTTTATCTTATTGTAAAATGAGCATTTACTGGTGTCATACATCATTGGTCAGAGATGATCAAAGAAGGTTTATAAGCAAAGTGACCTTGTAGAAAAAACCCGGCTGTCTCTATCAAGTTAATACGAGTAGGAAAATGCATAAAATTAAGATACTTGGAGAAGGGGGTGGAGGAAGGGTAATCTACAACCAGAGGTATGGTTGGGCTACCCCTTTATCTTAAAATGTTAGTTACATAAAGGAGAATTACTGGTATAATGTTGTTGTAATAATTAGAATTCTTTGACGAACGGATGGTGTTACTCGTGAAAATAGTCAAGTTTTGGTCTTTCTTTGCAATATTTTTGCTGGTAGTTCTATATGCCTGGATACACACGTACTCTCCCGGTCCATTTGGTCTTCAATACTTGAGGCATGCAAGCAGTCTGTTCGCTGTTTTTGGCCTGATATTTATTTTTATGCAATTTGTCTTGAGCTGCCGCTTTAAACCATTGGAGGCAGGATTCGGCCTTGACAAAATGCTAAATTACCACCGCTATTTTGGTCGCATCGGCCTGGCGCTTGTATTTCTTCACTTCATAATGATGGTTCTTTATCAATGGTTGGAGGAGGGGAGGATTTATCTCGAATTTTCTGCTTGGCTCGGACTTATAGCCCTTGCTGCTTTTACCGTAACAGCAGCTCTGGCAGCAACTCATAAAAAACTACATATCAATTACGAAGTGTGGAAAAATATTCACGTACTTAATTATATTGTTTTACCAGTAGCACTGCTTCATTTTTTTCTAAGCCTACGGCAGGGACCCCTGTTATACTATCTCTGGCTCTTCCTGGTTGCTGCCTTTGCAGCGATCATTTTTTACAGGCTTGCGCGTATCTACCACATAAGGAAAAATCCATTCAAGGTGGTTGAAGTGCAGCAAGAAGCAGTTGATATCTGGAGCCTGCGTCTTTCAGGAAATACATTTTCTTACAAACCCGGGCAATTTCTCATGATACAACTGCTGCGCAGTGGCAAGCTTTCATCAGCTCATCCTTTTACCATTTCTTCCAGCCCTACCCAAGAGCACATCTCCATTACACCGAAAGAACTTGGCGACTTTACATCAACCATAAAAAACACTCGTAAAGGCGACCTGGCATTTATAGACGCCCCTTATGGGGTATTCAGCTTTTTAAACTACGACTGCGATGAAGTAGTATTTATAGCTGGAGGCATTGGTATCACCCCCTTCATAAGCATGTTGCGCTACATCTTTGATAAGCAACTGCAAAAAAAAGTTACACTTTTCTGGGCCAACAAGAATGAAGATAACCTCTGCTTCCAAGAAGAACTGGCTAAGATACAACAGGAAATGCCTGATTTTAAGGCCATACTGGTTATGTCAGGGCAGAAAGACTGGCCAGGTGAGCAGGGACGGGTAAACGCTAAGCTGTTGCAGAAATATCTTGCAGACTTGCCTAAAAAGAACTTCTTCGTCTGCGGTCCTCCGGGTATGAGCCGCGCTGTGCAGGAAGAATTATTAGCATTAAACGTACCCAGGCACAGAATTCATTTCGAAATTTTTAAATTATAATATATCTGCTTACTATTTATTCCCTTCAGGGCCGCTTGTCAAGTTGCTAACTCCATTAAATAATGGAACATTGTGGGGATGTTCTTTTCCAAGTAATCTTTTTTAATTTCCTCAGCCAAAATTTGTCCATGACCTCGACTTTGAAAGTTTTACTTCTAATTTAACGGAAGGAGATTAAAAGCATTTGTCGAAAAAGTTGAAATATGAATAATAAGAGTAAAGTGCAATATGGAAAGGGTTGTATTGTACTCTCCTTTTAATAGTAAATAATTTTAATAAGTTACTCCTGTTTTTTGAATAATGTATAAAATCGGGTGTATTATATTTGTTGAATGTATAATAATGGTTGGCAAATTATATCCAAGGGAGTAGATGTATATTTCTTCAGAAGGCAAGATTATTATTGTAGAAGATTCTCCCCTTTTAAGGGTGTTTCTTA
>CAYODA010000141.1:0-5469 GCA_964402625.1 uncultured Syntrophomonadaceae bacterium | reverse complement strand
GGGGGGAGGGTCAGGGTGGGGGGATACTACTCAAAAAGACGAGCTATGCCTTCTTGCTAAACTCCGCACTCCAGGGGTGGTTATACTTTAAGCCCCGAATTAGTCTCCCGAATCACTATCCCGTTCCAGGCGCAGCAGGAACACTGCCGCCAGGACCAGCAGAACACCCACATACTGCAGCAGGGAAAGTCGTTCACCCAGGAAAATGAAAGCAAGAAGTATGGCGGCCGCCGGCTCAACAGATACCGCAATACTGGCTCTACCGGCCTGGAGATAGCTTAAACCATAAAGGTAAAGGAAATGAGAAAGAAAGGTGGAGATTATCACCATGGCTGCAAGGGCTGCCAATAAACCCGGTGAAGCAGCCGCTTCCACCAGACCGTTCCACGGGGCCCGGATAAATGAAAGAAACAGGGCCCCTAAAAAAAGAAGATAAAATGAAGCAGTCAACCGGTCCAGTGAGCCGGTCAGGTGTTTGCCAAAAACGCTTAGAAGGGCAAAAGAGACTCCGGAAGCCAACCCCAGCAGTATCCCGGTATAGTTATCTATTAAAGCCGAAAGTTCAAATGCTTCTACTACCAGGATAACCCCGCCAAAGGCCAACCCCAGGGAAGCCACTTTATGCAGGGTCAAGGGTTCTTTAAGAAACAAGCGGGAGAGTAGTACCGCAAAAACCGGCGAGGTATAAAGTAATACCACTGCAGTGGACATTCCTGCTTCATCAATGGCGTTCATATAAAACAGGTTAAACAAGGTGACCCCTACCAGGCTTCCCGGTAACAGGGTTAAGAGTTGGTTTTTATCCAGGCGCAGCAATTGTGGTTGTGTTATTACCAGGTAGAGCAAAAATATTAAAGCCGCCAGGGCGTTCCTGGTGGAAGCCACGTTAACCGGATCTATCCCTTCCCGGAAGAGCAGCGTCCCAAAAAGACCTGTAGTTGCCCAGCATATTCCCGCACCTGCTACCATGAGCAGTCCTTTACGGGTGACCATTATAAAAAATACCTCCTCCTGTTTGAAGCAAACCAGGAAACCTCCCTGTTTGATTACATTCAGGGGTATTCTATCCCACTGCTGTTCTTAAATCAAGCAAATACCAGGTAACTGGACACTCCGGCCGGGATTATAATAAAATTTAAACAAAGAACTGCTTGAAAAAATATTCGCAATACAAAATGGAGGTTGAAGACCGTGGAAAAGATGAGACTGGGAAAAACCGGGTTACACGTAAGTAAAAGTGCTTTTGGAGCCATCCCTATCCAGAGGTTGAGTTTTAACGAAGCTGAAAAGCTGCTCTGGGAGGCTTACAAAAACGGAATAAACTTTTTTGATACGGCCCGTATGTATACGGACAGTGAAGAAAAAATAGGCTATGCCCTTTCTCCGGTGCGCAAAGAAATTATTATTGCCACTAAAAGCACGCAAAATAAAAGAAAGGATCTGCTGGAAGATCTGCAAATCAGCTTAAATAAATTAAAAACCGATTATATAGATATTTTTCAACTGCACAACCTGAAAGAGCTGCCTGATCCGCAAGACCCGGAAAGCAGTTATGCCGGGCTGCTTGAAGCCAGGAAAAAGGACATGATCAGGTTTATGGGGATGACTTCCCACCGGCTGGAGGTAGCCCTGGAAGCTGCAAAATCAGGTTGGTATGATACTGTTCAGTTTCCCCTGAGCTTCCTTTCCAGCAGCAGTGAGCTGGAACTGGTGAAAGTGTGCCGGGAGCATGACGTGGGCTTAATTGCCATGAAAGCCCTGGCCGGGGGCTTGATAACCGATGCCAGGACAAGTTTTGCCTTTTTGCGCCAGTTTGATAATATGGTTCCCATCTGGGGGATAGAGAAAATCCGGGAACTGGAAGAGTTTGTTGCCATGGAAAAGTCTCCCCCACCCATGGATGGAGAGATAAAAGAGTTGATGGAAAAAGACCGTGAGGATTTATCCGGAGGATTCTGCAGGGGTTGTGGATACTGTATGCCCTGCCCGGTTGGTATACCGATTAATGACGCTGCCCGCATGCACTTGCTCCTGGCGAGGTTTAACCCGGCCAATATATTAACGGAAGAGTGGAAGGAAAAAATGGAACTCATTACGGAATGTCAGGAGTGCGGACATTGCACAGAAAACTGTCCGTACGGGCTGGAGCCCCCGGAACTTTTAAGAAAGGCTCTTGGGCATTTCCGGGAGGCTTACCAAAAATACCGGAGCGCCTGGTAATAATAGCACGGACAATTGTTCAAATATTATGCATTAGAGAAATATTTAGCAACTTCCCGGAAAAGAGAAAAATTAGACAGGAAACATAACCTGTTATCACGAATAATAAAATGTAAGAGCTGGTGAAGGTGGCTGTAGAATACATTGTTTTGTAAAATAAGAAAAGTGATAATTTGTTAAATATTATTTATTATGCACCGGGAAGAATATTTGCGGGAATGATAGACAGGACCTAAAACAGGTACCGTAATTGGGAGGTGATATGGTGGAAGAAAGAATTGAAAAGGCGGCCAATGACCTGGCCAACTCCAGGCACGCGGTTGCCCTGACCGGAGCGGGCATTTCTACCGAGTCGGGTATACCGGATTTCCGGGGTCCTAACGGTATCTGGACCAAGTATCCCGAAATGGAGAGAAAGGCGTACCAGATTTACGGTATTTTTTTAAATGATCCCGTAGCCTATTGGAAAGACAGGCTGGAAAACCCGTTTCTACACAAGTTTTTTACCGTAGAGCCCAACCCGGGACACCAGGCCCTTGCCGAACTGGAAGAGGCTGGTATTATTCAAGCAGTGCTCACCCAGAATATTGATAACCTGCACCAGCGGGCCGGTTCCCGGAATGTCATGGAATATCACGGTAATATAAACAAGCTGCGCTGTATTTCCTGTTCTTCACGCTGCAACCGGGATGATTATGATCTGGAAAAAATGAAAGAAGAAAACACTCTACCCCCGCTTTGCCCGGGATGCGGGCATCCACTGAAAACAGACGTGGTATATTTCCAGGAACCCATCCCCCAGGATGTGGCATACCAGAGCTATTTGGAAGCACAGAAGTGCGACGTAATGCTTATTTGCGGTACTTCGGCCAACGTCTATCCTTTTGCCAGCTTACCCACTACGGCCAGGTCCAGGCCTGGGGTTACCATTATCGAAATCAATGCAGAACCTACCCCGCTAACTACTAATAATATCTCCGATTACATTATTCAAGGCTACACGGGTGAGATTTTACCCCGGCTGTCAGAAAAAGTAATGAAAAAATTGTCAGCAAAGGAGTAGCCACCTGTTTACGGGTGAGGTAGTGTAAGGGATTCAAGGGTTGCTAAGGTTTTTTCTTTTAACCGTTATTTAATTTTTTCAGTAAAGTTGTGGAAAAAGCCTGTCAATTAATTTTGCCTGAAGTCAAGCCGGGCAGTTTTATTTGTTTTGATGCATGTAGTACTTAACCTCAGGTAGCAGCAACTGTAGAGTTTCCGGGAGGAACGGTGAATAAAAGAGAAGACGTAAAAATTGCGGGAGGGGGAAAGGTTGATGAGCAATAATGTGGTTTCTATAGTACGCTACCGGGAACCTTATCAGTCGGTCAAAGAGGCGGTAGAGGCGTGTAACGGGCTGGATCATATGCCTTCAAATGCCCGGGTATTTATAAAACCCAACATAGTATTCTGGACCAAAGCTACCCGTTTCCCCAAGTGGGGTGTCATAACCACTTCGCGGGTAATAGAAGACATGGTAGTTTTGCTAAAGGAATACGGAATTGAAGATATAATTATTGGGGAAGGAATAGTGGGCGATTCCAAAGATACGGAAACCCCGGCCCACGCCTTTGAAACCCTGGGTTACGCAGAGTTAAACCGCCGTTACGGGGCTAAACCCGTAAATTTGATGGAGAGCTCCTTTGAAGAGGTGGACGTAGGGGATGGCATTACCCTGAAATTCAGTGAAGAGATTATGAAGAGTGACTTTGTGGTCAATTTGCCGGTGATGAAATCGCACAACCAGACAGTAATTAGCCTGGGGATCAAGAACTTGAAAGGAACCATTGACACTAACTCCAGGAAAAAGTGCCACAGTGCAGACCCGGAAAAAGATCTGCACTTTTTTGTCTCCAGGCTGGCTGATAAAATGCCGCCCATGTTTACCCTGGTAGACGGTATTTATACCCTGGAGCGCGGTCCTTCCTTTGACGGAAAAATGAACCGGAAGGATGTACTGGTAGCTTCTCCGGATGTACTGTCAGCGGACATGGTAGGGGCAAAAGTGCTGGGCCATGAACCCACGGAGGTAAAACACCTGGTGCAGGCGGCTGAAACACGTGGTCGTCCCTCCGACCTTTCTGACGTCTCCGTGGTAGGAGAAAAAATAGAAGACGTGGCATCATATCACCAGCACACGGTAAAGTACATCAGTGACGAAGAAAAAGAGCTTCCGGAACCGCTGGCCAGGCAGGGCATGACGGGCCTTTTTTATCGAAAGTTTGACTCTACTATGTGTACCTACTGTTCGGCCTTAAACGGTCTGATACTGACGGCCATTCGCAATGCCTGGAACGGTGAACCGTTTGACAATGTGGAAGTGTTAAATGGGAAGGCCATGAAGCCTACCCCGGGTATGAATACAACCGTGCTGCTGGGGCAGTGCATGTACCGCCTTAATAAGGATGACCCCAGTATAAACAAAATGGTGTCTATAAAAGGGTGTCCCCCTGAAGCGGACAAGATTCCTGAGGCCTTTAAAGAAGCCGGTATTCAGGTTGATGAAAACCTGTTCGCCCAAAGAGCAAAGCTACCTGGTTACTTTATGGCCCGATATCAGGATAAGCCGGAATACGACGAATCTTTTTTCCAGGTAGAATAATTTAAGAAATATCCACCACGGACGGCTCTCCCGTGTACCCTTAGTTGACCCTAATGCCTGCTGATTTGAAGGCAAGAGGTACACGGGAGAGCCGTCGTGTGTACCGGGATTGAGTTTTGGCAAAGGTACTACATAAACACCATCCTTTAAGCAAAAAATTTATAAAGACACCTTAGACCGCGCCCTAAAGAAGCGAGCACCGCTTGAGAGCCGTTGCATCTCAGTTTGGCGAAGGTATAACCACCCCTGGAGTGTGGAGGCAGCAAGAAAGAAAAAAGTGATGCAGTTATTTTCTTAGTAGTCCACCTGGCGCCGGCTGGCGCCATCACTAGAAGGTGGAAAATACTCAGCAGAGCTGGTGTAAGTGGTTGCCCAAATTGGAAATTGGAAGTTGGAGGTTAGAAGTTAGATTAGGCTTCAGTTTAATTCAACTCAGTGCTTCCAGTTTAAGGGTGCTGTTGAACACAACACTCAGAAAACAGGAAAGCAATTATTTGAGCGATTATTTTCCAATTTCTAACCTCTAATCTCTAACCTCCGCATTTAGGGGGGGCCGCGTAGACCGAAAGATGAGCCGCTGTTGTGGCCCTCGAACGGTAGCATGAGCC
>CAYODA010000140.1:0-5534 GCA_964402625.1 uncultured Syntrophomonadaceae bacterium | reverse complement strand
TATCCATATGTTACACCAGAGCTTCCTGTTTGAAAAGCAGGAAAAAGAATTTTTTACTAAAATCTTTTCGGACTTAGACATTGGTAAGCACCTCCGAGGTGCGGGAATTAAGAAAAACTTTGGTTTTTCATCACTGATGGTATTTCAGATTATCTTTCAATTAGTTTTTTTAGGCCGCAACTGGTTTCGGCTTTTAGATAGCGAAAGGGGTGATGCCTTTCCTGGTAAAGATGTGGTCTATCGCTTTCTAAATTGCCCATCTCATGCCTGGAGAAAGTTCTTACACAGCATTAGCCTTTCCATCATAAATAGTTTCGAGAAGCTTACGCGAGTTAAGATAAAACCTAATAATACAATTTAATTTTTTGCCTGTGAAACCGTCGCGGTTTTTTAAAAGGTGTGAGGTAAATAATGGCAAATGACACTTGGAGTTGACAAGTTGCCAATAATAAATTACAATATTGACTGCAAGGTAGGGGAGTAGCTCAGTTGGAAGAGCAGCGGTCTCCAAAACCGCAGGTCGCGGGTTCGAGTCCTGTCTCCCCTGCCAGTGAAAACACAGCATCGCGCTGCTTGCGCGGTGCTTTACTGCTTTTATAACCTTATAACCTTTTATATAGAGCCCATGTCCTTTTTGTGGACATGGGCTCTATATTTATATGGTTTGCTGCTTCTACGGGAAGTGGTTTTATTAATTTCTGCATCAAGTTAACTTCATTCTTTCATCTTTCTTCGTTCTTCTCTTAAGGCATTCTTTCGAGCTTAATCATGTTTTCCTCGGGATTTTAAGGGAACATTTACTATCTGTCCGGGGACCAGGCGGTCGGGATCTTCTATTTGTGGGTTGGCCTTTATTATAGCTTTTACACTTACTCCCGTTCTGCGGGCAATGGTGGTTAAAGTTTCCCCGGCGGTGACGTATATCCTGATTGCCTCCGGCAAGGGAGAAGGCAGCGGCTCTTCTACTACCAGGTTTATTACCTGGTTGATGGAAATAAAATCCGGGTTGGGTATTTGAGGATTGGCAGCAATTAATGCGTTTAAATCAATACCGTACTGTCTGGCAATAAAGAAAAGGGTGTCTCCGCTTCTGACCAGGTGCTGGGCTGGTTTTTCTCCTGGTACGGGGCCTGCCGGGGGAGTTGAGGGTATGGCCACGATTTGTCCCAGGAACAAGACGTCCGGGTTTGCTATGCCCGGGTTAACTTCCAGAATGTCATTTACCGTAATTCCGAATATACCCGCAAAACGGAAGAGGGTATCTCCCGGCTTAACCACGATAGTGAGCTTTTCTTCAGGTGCCACTACTGCAACCGGTACGTTTACTATCTGGCCGGGGACCAGTTGATCCGGATCTTGTATTTGGGGGTTGGCTTTTTCCAGTGCTTTCAGGCTGATTCCTGTGCGGCGTGCTATACTAAACAGTGTTTCTCCTGCCGTGACGTAAATCTGAATGGTACCTTCCGGTGGAGCGGGAGGAATGGGTTTTTTGACTACCAGGTTAATTACCTGGCCGGGCCATATCTTGTTTGGATCTTTTATCTGGGGGTTGGAGTGGATAAGTTCATCCAGGTTTATTCCGTACTGATTGGCAATAAAGAAAAGGGTGTCGCCGCTCCTGACCAGATGCTGGGCCAGTGCTTTTCCAGGGTTGGGTCCTGCCGGGGGAGTTGATGGTATAGATATAATTTGTCCGTTGTAAATAATATCGGGATTGATTATTCCCGGGTTTACTGCCAGGATATCGTCAACCGTTATTCCAAAAACCTGTGCAAATATAAACAGGGTGTCACCCGGCTTCACTACTATTCTAAGTCTTGTTTTATTTGACAATATGAGTTCACCTCCTTAGTTTTGGCTACTAAATAGTACGCTGGAAAGAAGAGGTGCGTGAATAATGTAAATATATTTAACCCGGCTGGCAGGTTTAAAACGGGTAAAGTTTATTGACCTGTTAGTATTAAAACCGGCAATTAATTAAAAATAATAAAGAAAAAATATTTTAATTAAGGAGGTTCCAGGTATGACAGCCGACAGATATCCACATCTTTTTTCGCGTATCAAGATCGGGCCGGTAGAACTTCCCAACCGGGTAGCCATGGCTCCCATGGGTACCGGCCTGGTGGATTCCGATGGAAAGTTTTCCTGGCGTCAGATAGAGTACTATGCAGCCAGGGCCAGGGGCGGGACGGGGTTAATTATTGTGGAAGCCACTATGGTGGCAAAAGAGATTGACCCTTCACCTTTTGATATAGCTATATCCCGGGCGGACGGGAACGATAAAATCTCCCGTATGAGCGATATGGCGGATGTTATAAAGGGAACAGGCGCCGTCCCAGGCCTGCAGCTATCTCTGGGCCAGGGGCGGCAGGCTGATGTGGCCAGGGAGGAAACCCCTCCGGTGGCACCTTCCCAACAGCCGGCTTTTGCTGATCCCGGCGTGGAGTGTCGCTCACTGAGTCGCGAAGAAGTGGAGCAGATGATAAATAATGCCGCCGATGCGGCGGAGAGGGCCCTGCTGGCCGGCTTTTCCCTGGTGGAGTTGCACGGTCATGCGGGTTACCTCATTGATCAGTTTTTGACACCCCTGTGGAACCAGAGAGAAGATGTTTTTGGTGGAAATCCGGAAGGCAGGTTCCGGTTGATCCGGGAACTATTGTGGGCTATACGGGAAAGGGTAGGAAATAAAATGGCGGTTACCTTCCGCATCAGTGTGGACCACAAGTACCAGGAAGGACGCTCGCTGGAAGAAGGAGTGGAGCTGTGTAAGAAGCTGGAAGATATCGGTTTTGATGCCCTGCACGTGGATGCCGGTTTTTACGAAACAATGCCCTGGATTTTTCCGCCTTCGTATTACGGGGAAGCCTGTATGGTGGACCTGGCAGCCAGGGTAAAAGAGAGCGTGAACATTCCAGTAATTGCAGTTGGCAGTATTTTAGACCCCGAGACGGCAGAAAAGATTATTGCCGAAGAAAAAGCTGACCTGGTAGCGCTGGGGCGGCCTCTCCTGGCCGACCCGGACTGGGCCGGGAAAGCACTGGAAGACCGCCCGGAAGACATTCGAACCTGTATCCTGTGCAACGAATTCTGTATAGGCCGCCTCTTCCAACATAAAAACGTTTCCTGTTCAGTAAACGCCTCCTGTGGAAAAGAGTTCTATTTTTCACGCCAGAGCACTGCTCGCCCCCGCCGGGTAACTGTGGTTGGAGGCGGTCCGGCGGGAATGGAAGCAGCCAGGGTGGCTTCTCGACTTGGCCACCAGGTGATACTGCTGGAAAAGGAGAATGAGCCGGGGGGACAGCTTATACCGGCGACCCGCCCACATTTTAAACGACCTCTTAAAGGATTTCTGGATTATTTAAAAAGGAGCCTGGAGCGGGAGAAGGTCCAGGTGGAAACCGGCCAAACCGCCACCCGCCAGGTTATACGGGATACCGATCCGGATGAAGTCATCCTGGCAGCCGGGGCGGTTCCTTATGTGCCGGACCTTCCCGGCATTAAAGAAGGAATGGAGGAAGGTACGGTCTTGACGGCAGCACAGGCTTTAACCCGGGAAGAACCGGTCAAAAATTATGTCCTGGTAGTGGGAGGAGGCCTGGTTGGTTGTGAGACCGCCCTGTATCTGGCTTCGGGTGGCCAGCAGGTAACCATAGTAGAAGAGCTCGATGATATAGCTACCGACTTGAACCCTATTTCCCGGTTGTCATTGCTGGAAGAGCTACAAAAAGCCGGGGTGGAAATAAAAACCGGTTTGCAATTTACCGGGGCTTACGGGGGAGAGATTAACTGCCTGGGGAGGGAAAGGGAAACCGAAAAACTCTCCGCCAGTACCGTAGTAATCTCACTGGGATACATTTCGCGGAGGGAAATGATGCCCGAGCTTATGAAGGATTTCCCCCGGGTAAGGGATATAGGTGATTGTGTAATTCCCAGAAAGGTTGGTGATGCGGTTAGTGAAGGCTTCCAGGCCGCCTGGAGCCTGGGATAAACCCGGCCGGAGCAGAAGTATACAGTGTAAGCTTCTGCTCCGGCAATATCTCTTGAGAAGGCACGTTAGCTTATGCTTTAGTGATTTGCTAACTTTCCACCTTCTCAGAAATTGCCCCTTTCCTGCATTTGAGTATTTTGAATCCCCTTTCGCTGGGTTTGGAGCCAGTGATTGTCCATGCTACTCGCATCTTTATTATGCTTCTTATGGTGAGGAAATAAAAAGGGTGATAGGGAAGAGATACGGTATCAGGTAAAGAGATTCATATGATTAAAGTTAGGGGTACTCAATATAAACACTTCTTTGCAGGTGCTGTCCTTCAGGGTAATTAAATTTCAAGGAGAGTTTAATCTTCTTAATAGTATCCTCTTCCGGGGAAATATATACGCTGGTAATGCCCTCATCTATATTCTTTTTATCCAGGCCGGGAAAAGCTTGATTATAAAAGGAAGGGCTGTCAATATTCCAGTAGAGGGTGTGATGCAACTGGTCTTCCTGGCTTTGTTCCGGCCCCTTTTTAACCGGTGCGTCTTCTCTGGAATCCAGGAGAAGTTGCTCGGGGGTCATGAAAAAGGAAGCCAGCGCTTCCAGGTTTAATTCACTGGCTTTTTTCCATTCTGTACTGTTCGATGGAGGGGTTATCCCGGTTTTATCTTCCTGGTTATCTTCCATTTCCGTTTCCCCTTCATTTTCTTTTTGCCGCAGCAAAAGTTCTTCATCTCCGACTTTTAATATTTCAAGGTTTTTACCCTCCAGCTCCCCTTGCAGTTTGCCTTCTGTATGGCGGTCGTTCTTCCGGTATTCACCGCGAAAAACCAGGGATTGCGGCTTAATATCTTCTACAATTTTCAGCCGGTAACTATCAACTTCCAGAAGATTATCAATGGCTTTTTCCAGCACGGCCTTGTGGGACAGGGGAGCGGAATTATATTGCTGCAAGACCAGAAGTAATATAGTTCCCAGGAAAAACAAGGCCACGCATAACAAAATGTAAGCGGGTGGAAAGTTTCTCGGAAGTCGCAGCCCGGTTTTCATTTGTTCATTACCTCCTTTATCCCCCTGCTTGATATTTATGCTGGTAATGAAATAATATGAAGAAAATGAAGTGAAGGAAGATTTCGTACGCGGTGTTATCCTTCAGATATACCGGGATAAGTAACCCCTGGTTTACCTGCTTGAAGTCTGTTAAAGGCATAGTAGTGGACAGGGCTGCTGCCTTATGTTGACATTGCCTTAATACTTTGTTACTATTATAAACGTTTAATAATGCCGGAAGAAGAGTAAGGAGTGTTAAAGGCATAATGGCTAACAACGAACCAGTGCGTGTAATTGGAGTGGGAAATCCCATAGTGGATTTGCTGGCCCGGGTAGATGAATCATTTATTGATTCCATTGCCGGGGAAAAAGGTGGAATGGTGCTGGTGTCTCCTGAAGAGATGGAAGAGCTGCTGGCAAAGCTCGACACGGAGACAGAAAAAGTGCCGGGGGGCTCGGCGGCCAACACTATTTTTGCCATGGCCAGGATGGGTGCCCAATCTGCCATGCT
>CAYODA010000139.1:0-5550 GCA_964402625.1 uncultured Syntrophomonadaceae bacterium | reverse complement strand
GCCGGCCTGTCACGCCGGAGATCGCGGGTTCGATTCCCGTCAGCTCCGCCAATTTTTTTGCCGAGATAGCTCAGTCGGTAGAGCAGTGGACTGAAAATCCACGTGTCGGCGGTTCGATTCCGCCTCTCGGCACCACATGCGAGCGGGAGTAGCTCAGTGGTAGAGCATCGCCTTGCCAAGGCGGGGGTCGCGGGTTCGAATCCCGTCTTCCGCTCCATTTTATTTTTACCCATTTTTTCCCGAGTATAAATATCGAGGCGACATAGCCAAGTGGCCAAGGCGGGGGACTGCAAATCCCCTATTCCCCGGTTCGAGTCCGGGTGTCGCCTCCATTTACATGCCGGGGTGGCGGAACTGGCAGACGCAGGGGACTTAAAATCCCTCGGACATACCTGATGTCCGTACCGGTTCAAGTCCGGTCCCCGGCACCATGAATAGGGCGTTTAGCCCACCTGAGAGACCACCTTTTTTACTCCAAAAGGTGGTCTTTTTCATCAAATGTGCCAGTTGTGTGCCGAGTCGTTAAATAAGAGTTTAGCCTGTCTGCTGCCTCTCTATTGTGCACCGCTGTTTGGGCAGGAAGAGGCCCGTGTTACGGCGAAGTAACTTTAATAAGAACTGGCCTGCCCGGAAACAAAAAACGAAGGGTTACAAACAGGGCCTGTACCCCGTAAAGGAGGTTGATGACGTTTTGGCACTAAAAACTGATTTATCCGGGTTTTATAACCTGGAGATGGACCTTCCTCCGGTAGGAGTAAAATTTGAGTTTTTCCAGCCGGAGAACATGAAGCAGTTGGAAGCAGAAAAAAGCCTTTCTTTTTGTGAAATGTTAGTAGAAGCACAAACTACCGGAGTTCCCTTTTATTTCAGCAGAGAAAACAAGGAGACCTGTGTGGGGAAAATCCTTCTGGGAATGGAAGAAATGGAGGCTTTTGCGGAAAGCGGCCAGATCGGAGTAAATCTGGGTATTTTTGATGATGCCCGGTGCAATCACGTTTTTTATCAGCATGTTCCCAGGTTCGGGAGGAACACGGTTAACTACGTTGCTTTCTCTCCCCTGGATCGGCTGAATTTTAACCCCGATGTTTTAATCCTGGCTGCACCTCCTTCCAGGGCGGAGATAGCCATGCGCGCGGTGACTTATTCCACCGGCCAGCTGTACACCTCTACCACTACTCCGGTAATGGGGTGCGCCTGGTCTTTCATACATCCTTATTTAAGTGGAAATGTAAACTATCTTCTTCCGGAGATGGTCCACGGGATGAAAGGAAGAGAATTGTTCCCCGAGAATACTGTACTGGTATCAATTCCTTTTCAATGGATACCAACCGTAGCCGGGAACCTGCAGGAGATGAAGATACATCTGCCCGGCCATGAAAGCAAAGGAGCTTATTTAGAGGAGTTTGAAGGCATCATAAAGGACCTGGAACAGAGATCTAGGAAACCTTAAGTTTTAGTTTAGTAAAAAGCTCCTTAGTTTAGTAAAAAGCTCCTTGGGTTAACCTTTCCGTTAACCCAAGGAGCATAAATCTTCCGGGGCTGTTATACATTCCAGGGCTGTAGCTACCTTTTTCAGTTTTTTAGCTCCGGAATGTATATTTCTACCCGGTTTTACTGCTTAACTACCTGTATCCAGGTAGTTCCACTTCCGGTATTTACCTGGCTTCCATCTTCAAAATAGTAGCTGGTAGTGTTCCCTTCTTTTTCCCAGGTAAGGGAGTATTCCCGCCCTTTTTCGTAGAGCCTTCCCTGACCGGTGCCTTCCAGGTCAATGCTTACCAGGGGAGTGCCCGATACGTCGTAGTGGGGTGTATTCCGAAGAATAACCCTGCTGGCGGTGTACTGTTCTCCGGAAATATCCTGGTGCGGTTCCCCGTTAATATACCTGAGGTACTTTTCTGTTTCAGGATCGTATGTATAAGAAACCCTGTTATTGTGATAGTACTCTATTTCTACTACGCCTTCCCTTTCTGTGTTGCCCTGGTGTTCTTTGTATTCTGCATTGACTTCCTCCAGGGGTGTTCCTTTTTCGCGCTGATGCTCTTCCTCACCGGCTGCCTGGCGCAGTCTATCCATGCTGGTATACATGTTGTGGGGGCTGGGGCGGGAATTATCTCGCCAAAAAATATCCGAGTTGGCCAGGTGTCGCAGGTCCATTCCCTGGATTTTATCGGCAGTGCGCGATGAGTAACCCCCGTGTGCCACGATGCCGCCGTATTCCAGGGCCTGTTTGGCCATATAAGGGCGGAGGCTGCGCACGGGCCCTATATGGAAATCCTCTTCAAAAGGAAGGTCGTAGAAAGCCATAAAGCGGGTTATGCCACCTTCTACCAGAAACTCGTATACTACGCTGGCCTGCTGCAGGCCTGATTGTGGTCGGGCCCGGTCGATATTGTCGATGATTGCCCCTACCGGTTGGATGGGATCCGGTTCAATTTCTTGTTCTTCTTTATCTTCTTTTTCTTCATCCTCGTTAAATCTTGATGCTCTTTCTTCTTCGTTCCCGTTTTCTGAACCCTCGTTTCCGGAACATCCTCCTGCGGTAAAAACAAATGAAAAGAGCATAATCCCCATAAGCAACGCCAGGTATTTAAACGATTTACAGGAATGTTTTTCTTTTTTAACTGTCATAGCTGGCTCCTCCTTTAAATCTTACGCCAGGATACCGGGCTGGCACTTTCTAGAATTCGTGGTATTTCTGCACGATTATACTTTAACATTACTAATTCTTCATAACAATGCAGAAACCTGCCGGAGTTTGGGTAGGGGAGGTAAAAGTGAATACTTAAATTTTATAGCAGGAAGAGGATTAAATTTACATTAGTATAAAAGTAGAAAAGAATAGTTCAATTTAACAGGAAATTTGATGTAATATGTCGAAAGACAAAATATAAATAAAGCTGTTAAATATTTAACGATTAAAGGGGTGAGAGGGTGTGAGTATTTTACAGAAGTCCGAGCAGGAGACGCATCTTTTGGTAGTCAAAGGAAATATTGCGTTGCTGATCCTCGGGCAACTTTTTACGGGAGTAGGGGCGGTGGCCAATGTACTTGATGTTGGTTGGGCCGAGTGGGGGTTATCCTTTGTTTTGATATTAATTTTATCCGGGTTCATGTACGGGGTTTACCTGGGGTTAAAGACCTGGAAATGGGCAAAATTTATGATTATAGGTATAGTTGTCCTTTGTGAACTCTTTTTGGTTTACTTGCATGATATCAACCTGGCGATGTCTCCCCTGTGGTTTATACCTGTGGGCTTGAGTTTATTCTATTTCGATCCCAAGCTTACTATTTCCGTTAGTGCCGTGGTGCTTGCTTTAAATTCGTATTTTGTTTTTACAGATCCGGGCAGGGGGCTGGAACAGGTAGATCCCAGCGCCCTTGTTACCAGTGTGCAGATGTTCACCCTGGTGCTTTTTGCCATGATTTTCATTTCTTTTAAAGGGCACCACGTTTTAAGTCAGACGGCTGAATACGAACAGCAAAATCAGGAGAGCAACCGGATATTGCAGGAAATTTTAAGCAAGGCAAAAGAGACGGCAGAGCGGGTGGATGAGCTGAGCCAGTCCCTTTCGTCTTCTTCCGAAGAAATGAACGCATCCCTGGAAGAAGTGGCAGGCACGGCCAACGAGTTTGCCGAACTGGGGCAAAACTTGAGCAGTAGTTCTTCCAGTATGGTAGAAGCGAGTCAAAAAATGAACCAGGAGGCCGAACAGGGAAGCAAGGCTATCAGCGATATCAGGAACCAGATGGAAGCCAGTACCAGGGTAATAGGCGAGCTGAGTTCTTCCCTGAACACCATGAAAACCAGGGCGGAGCAGGTGGAAGAAGCGGTTGTGGCTGTCAAGGAAATTGCCGGCCAGATTGATATGCTGGCCTTGAATGCTGCCATAGAAGCTGCCAGGGCCGGTGAACAGGGCAAAGGGTTTGCGGTTGTGGCGGAAGAAGTAAAGAATCTTTCCGATAAATCATCGGAATACTCCAACCAGATAAACGAGCTAATAAATTCCATGAAGGAAGAAGCCGAAAACCTTACCAGCAACGCAGAGAAGAAGTACAACGAGATGCAGAAGGAAACCGAAAACACACTGGCTGCAAGTAAAGTGTTTGATTCGATATTAGAAGGTATTGAAGGTATACTGAACAAATCAAATGAGATAGTAGAGATTGCACAGAAGGTAAGCAGTGGCAGCCAGGAAACCTCGGCTTCGGTGGAAGAACAAACTTCCACTATTGAAGAGATTTCAGGAATGGCAAGCGAGCTGCATAACACTGTGGAAAAATTAAACGAGATACTTAACCAGGTGGAAAGTAGAAATTCGTAATATTTGCCGGGCATGCCATGGCTTTATTCATCTTTTGAATTATGTTAGAGAATGGACAGGACCGCCGGTGCAGCTTTAAGTAGGCAAGAACTCGGGTTGTTGTATATCATACCAAATAAGTAAATACTATCACTGAGGTGATAGTATATGTCAGGAAAAAAACTTCAATTTGCTGCACTGTTAATGGCGGTATTGCTGCTTTCAGGATGTCCTGGTGAAGAGACGGAGGAGAATGAAGAGGATGAAGGTAACGGTGTAGAAGAAGCAGAAGAAATCCTGGAAGATTTGTTGGAGATTGAAGAAAATCTTATCTCTGTAATGCAGCAGGCGGACCTGGTGCCGCTGGTAGAGGGAATGCCTCCGCCTGAGGAAGAGGAAGAAGAAACTGATGAAGAAGAAGATGAAGCAGGCGAGGAAGAAGATGATCAACAGAACGGTGAAGATGAAGAAGACGAGCAGGTTTACAGCGAGACTACTATGGAAAAAGAAATCCTGGAAAAAACCGTCATGGGAGAACTTTTAAGACGAGAAAAAGAAGACTTTCAAGAAGAGGATTCTGACGAAGAAGAGGGGCTGGAGCCTCCTGAAGACACAGAGGAAATCTGGGAAGAGATAACCGTTTCTACAACCGAATTGCACAACCTGTGGGATGCAATAAGGCCGGATCTGGTAGAGGAAGAGGTTGCGCCGGATAAGCTGGAAGAGTTTGAAGAGAGGCTGGATGGCCTTACTCTCTCAGGAGTGGAAGAGAACTATTTTGGTATACTGGGTGAGGCAAACCACCTTACCGCACTGCTGACAGAAATCATTTCCACTACGGTAGACAGCACTACGGGCGCAGCCAGGGAGATCAAGTATCATACCAGAAGTGTGGTCCTGGCTTCAGTGGATGGCAATACGGAAGAAGCCCTGGCACGAATTGATTTTATGAGTGAGCTAAAGGAAGGACTGGAAGACGATTTAGAGGATGAAGAAGATGGTATTCTGGAGGAGTTTGAAGAATCCTTGGAAGATCTCAGTAGAGTAGTTGAGAAAGAAGAACTGGAAGTTATCAAGATAAAAGCTGCTGAGTTAATGGAAAATATAGTAGAAATAATTGAAGAAGTGGAGCCTGAGGAAGGCGAGGAAGAATAAATTTGCGTTGTAATGTAATTGTAACTGAAAAGAAAAGAGATTGTAAAAGTAATGCAATATTAATGAGATAAAATTAAATTACAAAAATACG
>CAYODA010000138.1:0-5565 GCA_964402625.1 uncultured Syntrophomonadaceae bacterium | reverse complement strand
AGCCAACCACTACACCAGCGAGAATAGAAAGCAAACGCTATTTTCTGAGTAGTCAACCTGGCGCGCTAAACCGGTTGTCACGTGTAGCCTGTTATTGTAATGTTCCAAAAATCGGGTTAAAATAATGTAAAGTACATAAGGAGTAGACGGAATCCATGTTAAGACTAAGAAGAGAGATAGCTGAATGCCTGGCTAAAGAAACACCTCTTTCCGAAAGCAAGTTAGAGGAACTTATGGAAACTCCTCCCGATCCCCGGATGGGAGAAATAGCCTTTCCCTGTTTTCAGCTGGCTTCCCATATGAAGAAGAACCCTGCGGAAATTTCCCGCGAACTGGAAGAAAAAATTAGCCAGGAAGGTGGCACTTACTGGATACAGGCAGAAAGTAAAGGACCTTACTTGAATTTTTATATGAATTACCGGGCTATGGGTCAGGAATTGATAGGGGAACTTTTGGATGGAACCTACCTGTCACGGTGGTATGGCGAGGGCAATGGCGAAACAGTGGTAATAGACTACTCCGCTCCCAACATAGCCAAACCCTTTGGAATAGGACACCTGCGTTCTACGGTCATAGGAAACGCCCTTTATCGCATTTACAGGGCCCTGGGATACCGTCCCGTGGGCATCAACCACCTGGGGGACTGGGGAACCCAGTTTGGCAAGCTCATAGCCGCGTATTTGAAGTGGGGCCAGGAAGAAAAGCTCCAGGAAAATCCGGTGGATTACCTCTATCATCTTTACGTGGAGTTCCACCAGCAGGCCAAAGAAAACGAAGATCTGGAAGAAGAAGGCAGACTGTGGTTTAAACAGCTGGAAGAAGAGGACAGTCGTGCGGTGGAGCTGTGGAAAAGCTTCTGCAGTTATAGCCTGGAAGAGTTTCAAAAAATTTATCACATGCTGGGAATTGAGTTTGACTATTACCTGGGAGAAAGCTTTTACAACGAGCAGCTGGAAGGAGTAGTTAAACAGGCCCGGGAAACAGGTATTGCCCAGGAGAGCGAAGGTGCCGTGGTAGTGGACCTGGAAGAACATGAACTGCCGCCTTGCGTTTTACAAAAACAGGATGGGGCTACTCTGTATATAACCCGTGATCTGGCAGCGGCCATTTACCGATACGAAAGATTTAATTTTAGTAAAATGCTTTACGTGGTAGGGGCGGAACAAACCCTGCACTTTCAACAGCTCTTCAAGGTCCTGGAACTGATGGGGTATGAGTGGGCCAATAATTGCATACACGTACCATTTGGGCTGATCCGCTTTAAAGATGGTAAAATGTCCACCCGTGAGGGGAATATTATTTTATTGAAAGATGTTATCGACCGGGCTATTGCGTTGGCTTATCAGACCATAGAAGAGAAAAACCCTGATTTAAAAGACAAAGAAGAGGTTGCCCGGGCGGTAGGTCTGGGAGCCATCAAGTTCGGAGATCTTTACCATGACCGTATTAAAGATGTGGAATTTGAATGGGACAGGGTGCTGGATTTTTCGGGTGAAACAGCCCCTTACGTGCAGTATGCTCACGCCCGGCTGTGTAGTATACTTCGAAAGGCTGCGGAAGAAGGTGCCGATGTGGAGACAGCACCCGGTTATGTGGAAGCGGCAAGTCTGCTGGAGAAGGAAGAAGAGAAAACCCTCTTAAAGCAACTGTCGTGGTTGGGCGATACGGTAGCCAAATCCCGCGAGGAACACAGGCCTTCCCTCTTGGCCAGGTACCTGATCGATGTGGCGCGGGAATTTAATCGTTTTTATCACAACTGCAATGTTTTAGGCGAAGCCAACCCGGTGAAAGAAGCAAGGCTGATCCTGCTGAAGGCATGCCGGGAAGTTCTGCGGGAAGGTCTTGAGATGCTGGGTATTCAAGCACCGGAAGAGATGTAATTATACCAGGGGGGCGAAGTAATGATAGATTTAAAACTTTTTAAAGAAAACCCGGAAATGGTGCGACAGGCCATGAAGTCCAAGGGAGAAGAAGCAGACCTGGAGCAGCTGGAGGAGCTGGACCAGAAAAGAAGGGAGCTGCTTCAAGAAGTGGAATCCCTTAAGCATAAAAGAAATGTGGTTTCCAAGGAAATCGGCAAGAAAAAAGCCCAGGGAATTGAAGATAACTCCAGCATAGAAGAGATGCGCACTATTTCCGCCCGGATCAAGGAATACGATGCCGAGGTTAGAGAGATAAACGAAAAAATGAAGCAAATACACCTGTGTATTCCCAACATCCCCGATCCGGAAGTGCCTACCGGCGATACCGAAGAAGACAACCAGCCGGTACGGTACCATGGAGAACCCCCGCAGTTTGATTTTAACCCCCAGGCACACTGGGATTTAGGCGAATCTTTAAATATACTGGATTTTTTGCGGGCGGGCAAGATAAGCGGAAGCCGGTTTGCAGTTTACCGCGGCAAAGGAGCCCTGCTGGAGAGGGCATTGATAAACCTGATGCTGGACCTGCACACCGGCGAACACGGCTATGAAGAGTTATTTCCCCCTTTCCTGGTAAACGAAGACAGCATGATTGGTACGGGACAGCTTCCCAAGTTCGGTGAGGACATGTTTAAAATAGAGGACCACGATTTTTACCTGATTCCCACGGCAGAAGTTCCGGTGACTAATTTACACCGGGAGGAGATACTGGAAGAAGAAGATCTCCCCCGCTACTATGCTGCTTACAGTGCCTGCTTCAGGGCTGAAGCAGGCTCACACGGGAAAGATACACGCGGCTTGATACGCCAGCACCAGTTTAACAAGGTGGAACTGGTTAAAGTTGTTAAACCTGAAGATTCCAATGAGGAGCTGGAAAAACTGGTGAGGGATGCGGAAAAAGTGCTGCAGCTGCTGGAACTACCTTACCGGGTAGTGTTGATGTGTAGCGGTGACCTGGGTTTTGCAGCCGCCAAAAAATATGACCTGGAAGTTTGGATGCCCTCTTCGGGAAACTACCGGGAAATTTCATCCTGCAGCAATTTCCGTGATTTCCAGGCACGCCGTGCCGGTATACGGTACCGGGTAGCCGACCCGTCGGAAGCTACTGGCGGCAAAAAGACCGCCTTTGTGCATACCCTAAACGGGTCAGGCCTGGCGGTAGGAAGGACACTGGCTGCCATACTGGAAAACAACCAGCGGAAAGACGGTAGTGTGGTACTGCCTGAAGCACTGAAAAAATATCTGCCTGGAAAAGATGAAATACTTTACTAGCTCCGGAATAACATTTTATGGCATAAAATTGTTTGTCCAAGCACCCGGAAGTCATTCCCGAGAACTGTGAGTTGACACGATATGAGGAAATCCGTGCAAGCTTGACAAACACTTCAAAATCGTGATATTTTTAGCTCGTTCAGTTGTAAAATTCTTTCTTCCATGAGAGGCGGATTATGCTCAAAAAAAAAGCTAATACAAATAGAACAAATACTGTAATAGGGAGCAAAACCGAGATAATCGGAAGTATTATTTCTAAAGAATCTGTAAAAATCGATGGGAAAATTACTGCCTGGAATTCAGACAGGATAATTATCAAAGAAAACTTTATTGTGGGTAAAAACGGGGAAGTAATAGCCGATATTGAAGCTAAAAAGGCGGTAATTGGGGGAAAAGTTCAAGGCTTCTTAAAGTGTACCGAATCCCTGGAGATACTTTCTACTGCAGTAATAGAAGGTGATATTGATACTAACAGGCTGTACATGGAAGAAGGGGCAGTTATAGAAGGCCAGTGTAGCGCCCATGTTAAAGAAGAAGGATCAAAACTGGAAAAGGGTCCGTATATAACACTCCTGCCTGTAGGGGAAGGCGAGGGGGATTTGGCTAGAGAAACAGAAGTAGACGCAGAGGCAGAAGCTAAAGGCGGTGGAACGGAGCACCCCCTTAAAAGTGAAGGGGGAGAGCAGGAAGGGGGGTATTCAACCCCGGTAGAGGAAGAAACAGAACATGAAGCAGGTCCCAAACAATACGATGGTGGAGTTTCCGAAGCAATTGATATACACACGCAAGAAAGCAGCCCGGAAAAACAACAAAGCCTGGAGATAAAAGATTTTATTATAAATACCAACAACGAAATAGAAAAATGTCCCAACGGCAAATTTCCCATAGAGGCCAGTTACCGGTCCAAGAAAAAATACATGCAGGCCTATTTTAAGAAAGAGGACTGCAAAAAATGTGCACAGAAAAGTATATGCCCGGTCAAAGAACAAAAAGAAGGCATGCTCCTCCACGTGACCAAAAAGGAACTCAGGGAAGTCCGAAAACAGGTTAATAAATAAAATTTTTACTCCTGAAAGGAGGTCTTTTATCAATGGAAGAGAAACGGGAAATGCAAGATAGCGACAATATGAATCATTTCCCGGGAAATCATGGAGATGAAGAATCCCAGCAAGCCGAAAATCCCGGCACAGTGGAGGAACAAGATTCCCGGTTCCAGGCAGGAGAGCAGTCTTCTACACGCAATGTGGGAATAGATCTGGGGTACGGTTTTGTCAAGTTTATTGACAACGAAAAGACCGTTATGTTTCCCAGTATAGTTGGGTCGGGGGATGATATTCAATACCAGAGCGAAATGGTAATGGAGACCGATCCCTTGGAAAATTTACATATAGAGATTGGCAGCGAAAGCTTTTTTGTTGGAGACCTTGCTATAAGGCAGAGCGAGATAGTTTCCCGTTCCCTGGATCAGGACAGGTCTAAAGATAAAAACTCTAAAGTTTTAATGTTGACAGCTTTGAACCTGATGTGCACCAGGGACGATCAGCAGTTTAATGTAGTCAGCGGCTTGCCAACCAACTATTACGCTGCTTACAAGGATGACTGGAAAAACTCACTAACAGGTAGCTATAAGACCAGCATCTGGAGGGAAGGACAGCTATGGGAGCGCAATTTTCACATTAAGAATGCCAGAATAGTGCCTCAACCTTTTGGCACTCTGTTTAATCTACTGTTAAACAATAACGGTGAAATAGTAGATCAGGATCTGACCAGGGAAATGGTAGGTATTGTAGATATAGGTTATAAAACCACGGACCTGGCTGTTTCGTATAATACAGAATTTATAGATCGACTCAGTTTTTCTACCACTACCGCCCTCAGCACTATATCCCGTTTAATTGGAGATAAGCTGAGGAGGGAATACAAGGTAGACAAGGAAGACCACATGCTGGATGAGTGTATAAGTAAGAAGACAGTTAAAATTGCCGGCAAAGAACATGACATATCCGCCTGGGTGGACAATGCCTTTAAAATGGTGGCCGGGAAAATCGCCACGGAAATAGAATCAAAATGGGATTTCAAACAGTTTGACAGGATTTTGCTTACCGGCGGTGGTGGGCAAGAAATGAGCTCTTATATCATCAACAGTTTTCCCAACATGGTGCTGGTTGAAGAGGCTCAGTTTGCCAACGTAAGGGGTTATCAGAAGCTGGCCCAAAAAATATTTAACGGTTAAATCACTTATACTATAAAACTTCGAAACACCTGGTATTACCAGGTGTTTTTTTATGAAAAAAGTTGTTGATTATAACATGTTGAGAATCACCCTGTGCCAAAACAGATACTGCAAAAAGTGGTTCCGTACTTTAAGGTG
>CAYODA010000137.1:0-5598 GCA_964402625.1 uncultured Syntrophomonadaceae bacterium | reverse complement strand
TGCCGGGCGGTTTCTTTCTGTGGCACTATCCTTGGGGTCACCCCCACTGGGCGTTACCCAGCACCCTGCCCTGCGGAGCTCGGACTTTCCTCGAGGGCAATAACACCCTCGCGACTACCCGGTTTACTAGGGGTAACTTGCAGAAATTAGTATACCACGAATTCTTTTATGCTGTCAAAAAACTAGCATCACCGTTTGACCCGACTCAATTCAGCCTGTCACACGTAGAAATCTGCCTTTTTTAAACACTGCACGATGATTTATACATGCAAAAATACATTCCCTTTCCTGTTCCGCAACAGGCTTTATAGAGCCATATTTAAAACCGGATGTTTGTCAAGCACAGGGTGGACCAATTCCCACAAGTCCAGGGCTCCCCGGGCATTAACAGCCCTGATGCTTTCCAAAGCTTCCAGTGCTTCCTCCAGTGTGTTTACTTCTATCACTTCCATTTGACTGGCTGCATTACGGGCCTCCTCGTAATTACCAGAGGGGACCAGGAAGTAACTTGCTTCCCGGTCTTCTGCGGCCCTTACCTTGTGCTTGACCCCGCCCACGCTTGTAACATTACCTTCGAGATCAATGGCTCCTGTCCCGGCAACCTGTTCACCTCCGGCAATATCTTCCTCCCAGAGCTGATTAAGTATTTCCAGAACAAACATCAACCCGGCCGAAGGTCCTCCTATATTCCCCGCATCTATCTCAATATCCACCGGCAAATCCGCCTCCCATCCGAGGGTAGTAATATATATACCCAGTGCGGCTTTTCCGGGGGTATCCGTGTGTTCTGTTGTTGATACTTCCTTTTCCAGAATCCTGCCGTTCCTTTCAATTTTTAAATTAACAGTTTCCCCTATTTCTCGCTCCTGCACCTGGGAAATCACCTCGTTCGCCAGTTCTACTTCCACCCCGTCTACTTCTCTAATAACGTCCCCCTCCTGCAAAACTCCTTGAGAAGGACTTCCCTCCATAATATCATGCACTTCAATTCCCTTTCCCCGGACCTCCACTTCGTAATCCGCCTGGCGTAACGCCACTATTTTTGCCACTTCTTCGCTCTCTTGCATTTGCTTCCTGACGATTTCCCAGTATTCCTCCTCGTCAACATCGGGCGGCATTACTTCTACACGCTGCCTGACCTCCCGCTCCGGGTGAACTAAAGCGTATAACAGGACAGGGACGCTAATACTCTGCCTCTGTTTTATGGTTACCAGTTGAAAAACACCCCTTTCTTCGGCCCCACCATTTTGAACCTCCACCATACCTGCCAGATCTTCTGTAGTACCGGGTGCCACCATCACATACGTAGTAGGTACAAAAAAACTAACAGCAACCAGTATAGCAACAATAACAAGAACGGGATTTGCAATTCGAGGCTTTTGCATTCATTCTACACCTCTTTCTTTAAAATGGAATAAAGACCGGGTATTGCTTTACAGGCGGCTTCATCTCCCCTGGCAATAGTCTCTTCCACCCGGCTGAAATCAGAAGGAGAAATGTCTTTCAAATAAGGGGTAATCAAAATATCGGCTTCTTGCATACGGTACAAAGTTAACTCTTTTGACATAATATCTATGGTCCTGGATATAATATCAAAGATGTTATTAACTTCATACTCTTCCACTCCAGAAGATACATCTACCGCTATAACAACATCCGCCCCCATTTTCCTGACTTCTTCTACCGGCACTCTCTCCAGGACACCCCCGTCAACCAGGAGCTTCTCACCTGCTTTCACCGGTTTAAATATCCCGGGTATGGCACTGGAAGCTCTTACTGCCCGGGCAGCAAAACCTTTTCTTATTACCACCCGGCAGCCTTCTTGCAGGTCAGTTGCCGTGACACTCAAGGGCAAAGGAAGCTCTTCCAGGTAGCGGCGACGTGTAAGCAGGGACAAAAGACTCTCCAGTTTCTCCCCCGAAACCAATCCTTCCCTGGGGACAGTAAAATCAACCCAGTTTTTTCTTTTTAAATTTAAAGCCAGCTCTTCAATGGTGGACAACGGAAGTCCGCTGGCGTACAGGAGTCCTATAACACTACCCATACTGCTACCCGCAATATAATCAATTGAAAACCCCTGCCGTGTAAGCGCTTTAATAACACCAATATGCGCAAAACCCCGCGAGAAACCCGCTCCCAGGGCCAGGCCTGTTTTTTGTTTCTGGCTCATAATTACTCCACCACCGCGGAATATATTAGCTACCGACCTTGTATAAATTTAGTGGATACTTCTCCCTGAGCATCTGTGCCCCTTGCACAAGATTATTATGCCGTCCCTCTAAAAACCCATTTGTATTTACCAGGGGTGTTTCTTTATCCACTTATGCTTGCTTGTCACCTGCGCCAGATATTTAGATACCCCTTGCCAATCATAATTTGAATAATTACTTTTACTACTTTTTTAACCAGTTCCCGGGTAAAAGGCAACACCATGGAAAAACCAAGTATGTCGGTTATTATACCCGGAGTAAGCAAAAAAGCTCCCCCCAAAAGAATAAGCAGTCCGTCCAGCAGGCTGTCAGCGGGTATTGTTCCCCTCTCCAGCTCAGCCCCAATGCGGCGAAGAGTAAGAAGGCCCTGGGCCTTTACCAGAAGAACTCCTATAAAACCGGTAGCAGCCACAAGCAGTACCGTTGGAAAAGCCCCCAGCCATTCGCCTATTCTAATCAAAAGCCATAGTTCCACCAGCGGAACCACTGTAAAAAGCACCAAAAATTTTAGCATTCTTATCCTCCGATTATTAAATACTGTATTACTTTAAGTATACCACCTGCAATAGCTTTTTTGACAGTCCTTTTAACGTATGCTTGTTAAACCAGGTCTACCCAAAATATTTTCTTATTATATATATTAATGAAAGTTATGATCTTCTGTCTGGAGTGTTTTTATTGCAAATAATTTGGTTACTGTTTGTTTTATTTGTTTTTCTCTACGCAGCAGTCTCCTTAGAAACTCTATTCAAAAACAAGCAGGCACTGGCCACCCTCCTCCTGGCATTTACTTCCATCTTCGTTGCTGTATCCATGGTGCTTTATCCCCAGGAAGCTTTTCAAGCCTCCCTGGATGGTTTAAGTATCTGGTGGAATATCGTATTTCCGGCTCTGCTCCCCTTTTTTGTCATGGCCCAAATTTTAATTGGCCTGGGTGCCGTAAACATGATGGGTGTTTTCCTGGAACCTGTTATGAGACCCGTATTTAACGTTCCCGGCGAGGGCTCTTTCGTACTGGCCATGGGGCTGGCTTCGGGGTTTCCCCTGGGAGCAATTATTACAGCTGACATGAGACGAAAAGAGATACTTAACAAGGTGGAAGCAGAAAGGCTGGTAAGCTTTGTTAACACCGCCGACCCTCTTTTTATGTTTGGGGCGGTGGCAGTTGGGATGATAGGCCTCCCGGAAGTGGGGATAATCATAGCCCTGGCCCACTATCTTTCTACGCTGAGTATAGGCTTTCTTATGCGCTTCTATAAGGCCAAAAGCTCTCCACTTGATGCTGCTGTTAGCGTATACGACAAAAACCACGGTCTCCTTAAGAGAGCTGTTACCGCCCTGCTGGAAGCCCGAAAAAAAGACGGGCGTCCCTTTGGCCAACTAATGGGGGACGCCATAAACAAATCTATACAAACCCTCCTGCTAATAGGTGGTTTCATTATACTTTTTTCCGTAATAATACGCATACTCCATATTGCAGGTGCAGTGGAAGTTTTTGCGCACCTGGTTTCCATTATTATTGTCCCCCTGGGGCTGGACATTGACCTGGCACCGTCCTTGTTTAGCGGGCTTTTAGAAATTGATCTTGGCTGCCAGCATATCGCTTCCGCCGGTGCCCCCCTGCAGGACATTCTGATAATTACCGGTGTCATAATTGCCTGGAGCGGACTTTCAGTCCACGCCCAGGTAGCGAGTATAGTCAGCGATACAGACATAAGTGTATTACCCTACATTTGTGCACGGGGACTTCACGCCATCCTGGCCGGTTTATACACTTTTTTTATACTGGAATTTTTCCCGTCAGCAACAGAAAGCATTACCCTGCCGGCATTTCTCCACCACACTCCTGCCGCAACTGATCTTTCCTTCTGGTGGTCCCGAACAGCTTTTATGGTTCCCAGGGTATTATGTTTTCTATTATTTCTTCTAATTATTTCTTTTATAATTTACTGCGCTAAAAAATGGTATTCCAGGCACATGTGAATCTTGGAAGCCTGGAATACAAAATTTGGTTTACTCTTTAAGCACCAGTTCTTAAGCTTTTAAATTTGTTTAATCCCTGCTCACCTTTTTTATAATCATCTCGTAAATTTTGGGCGGAACCAGGGGGCGTATGTCTCCACCAAAACTGCCAATTTCCTTTACTATACTCGAACTCAAATAAGAGTATTTGCTGTTAGTCATCATAAACATAGTCTCAATCCGCGAATCAAGCTTACGGTTTACCAGGGCCATTTGAAATTCAAATTCAAAATCGGACATGGCCCGCAGACCTTTTATAATAATACGGGCATCTTTCCTGGTGGCATACTCTATAAGGAGCCCCCGGAAATAATCCACTTCCACATTATCATATGGGGCACAAATTTTTTCGAGCATCTCCGCCCGTTCTTCATGACTGAAAAGAGCCTCCTTCCTGGGATTTTCCAACACAGCAACAGTAAGGTGATCAAAAACCTCACTTGCTCTTTTAATAATATCTTGATGTCCGTTTGTCGGCGGGTCAAAACTACCCGGATATATTGCCCTTACCATATGAGACCCCTCCTGAATTAAAATTATGTCTTCTGCTGCAATAACGACAATCCCGTATCTCCGTACCATCTCTGGTCTATCAGGTGCCAGTTATCAAGCAACACCTTTGTCCTGCTATCGTGCTCAAGAATTAAAACGCCTTCCTTTTTTAACAGTCCCTGGCAAAAAATCTCTTCACAGGCTTTTAAATGAAGGAAACTGTTATAAGGAGGGTCCAAAAAAACATAGTCCACAGCTCTACCTTCGCCGGCAATTTTGCGAAAACCCCTGCTTATCTCCCGGTTTATTATCACCGCCTTCTTCTCTACACCTGTTTTTCTCAGGTTATCTCCTATTAATTTCGTCCATGCTTTATTTTGCTCGATGAAATAGCAGTATTCTGCTCCCCTACTTAATGCTTCTATACCCACAACACCACTTCCTGCAAACCCGTCTACAAATAAACTCCCAGTTATCTGCGGCCCCAGTATATTAAATAATGCTTCTCTTACTTTATCCGAGGTGGGCCGAACTGAGCTCCCCCGGGGAGATTTAATTTTTACAGATTTACAACTGCCTCCGGTAATTCGCATAAAACCTCCTTATGGCATAAATTTTTCTATTAAACTTCTACTATATTTTTTTTTAAAAAACAAGTATAAACTGTTATTCATTAACTCATAATAAAAATGGAACCAACATTCCCCATAAGCTCTTCCTCCGGTTTCTCCTCTCCCAGTCACCCTTAGGTGACTTTTGCCGCAGGGACATCCTGCGGCTTTTTTTTTATAATGCTAACGAAGTACTAAAATAAGGGGACCGCCCCTAAAAGGAACAGCCCCCCTTTGATGTATTAATGCTTGCTGCGCTTTAC
>CAYODA010000136.1:0-5633 GCA_964402625.1 uncultured Syntrophomonadaceae bacterium | reverse complement strand
CCGAGCCAACCACTACACCAGCGACAATAGAAAGCAAACGTATTTTCTGAGTAGATCTTTTCCGGGAGGTTTTTGAAGCACGGTGTAGAATAAATAATATGCAAGTACAGGAAAATAGCTTTCCAGGCAGGGCGGGAAGTTGACACGTCCAGAGCCTATAAAGCATAGTGGAATCACCTGCCGCCAGAAAGGCGGCAGGCAGGGAGTGAATTTAAGCCATGCAAGGTGCGGCGAAAAGAAAAAGACCGCTGTTTAAGACAATTACAGCTACAGTCACGGCAACGGCTTCTGCAGCGGTGTTTTTATACCTGGTGGGCATCACCGGATGTGAATCGGAAACTGTAGAACACGTAACGGAAACATTCCGGGGGAACCTGCAGCGAACAGGTGTTTTTTCCGCCTCCAGCGCCCCCCGGGAAGGCGAACTGGACTGGCAGTTTGCCACCCAGGGGACAATTATTTCCTCACCTGCGGTAGTAGACGGTAAGCTGTATTTTGGAAGTGACGACGGCACCTTTTATTCCCTGGATGCGGAAACAGGAGAAGAACAGTGGAGCTACGACCAGGTGGAAGGACGTATATACTCTTCCCCCGCGGTGGAAGATGAACTGGTTTACTTTGGCTGCCAGCGCGGGGTTTTTTATGCGCTGGACCGGGTAACGGGAGAAAAAGTGTGGACTTTCTCCAGTGAGGAGGCGGATTCCATGGAATCCGCCCCGGCGGTTTACCGGGACAAGGTGTTTTTTGGTTCCCACGACGGGTATCTTTACGCCCTGGACGCGGCCACGGGAGAGAAAGAGTGGTCCCTTGATGTAGGAGACTGGCTCCCGGCTTCACCGGCCATTTACCAGGAGAAACTTTATATAGGTTGTATGGACGGGCGTTTTATAGCAGTAGACCCGTCTACCGGCGAAGAAGAGTGGGACTACCATACCGGCGACTGGATTCAATCTACTGCGGCGGTAGAAAACGGGAAGGCGTACGTGGGTAATTTTGCCGGCGTTCTCCTGGCAATAGATGTAGATACGGGTGAAAAGGAGTGGGAGTTCCATACCGGCAACTGGATAGGATCTTCCCCGGCGGTTTACGAGGGAACAGTCTACGTGGGCAGCGCGGATAACCACCTTTATGCCGTAGACGCGGAGACCGGGGAAGAAGTATGGAACTACGATGCCGGGGTTTCTGTGCTTTCCTCACCTTCCGTGGCGGATGAGGTGGTGTTTTTTGGTGGGGAAAACGGGGTGTTTTATGCCCTGGAAGCGGATACCGGCGATCTTCTCTGGGAATTATCCGTGGGAGGAGAAATAGATACTGCGGCTGTAATCCACCGGGACCGGGTCCTCTTTGGAAGTTACGACGGAAGGTTGTATTCTCTAAGGTAATCTTTAGAGCAGGTGTGAATAGTGATAGATTTTAATAGACAAAGGAAACTGCTGTATCCCCTTGCCCTGTTGGCCGCGTTTGTACTGGTGGCAGCGGCAAGTGAGGCTATTTTTACCAGGTATTTTCAGCACAGTGGGGAGGCGTTGTGGAAGCTGGAGGGGAACGATAAAGAAGAAGGCAATAACGGAAAAGTAAACGGGGAAAACGAAAACGGGGAGATGGAAGATTATCTAAAGAAACAAAAAGCTGAAAGGTTGAAGGAAATATTTGGGCAGGACACGGTTAACCTCATGTTCCTGGGCATTGACCGCACCTGGGACCGGGAAAGGGGTGGCCGTGATCAGTTTTTCCCCGACACCATCTTAATAGTATCACTGGACCTGGAGGAAAACGAGGTTCACCTGGTGAACGTGCTGCGCGACACTTTTGCCTATATTGCCGAAGCGGAAGTGTACGACAGGATAAGCAACGCCTACACTTACGGGTATCACATGAGCGATTACGGCGATCCCGATCTTCATGGCGTGGAAGTAATGCAGGAATCCCTGCGGCACTTTCTGGGAGGAGTGCCGTTGCACAATTATATTGCAGTGGACCTGGACGGTGCCGCTGAAATAGTAGACGCCCTGGGCGGAGTGGAATACGAGCTGGAAGAACCTTTGCGCGACGACTTCGGTGAGGGAGAGGTCATTGTCCCGGAAGGCGACAGGGAACTGGAGGGCAGGGAGTTCCTGTACCTGTTGCAGTACCGGGGCAGTAGCTGTGACCGGGACAGGGTGGAGCGTCAGCAGGAGATAATGCTGGAAGTTCTCCGGCAGTTTAAAGAAGACACCCGCCTGGAACAGGTACCCCGGGTATACAGTGTTCTGCGCCGCAATATTAAAACCGATCTTTCCACGGAAAAAATCGGGGCGCTGACCGATTATATTACCCTGCTCTCTACAGATAATTACCACAGCCATGTTTTCCGGGGAGACATGGTAGTTTCCCTGCGTGACAACCGCGAAATTTTAAAAGTAGTGGTGGACGAATCCCATCGCCGGGAATTAATAAAAGAGGTTTTCGGGCTGGAAGTATCCCGCCGGCGTGGAATAAGGCCGGTAAAAAACCGGCCTTTACGTGAAGGGGAGAGTTTCTCCGAATTCCCTTCACCGGGGCTGCGTAGCGATGTAATAGAGAGGGAGTTTTCTTATTAGTGACCGGTTCAAAATGCACATTCTTTATTTGCACCAGTATTTTACCACTCCGGAAAAGGGAGGCGGAACCCGTTCGTACGAGTTTGCCAGGCGGCTGGTGGCCCGGGGCTACCGGGTGACCATGGTTACGGGGAATAACCGCCTGCAGGTGGATTTCTCTCCCGGCCAAAAGTGGACCGAACTGGAAATAGAAGGTATCAGGGTTATAGTAATCCCGGTAGGTTATTCCAATTACATGAGCGCTAAAGAGCGCGTCAGGAGTTTTTTGCGCTACGCCTGGCTGGCCGTCCGGGCCGGCTGGCGCGTTTGTAATCCCGACCTGGTTTTTGCCACTTCTACCCCCCTGACAGTGGGGATTCCCGGGCTGGTTTTAAGGCTGCGCCACCGGGTCCCCCTGATTTTTGAAGTGCGGGACCTGTGGCCGGAAGCACCTGTTCAAATGGGAGTTTTCCGGAACAAGTTTCTGGTGTGGGGGCTGCGGGTATTAGAACGTATGATTTACCGCGGCGCCCGGCACGTGGTGGCACTTTCCCCGGGAATGGTCGACGGCGTGGCCCGGCAGGGTGTGGCGCGGGAAAAGATAACCATGATTCCCAACAGCAGCGATACCGAAATTTTTCAGCCGGGCGAATCCCGGGAGGGTTTTCTGCAGAAATGGGGATTGCAGGGTAAATTCGTGGTGGCTTACGGGGGCGCCATGGGAGAAGCCAACGGGTTAGACCTGATAGTAGAAGCGGCCGAAAGGCTGCAGGAAATGGGTCGGGAGGATATTGTATTTGCCCTGGCCGGTGACGGGAAAGCCCGCCCCTTCGTGGAGGAAGAAGTAAAGCGGCGCCAGCTGGAGAACGTGGTGCTCATGGGCCCGCAGGATAAATATACCGTGGCGCATCTTTACCGTGCCGCGGGGGCAGCGCTGGTGCTTTTCAAGCATCTCCCGGTGCTGCAGACCAATTCACCCAACAAGTTTTTTGATGCCCTGGCAGCCGGGGTTCCGGTGGTTGCCAACATGGAAGGCTGGGTACACCGGCTGCTGGAGGAGGAAGAAGCAGGCGTGCCCATTCCTCCCGCCGATGCCGGCGCCCTTGTGGAAGCTGTTATGGCACTGTGCCAGGAGCCGGAGCGTCGTGAGCGTATGGCAAAAAACGCCCGGAGGCTGGCAGAGACGCAGTTTGATCGGGATGCCCTGGCAGAACAGCTGGAGGAGCTGCTATTGAAACACGCCAGATAAAACAGGGGACGGTTCTTTGTAAAATCAGTAATTAAAACAAAGAACCGTCCCCTAGTTAGAGGGTCTACCTGAAGATTTAAATCTGTAAAATATTGTGATATAATATAATTATGGGGGTAATAGAATAATGGAATATGTCATTAACAATAATATGGAAAGCATCTGCCAGAAGCTTTCTAATACGTTTATTGCTAAAAGTTTTTATCTTGCGGGGGGTACAGGTCTGGCTCTGCAAATAAATCACAGGTCCTCTGATGACCTGGATTTTATATATGAAAATGATAATGGTATAGATAGCGAAAGTATAATTACCACAATGGAAGAACAGTTAGATAAGAAGGTTAGAGTGCAGCTTAAAGAAAGCAATCAGCTGGATCTGTTGGTTGAGGGATCGAAATTAACTTTTTTAAGCTACCCTTTTCCATTAATGTTTTATTTGAAGCAAGGAGAAAATGTAAGTGATAGCTTAAAGGGGATTAAGATTGCTTCAGTTAAAGAAATAGCACTAATGAAAGCTTATTCTATGGGCAGACGGAGTTCATACAAGGATTATATTGATATGTACTATATACTCAAGAATGAAGGTATAGATCTTGGCTTTATTATTGAAAATGCCAAGAAAAAATACGAGAAAACGATAACGGGTTCTTTTTCTGAAAAGCTTTTCAGGGAGCAACTAGTTTATACTGATGACGTAACAGATAAAGAAGAAGCCATGTCGAAAGTCTTTGATAGAAATTTAACCCAAGAGGCTATAGAGGAGTTTCTAAAAGAGATGGTAATGAGGCAGATTTAAGAACAAGATGGAACAACTATAAAGATGCAGGAACTTGGGATTTGGCAAAAGGAAGGGGTGGAGGTTGAAATGCCGGTGCTGCCAGAATTGGCAAACCTGTTTCCAGGGTACGAGCCTGAATCGATGGATATGGAACGCTCCAAAAAACATATTATTTTGACTGCTTTAGCCAGGGGCGAATGGGAGCAAATTATTTTAATCTTTAATTACTACGGTCACCAGGAAATCAAGGAAATTTTTCTGGAAGACTTTTTTGGTCTAAGGACCCTGCCTGTGAAAACAAGTGTTTTATGGGGATGGTATTTCTTGGGCAATAAAGAAGAAATTGAAGAATACAAAAGATGGGCATTAAGTGAGTCAAGGTGGTGTGTCAGGAGATCACCGTACAAAAAAGGGGGAGGTTTCTCTGTTTGACCCCACTTCACTGTATATTAGCAACTTATAAAAAAAACTGACTGAGAAGACAGTAAACAATTGTGTTACCCTCATTTTCTTCCCCCCACCGGGGGGAAGATCAAGATGGGGGGGATGCCTTTTTTAAAAAGCTTGTTCAGGGAAGTATGCTATGAAAAAGCTTCTTTCGAAAACTTTGTTTGAAAAAATAGAGGTAGCAAAATTGAGTGAGACAGATGGAGATAAGAAAACTAGACTTTATAGGCTGGCCAGAAAACTTCGTAGAGACTCTACTTATGCGGAACAAAAGATCTGGTGGCATTTAAAAAATAAGCAGTTAGATGGGGCTCGTTTCCGGCGTCAAAGGGTTGTTGGATGTTATATTGTGGATTTTATTTGTATAAGAAAAAAACTTGTTATTGAAGTCGACGGCGGTCAGCACAATGTAAAAGAGGGAAAAGAAAAAGACGGAGTTAGAGATCAATGGTTGGCAAGCAAAGGGTATACTGTTTTGCGATTTTGGAACAATGAGGTGTTAGAGAATATAGAGGGGGTATTGGAAGAAATAAAAAGGCATTTGTAAAATGTAATTTAATTTAAGAATAAATTTTGCTGTATTAAAATGTTTGGAAATGGT
>CAYODA010000135.1:0-5835 GCA_964402625.1 uncultured Syntrophomonadaceae bacterium | reverse complement strand
GTAGTACAAATGAAAATATAACGAGGTGGTGAAAAGATGTTTATGTTTGGCAGATTTACCGAAAGAGCACAGCAGGTGCTGGTATTGGCCCAGGAAGAAGCACGCAGGTTAAACCACAATTTTATCGGTACAGAGCACCTGCTACTGGGCCTGGTACGTGAAGGTTCGGGAATTGCGGCACGTGCGTTACAGAATATGGGTGCCGATCTTAACAAGGTGCGCCAGGAAGTAGAAAACATTATTCCCAAGGGAGATAAAAACCCTCCCCAGAGTATAAGTTATACCCCCAGGGCCAAGAGGGTAATAGAGCTGGCCATAGAAGAAAGTCAAAACCTTGGCCATAATTACGTGGGGACCGAGCACCTCCTGCTGGGGCTGCTCAGGGAAGGTGAAGGTATAGCCGCCCAGGTTTTGACCAACCTGGGAATGGATCTTAAAAAAGCACGAAAGGAAGTCATACAGTTGCTGGGCGGTGAGGAGAGCAGCAGCAGTGCATCCCGGAGCGCTGCTAAATCAAGCCCGCAGACTCCTACGGTGGATGCCTTTGGCAGGGATCTGACCCGCCTCTCCCGTGAAGGCAAGCTGGACCCGGTAATAGGCAGAGAAAAAGAGATAGAACGGGTAATACAGGTGTTAAGTCGCCGCACCAAGAATAACCCCTGCCTTATTGGTGAGCCCGGTGTTGGTAAAACCGCTATAGCCGAAGGGCTGGCCCACCGGGTAGTGGAAAGCAATGTACCCGAAATATTAAGGGATAAAAGGGTAGTAACCATAGAGCTTTCCGCGGTAGTAGCCGGCACCAAATACCGCGGGGAATTTGAAGAGAGGCTGCGTAAGCTCATGGTGGAGCTTCGCCAGGCAGGTAATATCATAGTATTTATTGACGAACTGCATACCATTATAGGTGCCGGGGCTGCGGAAGGAGCAATTGATGCTTCCAATATATTAAAACCGGCCCTGGCCAGGGGTGAGTTGCAGTGTACCGGGGCTACTACCGTGGATGAGTACCGTAAATACGTGGAAAGGGACCCGGCACTGGAGCGCCGCTTCCAGCCTATAATGGTAGGTGAGCCCAGCAAGGAGGAAAGCCTGGAAATTCTTAAGGGCCTGCGGGATCGATATGAGGCTCATCATAAGGTAAAAATAACCGACGAAGCACTGGAAGCCTCAGTTGAGCTATCTGACCGCTATGTGACTGACCGATACCTGCCCGATAAGGCTATTGACTTGATTGATGAAGCGGGCTCCCGGGTAAGGATCAAGAACTATACTACGCCTCCCGACCTCAAGGAGATAGAAGAAAAGCTGGAAAACTTGCGTAATGAGAAAGAGGCTGCGGTAAGAAACCAGGAGTTTGAAAACGCGGCCAAACTAAGAGATCAGGAGCAAAAGCTAAAAGAAGAGCTGGAGGAGCAGCGCAAGAGCTGGGAGCAGCAAAAAGTCTACTCCGATGATGCAGAAGTAGGGGAAGAAGACGTGGCCCAGATTGTTTCCAGCTGGACCGGTATTCCGGTAAAAAGACTTACCGAGGAAGAATCCCGGCGCCTGATGCGTCTGGAAGAAATACTGCACCAGCGCGTAGTAGGGCAGGATGAGGCGGTCAGGTCTACGGCCAAGGCTATCCGCCGGGCCAGGGCCGGGCTGAAAGACCCCAAGCGTCCCATAGGTTCGTTTATTTTCCTGGGGCCCACCGGTGTAGGTAAAACCGAGCTGGCCCGGGCGCTTGCTGAGGCGCTGTTCAGCGACGAAAAAGCTATTATACGCCTGGATATGTCCGAATACATGGAAAAGCATACCGTGGCCAGGCTTATCGGGGCACCTCCCGGATATGTGGGATACGACGAGGGCGGACAGCTTACCGAGCAGATCAGGAGGAGGCCGTATTCGGTTATTCTACTGGATGAAATAGAGAAGGCTCATCCGGATGTGTTTAACTCGCTGCTGCAAATACTGGAAGACGGCAGGCTTACCGACGGTAAAGGAAGAACGGTGGATTTCCGCAATACGGTAATTATCATGACTTCCAACGTAGGTGCAACTTATATCAAGAAACAGCCTGCTGTTGGTTTCCGTCCCAGTGATGAGCAGAGCGGTTATGAGCAGATGAAGGAACGGGTACTGGATGAGCTAAAACGGACTTTCCGTCCCGAGTTCCTAAACCGCCTGGACGAAACCATTGTATTCCATGCCCTCAACGAAGATCACATTAACCAGATTGTAGAGATAATGTTAGAAGAGCTCAACCGCAGGGTACAGGGTTACGGCATGGAGCTTGAGGTTACTGATAAAGCCAAGGGACGATTGGTGCAAGAAGGTTACGATCCGCAGCTGGGAGCCCGTCCGCTGCGCCGGGTTATACAAAAGCGCCTGGAAGACGGGGTTTCTGAAGAGATGCTACAGGGGAACTTGACTGCCGGGGATGTAGTCCAGGTGGATATAGACGAGGAAAGCGAAGAATTTGTCTTTCAGAAAAAAGGAAAAACCGGGAAACAGGAAGTAAAGCAGGCTGCTGAAGAGGCTGAAAGCAAGAACGATGAAAATGAATCAACTGAAGAAGAAAAAGGAAAAGATAACAAAGAAGGAGGAGAAGAAGGGGAGAAAGAAGGAAGAGAAAGTAATAATTAAGCTAAAGGCCTCATAATAAAAGACGGAGGGAAAGAAAGACGGACGGAAGGCGCCCTCCGTCTTTTATTATGTTATAATAGTGATGGCTTGGATGGAAGGCGTGAAAATTGACTTAAGCGTTGCAATAGATGGAATCTTGAGAAAAGAGCAACTTTCTTTATAGTAGAGGATTTGTAACTTTGTTTGTCGAATAAACTTAAACGGATAAGTACCAGAAATATGCTTAATTTTAGCAAACTTCCAATATTTTACACCTGGATTGCAGTTGCTGGATCCACACCATACCTGGGAGGAGGAATAACTTGAAGATTGCCGTTTCCGGAAAGGGCGGAGTAGGCAAAACTACCGTGGCAGCAGCTCTGGTAGAGTACCTTTCCCGCCGGGGTAACGGTGTTTACGCAGTGGATGCCGACCCCGATGCCAGCCTGGGCATAACCCTGGGCCTGGACCCTCAATTAGTTGCAGAACAAATTCCCCTAATAGACATGAAAGAAGTCATTGAAGAAAAAAATGCCGGCGGAGGAACCCTGGTCGATCTCAATCCCGATATAGAAGATACACTGGAAGAGTATAGTATAAAAAAAGACGGAGTAAACTTTTTGCGCATGGGAGGCGTAAAGCAGGGAGGCACTGCCTGTTACTGCAAAGAGAACGCTTTCTTACAGTCTATCTTGAATTCGTTGCTGTACGACAGCAATAAAGCAGTAATTTTGGATATGAGTGCCGGAATAGAGCACTTAACCCGGGGGACTTCCAAGGGAGTAGACCTGATTCTGGCAGTTACGGAGCCTTCTTTGACCAGCGTAAAGACTTCTCTGCTGGTTAAAAAGCTGGCCGGTGAACTGGGCATAAAGCGTCTCTGTTTTCTGGGCAACAAAGTTAGAGAAGACAGAGAGGCAGAATTTTTGAAAGAGTCCCTGCCGCAAGAGGAGTTGCTGGGGTGCCTTCCTTTTGACGGGGAGATTCTCTCGGCGGCCCGTGGGGAAGGGCAGGAAGAAAATAACGGTATTTTGTATAAAGAAATTGAAAAGATCATGCAAGAATTACTGGGGGGTGAGGGTATACCTCAAAAGAAGAGTTGATTAGGACAAGTATTAATGAAAAAAGGTAAAAATTCACCTGTAAGTAAGGAGGTTAGAAAATGTCCGAAGAAAAAAAGAAAGTGGATCCCAGAAGAACCATTGACCCGGCTGCCCTGGAGGTATACGACAAAAACCAGGGTGAACCGGAGAGCGTGTACGATCGCTATGTAAAGATGCAGCCCCAGTGTAACTTTGGAAGGCAGGGAATATGCTGCCGGATCTGCCTGCAGGGACCCTGCCGGATTACCAAGAAAGCGGACAAAGGTATTTGCGGTGCCCATCCCTACACCATTGTAGCCCGCAACCTTATACGGGCTATTGCCGGTGGTGCCGGAGCACACGCCGATCACAGCCGACACATGATCTACACTCTTACGGAAATGTTTGAAGGAAAAGCCCCGGACTATTCCATTGAAGACAAGGATAAGCTGTACGGGGTAGCAGAACGCTTGGGTATTTCCAGGGAAGGAAAAAGTGATGACGATTTGCTTAAAGAGGTTTACAGGCAGGCGGTGGAAGACTTTACCAAGTTGAGCGAAGATCCCTGTAAGTGGCTGGAAACCACCGTGGTTCCCGACCGCCTGGAGAAAATTGATAAGTGTAATATTTCCCCGCGCAGCGTGCATACTAGTATTTCGGAGACCATGGGACAGACTCACATGGGAGTGGACGCTGACCCGGTTAACCTGATATTCCAGGGATTAAAAACGGCCCTCTCCGACTATATCTGCATGCATATAGCAACCGATATTTCCGACATCCTCTTTGGCACTCCCAAACCGGTTACTACTGAAGCCAACATGGGAGTTATCGATCCGGAAATGGTTAATATCGCCGTGCACGGACACAACCCGCTGCTTAGCGAAATGATCGTCCGGGTGGCAAGGGAAATGGAAGACGAGGCCAAGGAAGCAGGCGCCAAAGGCGTCAAGTGCATGGGCATTTGTTGTACTGGAAACGAAGTTCTGATGCGCCAGGGAGTTCCCGTTCTTACTAACTTCCTTTCCCAGGAGTTGCCTATCATGACCGGGGCTCTCGATGCCATGGTAGTGGACGTGCAGTGCATATTGCCTGGGGTACAGGCTGTTTCCGACTGTTACCACACCCGGGTAATTACTACCATGTCCCACTCCAAGATTCCCGGAGCATACCATGTGGAGTTTGTGGAGGATCGGGCCATGGATAAGGCCCGGGAAGTTGTGCGTCTGGCCATTGACGCATACAAGGAAAGGGAACCCGCACGGGTGGATATACCCGATATCAAGCACAAGGTTACCGCAGGCTTTAGCTTTGAGGCCATGACGGAGATGCTGGAAGCGATAAGTCCCGGTGCACCTATCAAGGCTATAACCGATGCAGTTGATTCTGGACAGTTGAGGGGAGTTACCCTCTTTGCCGGGTGCAACAACACCAGGGTAATGCACGACCAGAGCCACTCCCACATCATACAGGAGCTGGCCAAGAATAACGTGTTGGTAGTAGCTACAGGTTGTGCTGCGGGAACAGCAGTCAAGATGGGCCTGATGAATGAGGATGCTGTAGAAGAGTACGCCGGTGACGGCCTGAAAGAGTTTATTAACAAGCTTAACGAAGCCAACAAGGATAAGCTTGGCGACAACAAGCTTCCGCTGGTATTCCACATGGGTTCTTGTGTGGACAATACCAGGGCTTATGACTTGACCAACGCTCTGGCGGAACAGTGGGGCGTGGATATTCCCAAGGTTCCGTTTGTTGCCTCTGCACCGGAAGCCATGAGTGAGAAAGCCGTCTCTATTGGCAGCTGGTGCGTAACCCTGGGTATTCCCACTCACGTCGGGGTAGTACCCGAAGTTACCGGAAGCGCCCTGGTTAACGGTGTTGCCCTGCAGATCGCCCAGGACGTTTACGGAGGCTACTTTATTTGGGAAGAAGATCCCGAGGCCGCGGTAGGTAAAATTCTGGCTGCCCTGGATGAGAGATCCTGGAAGCTGAAGGTGCATAAGCAGGCAGCGGAGAAGTTTGAAACCGGGCTTAGCAAAACGTGGTAAAATATAAGCCGTCTAAAAGGAGGGTATGAAGATAATGGCTGAAGGAATAATTTCAAGAGAATGGGAAGAATCGTTTGAGGAGATTTTTGAAGGTGCGGTTG
>CAYODA010000134.1:0-5879 GCA_964402625.1 uncultured Syntrophomonadaceae bacterium | reverse complement strand
ATCTACAGAAAGGGGCTTTACTCCTCCCACCCTTTCAAATGTGCCAAACTGTATGGCCCTCAACAGTTTCGCCTGCAGGAAATAAGGAAAATCTCCTATTTCATCCAGCACCAGGGTGCCCCCGTGGGCCAGCTCAAACTTTCCCTTTTTGCCCCTGGTGGAAGCGCCGGTAAATGCCCCCGGTTCGTATCCAAACAGTTCGCTTTCCAGCAAATTATAAGGAATGGCGGCACAATTAACTACTTCCAGGTTTTGGTCTTTTCTACTGCTGGTCTGGTGTATAGCCTTGCTTAAAACCTCTTTGCCAACCCCGCTTTCCCCGAAAACCAACACGTTGGCCCCGGTTTCAGAAACAGCTGCCGACCTGTACAGGGTATCGATAAAGGAAGGATCTTCCCCGACAATCTCCTGAAAAGGTTCCGGGAGTTTATCTTTCGATTTTTCACCACATACCTCATGTGGCTTCTTGTTCTCTTTTAGCTCTTTATGATAAGTATGGTGGGCAAATATGGTCCTGCCCACAGCTACTGCACCGACTAACTCCCAGTTACGCATTAACGGCAAAAATGAAGCCATTACTTCTATCCCGGCTGTCTCAATTAACTGTCGGCGGTTGTATAATGGAACTTTATCTTCCAGAACTTTTAACAGTTGAGAAGAAGGTTCAATCTCCCGAACTTTTCTGCCTACTATATGTTCCGGATCGGCAATAACCGTCTGATAACTCTTATTTACATAAACAATCCTGGAGTTCCGGTCTACTACAATAACCGAATCATAAATGTCTTCCATGATTTTAAATAGCAGCTTATGCTCTTCCATATACTGCTCAATAATTTTAAAACACCCTCTTTTTTTAGAAGTGCTCTTTAAGCTTTTTGTAAAATTTACCTCTACTTATCCCCAGTTTTTTTATTGCAAGAGAGCGGTTAAAATTGCACTCTGCCAAAGTTTTTTGTATATATTCCTTCTCCACTTCTTTAACTGCACTCTTAAGGTCTCTACCGTTTCCGGGCATACCCCCGGCCGGTTTATGCCCCCGTTCTTTTACCAGGTATTCCGGCAGGTGCTCAATACCAATCTCCCTACCACCTTCAAATTTTGCGGAAATAAAAGCATACTCCAGAGCGTTTTCCAGCTGCCTTATATTCCCAGGCCAGTCATAATGGTACAGGCACATTATGACTTCCGTGGTTAGCTCCTCGGGCCCCCCTTTATAGCGCTTTTTAAGCTTTTCAATAGTATTATCCACAATAATATCCAGGTCGTCTTTTCTCGCCTTCAGGGGAGTAAGCACAAGAGGAAATACGTTAAGCCGGTAATAGAGATCCTCGCGAAATTCACCTTTTTCTACCATTTCAAATAGAGGCTTGTTGGTGGCAGCAATTACCCGGGTATCTACCTTTACCTGGGACCCCCCCACTCTTTCAAACTCTTTAAACTGGATAAACCTTAACAGCTTGGCCTGCATGGTTAGGGATAGCTCTCCTACTTCGTCCAGGAAAATCGTGCCGCCGTGGGCTACCTCAAACTTTCCCGTCTTGCCGAACCGGGAGGCGTCTGTAAATGAGTGTGAATCATAGCCAAACATTTCACTTTCAAAAAGATGATCGGGTATGGCTGCACAATTAACCTCCACAAAGGGAGCTTTCGCCCTGCCGCTGGACCTGTGTATCGCCTCAGCCAGCAGCTGTTTTCCTACTCCACTTTCCCCGTAAATTACCACCGTTAAATCCGTTTTAGCACTTATAGAAGCCTTGTGGAGTGTCTTAATAAAATCGATATTATTGCCCGCTATCTGTTGCATGGGTTCGGGGAGCTTTCTTTTGGGTTTAAACCTGATTTCTACATATTTTTCGTAGTTTCTATCCCGGAAAGAGTGAACCAGCCTGTAAATATCCTTAATGGATTCCAGCTTCCCTACCCCGGCTACACCACGCAGTTCATTATTTTCCACCAGGGGCAACAAAACAAACTTTATCCGGGGCTGCTGTAAAGTTGTATAAATCTTGGATACTTCACTGCTGTTTCCCTTATCAATTATATTTTCTTTTACTGCCCGGAATATTTTTGAGGAGCGCCACTCTATAGAAGAAAACATCTTTTCAAAAGCAGGGTTAGTATAATTTAAATCGCCCCCGGGGCCTGTAATAAAGACAGGATCCATTACGTGACGCAGAACATCACTGGTGCCTCTCTCTATTTCTAACTCACTTTTGGAAATGATTTTTTCCGGAAAAGGAGAATCCAATATCAGCCAGCTCCTGTGCTGTGTCGAACCCGGGTATGAGTAACAAGATTCGACGAATGTTTACTAATAGTATTAAAATAATTCAAACTTGTAATACATGTTAGCACTATACCTCACCCCTGTCAATATAACGGATAAGGCCAGTAAAGCTGTTTTGAAGCAGGTAGCAATTTTCTACAAGTTTCGTGGCTCTTTTACAATTTCGTAAACTATTTATAAACACTATACTCCTTAATATATAACTGTAGTAAAATAAAAATATATCCCGCATCTACTTTACGGCAACGCGGAACTGTTATACAAGCATAACATTCGTAGAAAGCAAGGTAATTATATGCAATTAATTGGAGATTGGCAATTTTTAATAATGCAGGCTTCCAACGTGTTTCTTCTGTGCATTATTCAGTACTTCAACGGGCTGCTGGTAATACACAAGAATGTAAGAGTAAATTATACCAGGAAGATAAACCATTTCCTGCTCTTTTTTATTCCCATTTTTTTAAACCGCAGCTACGTTTACGACGAAGAATATTGGTTGTATATACTGGGAGCTTTCCTTGCCGTGGCCAAGTTTATTTTCTATACTTTCCCGGTGCGCCGGCGAATTTCTTTTATAAACACCATGTTTCGCTCTTTTGACCGTCCTGAAGACCGCCCCAATACACTCCTTTGGATAACCACTCAAACAGCTGCAGGGCACTCCGTGCTAATACCCATGGGCATCCTTTTTACTAGCTACGAACTGTATGAGCTGGTACTCATACCCCTGTTAATATACGGTATCGGGGACGGACTGGCCGAACCCGTAGGAGTTCGCTTTGGCAAACACAAATACCGGGCTTATGCACTCTTCAGTAAAAGAAGGTATATACGCACCCTGGAGGGCAGTGCTGTAGTTTTTCTTACCGGTATGCTGGTAACTGCATTTTACTTTTACTATTTTTCACCTTTACAGTTCGCTATTGCTATGGCTACCGTCCCCCTGTTAATGACCCTGGCCGAAGCGTTTTCACCTCACACGTGGGATTCGCCTTTTATGTTTCTGGTAGGGTTCCTGACCCTGTTCGGTATCACTTTTATATAAATACCCCCTACCATTACAGCAAATTAAATGATATTCTTAAATTAAACACGCAGTCCCCCGGGCGAGAGGGGAGGTTATACTTTGCGAAAACAAGTCTTGATTACTCTACTTCTATTCTTGTTTATTTTTCTTGTAATATTCTTTCTGGTGCTTGTTTCAGGCTGTCCCTACCAGCAATACGAAGATCCTACGGGAGAGATTGAATTTGCCGCCAGCGAAGAATTCATAGAAGATAACATCCTCCTCAATCTGCAGGAGGAATACGATTTCATGTTTGGGCGGGTTCACGAAATAGCCATAGGCCTGACCCATGAAGCCCTGAAAGCAGAAGATGTAGATGTAGCCGTTGGCTTTGCCACAGACGGGAAAATAAAGGAGCTGGAACTGGTCAAGATAGAAGACGATAAAAATGTGTTTCAGGCTAATCATCCATCACCGGTTATCAGGGAAGAAGCCCTTGAACAACACCAGGAAATACCAGCAATAATGGAGGAAATTACACCCCTGCTTGATACTACTACCATGAAAGAACTTAACTACAAGGTAGATATTGAAGAGATGACTCCTGAAGAAGTGGCCCATGAGTGGCTAATTGAAAATAATTTGATAGACAGACTGTCAGACGAGAGAGAGCCTTTGATTGAAACAGAAACAAACCAAGAAGTTGCCGGCGATAACCGTGAAACAAACGATAAGCTGGTAATTAGCTCCAGAGAATTTACCGAACAGAGAATTTTAGGTAAAATTACGGTGCTGGCCCTGAAAGAAGCAGGCATTCCCGTAGAAGATAGAACAGAAGTTATTAGAACCGAACCCATCCGCTCTGCCATAATGAGGGGACAGGTAGATATGTACTGGGATTACGCCGGGTCGGTTTGGAGAGACATTTACCTGCAGGAAGAAGTTATCACCGATGCCGAAGAAATCCACCGGCGGGTTGCTCAAAAAGAAGCCGACGAGGGCTTGATCTGGCTTGATTACGCACCCTTAAATAACACTTACACTGTTCTTATGCGCAAGCAAGACGCCCGTAAAGAAGGAATCGAAACCTTAAGTGACCTGGCTGAGTGGGTGAAGGAAAGGCAAAAAGAGAAAGAGAGAGACTGAATATTAACTATAACTACCATATAGTGAAATGGATTAAAAACATTGTACTGTATTAACAAGCACTTATAGCCTTAAAATTTTGCAATCAGGAGGCAAAATAACCTATAAATAATGGAACTACCGCCCTTAACCCGTAATTATTTCTCAGCACACCCCAACATAGAGCGGGCCTGCCGATGGCTCTTTGCTCTTTTTATAGCTACTATAGTTATAATACTGTACTTTTACTGGGACCCCTTAAGGGAAACCGAGTTCACCTATTCCCTGGTATCTCTTACAGTATCACATAACCTGGTATTTTATTTCTTCCAGGGAGTCACGGTGTTGGGTAGTGAAGGCTTTTTCCTGGTTTTACTTTCTGTGGTTTACTGGTCCATACACAAAACGCTTGGTTTCTGGGGCCTGGTAGTTATGCCGCTTTCCATCTTTCTAACCAGTGAAGTCCCCAAAGATATTATAAAACTCCCCCGCCCCGACGTAAGAGGTGTAACCGTTCCCACCTATACCTTCCCCAGCGGACACACTTCCGGGGCGGTCAGCGTATGGGGTTACCTTTCCGTAATGATAAAAACCCGATGGATCTGGGTTTGTTCCCTGACCATTATTATGTTGGTTGGCGCATCCAGGGTATTGTTAGGTTACCATTTCCCGGGAGATGTGCTTGGGGGGATAGTTACCGGCTCCATATTCCTGGTTCTCTTCTTTACTGTGGGTTACAGGCTGGCTGCTCGCTATCAGAAAAAACATTTTTCTTTTGCTTTGCTCCTGTTTTTAGCCGTTGCCATTCCCCTGGGATTGTCTTTACTGCCTGCTACTTTTGCGCCCAATCTGATGGGTTACCTGGCAGGAGCAGCAGTAGGGTATTTACTGGAAAGAAAGACGTTGAATTTTGACATACGTGGGAGCTGGCAGCAGCACCTTATAAGGGCGCTGGTGGGTCTGCTGGTTATACTAATTATTATACCCGGTTTGAACTTGCTGATACCGCCTTACATGCACCTGCTTACTTTCTTGCAGTACGCATTCTCTACTTTCTGGACTACTTACCTTGCCCCTCTAACCTTTATAAAAACCGGTTTTGCCCGTAACTTTTCCACACCTGAATAACAACTAGGCCGTCCCACCACCGGAAAACCTGCGGCGTAACTGCCCACAGGCTCCCCCTATATCTCCACCCTGTTCCCGGCGCAAGGAAACTGAAATATGGTGGTTTTGCAGCACTTCCATAAAATCGTAAATTTGCTTTTTACCGGGCTTCATTAAACTGGCACCCCCTACCGGGTTTACCGGTATAAGGTTCACGTGGCACAGCATTTTCTTTATCATGCGGGCCAGTTTACTGGCTTTTTCCGGGCTGTCGTTAACTCCTGCCAGCAAAATATATTCAAATGTAACCCGTCTACCTGTTTTTTCAATATAAATTCGGCAAGCATCCAG
>CAYODA010000133.1:0-5917 GCA_964402625.1 uncultured Syntrophomonadaceae bacterium | reverse complement strand
CCTGAGACACGGAAGTCGAATGTCGAGGGGAGCCCGCGGAGACCGAAAGCTGAGCTGATGTTGTGGCCCTCGAACGGTAGCATGAGCCGAGCCAACCACTACACCAGCGAGTGGCGAAAGAAAGGTATTTTCTGAGTAGTCGCCCTGGCGTCACTGGAGCAGTAGCAAACCTGAGGTCATATAAATCATAAAGGGAGGTATAAACATATGAGTCAAGTAGAGCCGGCCAATCCACTGGAAATGGTGGCCTATAACCTGGCCAGGCAGATCAAGGATGGGCAGATAGTCTATATCGGTACCGGCATACCCATGGTAGGCGCCGTGCTCGCCAGGAGAACCCATGCTCCGAGTAGCACCATGGTTTTTGAGAGTGGCGGGCAGGATCCCCTGGAAGGGGAAATGCCGTGGTCAGTAGGATGTCCTTTTACTTACCGCAAGTCCCCCATGAGCCTGGAAATGTCTGTTTCTTTCGGGCAATGTGCCCTGGGGTATGTGGATATTGCTTTTCAGGGGGGAGCACAGATAGATATGTACGGCAATGTGAACACTTCTGTAATAGGCAGCTATAACCATATAAAATCCCTGCTGCCCGGCAGCGGCGGGGGAAACGACATCGGTTCTTTAACGGAGAAATCAGTGCTGGTGGGGCTGCAGACCCCGGACCGATTTCCTGAAAAAGTAGATTTCATTACTACGCCCGGTTACCTGGAAGGGGGAAGCACCAGGGAGGAAGCAGGCTTGGTAGGGGGCCCTGTAGCAGTGGTCACCCAGGTAGGGGTTTACGACTTTGAACCGGAATCCAAAAGAATGCGTTTGAAAGAGTTAAACCCCGGCATGAACAGTGAAATGGCACAGGCAAGTTCCGGTTTTGAGCTTCTTTTTGCCGACGAACTGGAATATATTGATCCACCGGAACCGGAAGTGTTGGAAATATTGCGCCAGGAAGTAGATCCCAGGGGTGTATTTACGGCCATGCCGCAGTAATTCTTATTTTACACAACCAGTTCACTTGCAGGTTATCTCTCTTTTAAAGAAACATATTGGCAGGGCAAAAGTTCTATGGTGAAGCAATTAAAATTACCATCATGTTCTTTTGCCACTTTTTTTATCGCTGTTGCTTGTTTGCAGCAGTTTTTTATGTTGCGTGGTAGATGGCTGTATTAACTGGATATTGTATCTGTTTGTGGTTCAATATATTACTTGGCTTACTTGGTTTACCAGGATTGACTCCCGGGGGGCAAGAAGATATAGTATAAAGATGGAGTAATATAAGAAGCTTCTTATTTCACCCCCGGGAAAATACCGGGGTGTTCCATTATATTGCCTGTAATGCCGGTCCTGGAGGGACCGGGCCGATAAAATTTTAGCAGTACTGGTATCAGGAGGTATGAGTTTTGTCTAACGAACAGGAACTTACCGGAATTTTGCGCAGGATCAACGGAAAGGGCTATAAGGCCTACAAGGATATCCAGGGAAAATACCAGATCAGGGATTTTACCCTTTTTGTGGATTACGTGCAGGGCGATCCCTTTGCTTCGCCTTCCAAACTGCGGGTAAGGGTTCCCCAGGATAAAGCCGGATTTTCCTCGGAGCTCTTTTCCAACGACACCCGGCGTATAGCTCTGGAAGATTTTCTGACCCGCGTTTTTGCCAGGAGAATCGAAGAGGCAGGCGGGAAGAACCGGGGTACCGGTAAGAGCGGAATGATAGCCATAGATAAAGGTGGCCAGGAAATCCTGGAGAGGACTTCCATGGTGGTCAACTCTTCTTATGTGGAAGCCCGCTTTAGCGTGGGGCTTCCGGCCCGGGGGCGCAGCGTCCTGGGCCACGAGGCCGAAGAAATGCTTTGCCGGGAAATCCCTCAAATAGTAAGCCGTTCTCTTTATAGCAAGGCCGTGGACCAGGAAAAAATGTGGGAGCATATCCAGGTAGCAGAAGACCAGGAGTACCTGCGTCGTCTGCTGCCGGAGAAAGGATGGGTGGCTTTCGTATCCAACGGTTCCATCCTTCCCCGGAAGAGCGGGACCAGCGATTTGCCCATGGATCTTACCTCTGCGGAAGCTTTCCACTCTCCTCCGGAGCTGGAAGAGACCGTGCAGCTGCCGCACCTGGGAGAAGTGAAGGGGATGGCAGTCCCCGAAGGGGTGACCCTGATTGTAGGCGGCGGCTACCACGGTAAATCTACCCTGCTCAGGGCTATAGAGCGTTCTGTTTACCATCACGTCCCCGGCGACGGGCGTGATTACCTGGTGGCCCGGGAGGATGCGGTTAAGATACGGGCCGAAGACGGGCGCAGGGTAGCCGGGGTTGACATCAGCCCGTTTATAAACAACCTGCCCCGCGCGGTGGATACAACCTTCTTTAACAGTGACGACGCCAGCGGGTCTACTTCCCAGGCGGCCAATATCATAGAGGCCCTGGAAGTGGGAACCCACCTGCTGCTTTTAGACGAGGATACTTCTGCCACCAACTTCATGATCCGGGACCAGCGCATGCAGTCCCTGGTGGCCAAGGAGAAAGAGCCCATTACCCCCTTTATCGACAAGGTCAAACTGCTGTACGATAAAGAAGGGGTTTCCACCATTATTGTAGTAGGCGGCTCCGGGGATTACTTCGACGTGGCGGATACGGTGATAATGATGGATGAATACGTTCCCCGGGAAGTCACAGACGAAGCCCGCGAAATTGCCCGGGATAAGGGGACCGGCAGAAAGCGCGAAGGGGGAGATGTTTTCGGGCAGATTTCTCCCCGGAAGGTGCTCTCGCGCGGCCTGGAGCCCCGCAAGGGTAAAAAAGTAAAGATATCCGCCAAGGGGCTGTACACCATCCAGTATGGTACCCAAAACATTTCCCTTTCGTTTGTGGAACAGCTGGTTGATTTCAGCCAGACCCGCGCCATAGGGGATATAATTTACTATCTCTACCGCAAGGGGTACTTCGGCGGCGATTATACCCTGCACCAGGCGGTAAGTGCTGTGCTGGAAGAAATTGGACGGGGCGGCATGGAGGTGCTTTCACCCTTCGGGGAGCAGCACCCCGGCGAGCTGGCCCTGCCCAGGGCTTATGAGATAGCGGCGGCTATTAACCGGATGCCCGCCCTGAAAGTCCAGCAAGAGTAATCAATCCCCGGCACATCGGCAGGATAGAGCAGTGGTTATTATTTTCTTTGTAGTCGACCTGGCGCCGCTGGCGCCATCACTAGAAGGTGGAAAATACCCAGCGACAATAGAAAGCAAACGTATTTTCTGAGTAGGCATGTTAAATATTAACAAATAGCCGGGCTCTTGTTCAGGGGATTTAAATAGTTTAAAATATAAAAAGAACTTTTGCCGAAGTAAAAATGCTGCAGAAGTGCAAAAAAGTTACAAGAAGGGCGAGGAGGAATAGTTTTTTTGGCGAAGATTACTCTGGAGGATGTGCAACAGGAACCGCGGGTGAACACTTTTATCCAGAAAGCCAACGATTACCTGGGTGTACAGGGATTTACAGAGCACGGTTTCCGGCACAGTAGCCTGGTGGCCGGGGTGGCCAGGAGCGTTTTACAGGGTTTGAATTTCAAAGAAAGAGAAGCCGAACTGGCTGCTATTGCCGGTTACCTGCACGATATAGGAAACGTAGTAAGCAGAAAGGGACACTGCCAGGCCGGGGGGCAGATTGCCCTGGATATCTTGCAAGATATGGGCATGCCCCTGGATGAAGTATCCGACGTGGCGGCGGCCGTGGGTAACCACGATGAAGATGAAGGCAGCGTGGTGAGCTGCGTTTCCGCAGCGCTAATTATGGCCGATAAATCCGATGTGCACCGCAGCCGCGTGCGCAATACAGATTTTTCTACTTTTGACATTCATGACCGGGTAAATTATGCCGTAGAGAGCTCTAACCTGCAGGTGAACCCTGACCGCACCATCACCCTGGAGCTGGACATTGATACGGATATCAGCTACGTGATGGAGTATTTTGAAATATTTCTGTCGCGCATGGTAATGTGCCGCCGTGCTGCCAATTTTTTGGATGCCCGTTTTGCTCTGGTGATCAACGGGGCACAGCTGCTTTAATGGGCTTGTATAGAAATGAGGGTTTATTATGAAAAAACTGGTATGGAGTAAAGTATTTTTATTGTTGGCCCTGTGCCTGATCATGCTGGGCGCCTCTTATTATATTTTTCAAAAAGCCATGGCGGAGGATGGTATTAACCGCGGCCTGGATATTGCCGGGGGCGTCTCTATTTTGCTGGAGGCAGAGGAAGAAGAAGACCGGGAAGTGGACCAGGATGCCATTGACCGTTCCATTGCCATCATTCGAACCCGGATAGACGAACTGGGAGTGGTGGAACCTTCCATCCGGCAGGAAGGGAGCAACCGTATCCGGGTAGAGCTTCCCGGCTACGAAGACGAGAGGCAGGCCCGGGAAGTAATAGGGCAGACCGCCCGGCTGGAATTTGTAGACCCCGATGGCGAAGTTATCTTAACCGGGGAAAACCTGGATGACGCGGGAGCTTCCCGGGAATACGCAGGAGGCGCCATGCCCGAGCCGGTGGTGACCCTGGAACTGGATGCCGAAGGGCAGCGGATTTTTGAAGAAGAAACTACCAGGCTGCAGGGAGAGTACATTTCTATATACCTGGATGAGGAACTTTTGTCACAGCCCGGTGTGCGTGAAGTCATACAGGAAGGACACGATCCCTTTATAACCGGCCTGGAAGACATGGAGGAGGCTTCCAACCTGGCCATGATGCTGCGGGCCGGTGCACTGCCGGTGCCCCTGGAAGAACAGGAGTTGAGGCTGGAAGGACCTGAACTTGGCGAAGACATGGAGGATGTGGGAATAATAGCGGCGGGTATAGGCCTGCTGGCCGTCCTGTTGTTTTTGTTTGTATATTACCGGGCTGTAGGCATCCTGGCCGGAGTGGTTCTCTTGTTTTACCTGAGCCTGGTACTGGGAGCACTCTGGGGCCTGGGAGCCAGCCTTACTGTCCCGGGAATTGCAGGAATCATACTTTCTATTGGAATGGCGGTGGACGCCAATATAATTATTTTTGAACGTATTAAAGAAGAGCTGCGCAGTGGGCGTATGCTGCGCGTTTCTATAGAAGCGGGCTTTGAACGGGCTGTAAAAACCATCCTTGATGCCAACATAACCACCTTGATTGCCGCAGCCGTTCTTTTCGGGTTTGCTACCGGCCCCGTCCGTGGTTTTGCTGTTACCCTTTCCGTGGGACTGGTTTGCAGTATGATAACCGCACTTTTGATAACCCGTTTAATGCTCCGTCTCGGTTACCGCAGTGGGCTTTTACGCAGCGGGTCTTACCTGGGGGTGAAGATCTAATATGTTTTTTGTAGATAACCGCTACAAGATGTTTCTTTTTTCCGGGGTGCTCCTGTTAGTCTTCCTGGTTTCCATAGTCCTGCAAGGGTTTAACCTGGGAGTTGAATTTGCCGGGGGTAACGAGATACAGGTCTTCCCCCGCGAGGAGTTCGAGGTAGAGGAAGTTCAGGAAGTGCTGGCCGAGTTTGAGCTGGAAGGGGCTTCCGTGCGGCGGGTAGCCGACCGGGGAGATGAAGAAACCGGCGGATTTACCGTGAGAACCCCGGTTTTATCCCAGGAGCAGAGAGATTCATTGATGGACGCACTGCAGCGTGAATGGCCCAACCAGGATCCGGAGCGTTCCGACATATTCAGCCGCGGTCCCGACGTGGGAGAAGAGCAAACCCGCAATTCGCTGATAGCGGTTTCCCTGGCCCTGGTTGCCATGATTGTATATATAACTGTACGTTTCCGCTTTAGTTTTGCCGTATCAACCATAGCCGCCCTGCTGCACGACCTTATTATAGTCCTGGGTGTCTTTTCACTTTTCCAGCTGCAAGTTAACGAGCCTTTTATGGCAGCCCTGCTGCTGGTGGTGGGTTATTCCATAAAC
>CAYODA010000132.1:1234-5943 GCA_964402625.1 uncultured Syntrophomonadaceae bacterium | reverse complement strand
ACAGGAGCAGCACCTAAAAAGGTGGACTACCTATAATAAGACAAATAAGCAAGTTTTATGTTATATTATATCATTGCGAGTAACTATGGTCTGCTCCCTCTCCGGTCCCGTGGAGATAAGTAGAGCTCTAACTCCAGTAAGCTCCTCCAAAGCTTCCAGGTAACGGCGGGCCTCCGGCGGAAGCTCCTGCAGAGAACGGGCACCGGTAATATCCTCCTCCCAGCCGGGCAGCTCTTCGTAATCAGGTTGGCAATAGTAGAGCTCTTCCAGGGAGGCGGGAAATTGCTCCGTCCGTCGTCCGCCACTGCACAAGTAGCTCACGGCAATTTTGATCTTTTCCAGCCCGGTGAGTACATCCAGCTTGGTTACCCCCCAACCGGTATAGCCGTTTATCCGGGCGGAGTACCGGCCCATAACCGCGTCAAACCACCCGCAGCGTCGGGGTCGTCCTGTGGTAGTACCGTATTCCACGCCCCGCCGGCGCATCTTTTCACCCACCTCTCCCGTTTCTTCCGTAGGAAAAGGACCTTCCCCTACACGTGTGGTATAAGCCTTTACTACCCCCAGGATCTCTTTAATGGAACGGGGGCCTATACCCAATCCAGAACAAACTCCCCCTGCTGTGGTGCTGGAAGAAGTAACGTAAGGATAGGTACCGTGATCCAGATCTAAAAAGGCTCCCTGGGAACCTTCAAAAATTACCCGGTCACCCCTTTCCAGGCTGTGATGCAGCAGCAGGGAAGTGTCCGTCACCAGGGAAGAAAGCCGTTCTCCCAGAGGTAGATAACGGTCCAGTATTTCCGAAGAGTCAAAACCCGGATGCCCGTAAACCTGCTGCAGGTAACGGTTCTGAAGGGGAAGAATCTCTTCCAGCCGGGAGGTAAAGCGTTCCCGATCCACCAGGTCCATCATGCGAATTCCACGCCGGTATGCCTTGTCCGCGTAAGCGGGACCTATCCCCAAACCAGTAGTGCCTATCTTTTTTTCTTTCCGCATCTCCTCTTCACCCTGATCCAGTGCCTGGTGAAAAGGTAATATCACGTGAGCCCGATCGCTGATGTAAAGTTGAGAGGTATCAATTCCCCGGGCATGCAAACCTTCCAGCTCTTCTATCAGGACTTGCGGATTTATTACCATTCCGCTCCCCAGAACACATATCACCCCGGGATAGAGAAGACCTACGGGAATATGATGCATTTTGAAAGTCTCTTCCCCGATCACCACAGTATGCCCCGCGTTATTTCCCCCTTGATAACGGGCCACCACCCCTGCCCGGGAAGCCAGGTAATCTACGATTTTGCCTTTTCCTTCATCTCCCCATTGAGCTCCGGTTACCGCCAGGCTTTTAATCTCTTTCATCCCTCTCACCTCTTCTTCGGTATACTTGCTCCTCAAGTATTTCCTTTACTACAGAAGGATCGGCCTTGCCCCCGGTTCTGCCCATAACTTGACCTAACAGGAAATTCCCGGCTTTCCCTTTGCCCTCCAGATAGTCCCGCATGGCCCGGGGATTATCCCGCAGCACTTCTTCTACCATCTCTCCCAGGGCTACAGTGTCAGTAATCTGCTCTGCTTCTTTTTCTTTCGCCAGTTCCGCGGGTTTTATTCCTCCCATGAGAGCTTCCTCCAGAACTACCTTGGCCGTTACCCGATTTATGCTACCTTCATCCATCAAGAGCAAGGTTTCCACCAGCACCCCGGGATCTATAACCTCCGGAGAAATGTTTTTTTGACGGGCTATCCTGGCAATTTCCCCGCTTATCCAGTTAAAAAGCTCCCGATAACCGTTATACTTGACTGCTGCCCTATCAAAAAAATCGGCCAATGGAGGGTGGGCTACAAGCAACTCGGCCTCCCTTTCTTTCAAGCCGTGCTGTTCCCTATAGCGCCTGCGCCGTTCTGCAGGCGTTTCCGCCAGACTATCTTCCACCTTTTGTATCCAAATACCGTCCAGCTGCAGGGGAGGCAGGTCTGGTTCCGGAAAATAACGGTAATTGGCGACCTCTTCTTTTCCCCGCAGGGAAGATGTCTTCCTCTGGTCTTCATCCCAGTGGCGGGTTTCCTGCACCACCTCGCCTCTGCGGGAAAGCACTTCCTCCTGGCGAGCGGCCTCAAACTCCAGGGCCGCCTTAACCGCCTTAAATGAGTTCAAATTTTTTACTTCTACTTTGTTACCCCAGGTGTCGCTGTTAAAAGGAGACAGGGATATGTTGGCATCGCACCGCAGGGAACCTTCTTCCATGCGGCAGTCCGAAATCCCGTTATAGAGCAGCAGCAGCCACAGTTCGTTGAGAAAGTGGTAAGCTTCTTCCCCTGAGGCCAGTTCGGGGGCGGTAACTATCTCCAGAAGGGGAATACCGGCGCGGTTATAATCAACCAGTGAATACTCCGCTTCCATAAGAGATCCACCCTGGTGTAAAAGCTTACCGGCTTCTTCCTCCAGGTGACAGCGTTGAATCCCTATTTGTTTGCCTGCTAAAGGTTCCACTTCCAAATAGCCCGAGTGGCCCAGAGGGACGTCGTACTGGGAGATCTGGTAGGCTTTGGGCAGGTCGGGGTAAAAGTAATTTTTGCGGTCAAAACGGCTGTTTGCCTCCACCGTACAATTTAACGCCCGGGCTGCTTTAACTCCCAGCTCCAGGGCTTTCCGGTTTAATACCGGTAGACTACCCGGTAAGCCCAAACAAACCGGGCAACAGCGGCTATTGGGTTCCTCCCCAAAAGCTGCGCTGCAGCCGCAAAACATCTTGGTTTCCGTTTTAAGTTCTACATGTATCTCCAGTCCTATCACTGCTCGGTAGTTCAAGGGATCACTCCTTCTTTACGCACTGCAACGAGGCACAGGTAAGATATTTTTTTCGCTGCTGCCAAAAGCGGGCCAGTTTAAACAGAAAAGATTCCCGGAAAGGAGCCGCCGACATCTGCAGGCCCAGGGGCATTCCCTCCGAGGTGAAGCCTCCCGGAACCGAGATAACCGCATTTCCCACCAGGGGATCGGTTATAGTACAAACATCGGAAAGGTACATCTGCAGGGGATCCTCGACTTTTTCGCCCAGGCCAAAAGGAGGTGTAGGAGTAGTAGGGCCCAGCAAAAAATCGTAAGACCGAAGTGCCCGTTGCATATCCCGCACTATTAGCGTACGCGTCTTCAGTGCCTTCAAGCAGTAATCGTCATAGTAACCGGAACTTAAAGCATAGGTGCCCAGGACAATTCTCCGTTTTACTTCCTGGCCAAAACCTTCTTCCCGGTTTTTGAAAACCAGCTCTTGTAGGTCTGCCGCATGCCCGGTGCGATATCCGTATCGGATGCCGTCATACCGGCCCAGGTTAGAACTTGCTTCCGCGGCGTTGATCAAATAGTAGGCAGCCAGGGCATATTCGGTGAGGGGAAGGGATACTTCTTCTACCGTTGCCCCGTAGCTTTCCCAGAATGAAGCCATTTCTTTAACGCTTTCCACCACTTCCGGGGAAAACCCGTTTCCTTCTTGTTCCCGGATAACCCCTACTTTTATATCCTTTACCTGCTGCTCCTCCAGTTCCGGTTCGGTAATATCCCCGGGAGCCGCCAGGGAAGTGGCATCCCTTTCATCGTATCCCGCCACCAGGTCAAATAGAGCTTCTCCGTCCTCCGGGGTCCCGGTGATGGGGCCTACCTGATCCAGTGAAGACGCAAAAGCTATAAGGCCATAACGGGAAACTCTTCCGTAGGTAGGCCTCAATCCAAAAACGCTACAGAAGGCGGCAGGTTGGCGGACCGAACCCCCTGTATCGGTACCCAGCGCCAGGGGGACCTGTCGGGCGGCTACCGCTGCCGCCGATCCACCGCTGGAACCTCCCGGCACTTTACTGCAGTCCCATGGATTGGTAGTGGGGTAAAAAGCGGAATTTTCCGTGGAAGAGCCCATGCCGAATTCATCCATGTTGGTTTTTCCCAGCACTGGAAGGTAGTTTTCCTTTAGTTTCTGTATCACGGCAGCATCGTAAGGGGGGAAGTAGTTTTCCAGGAAACGGGAACCACAAGTAGTAAGTATTCCCCGAGTGGAAATATTGTCCTTAACCGCCACGGGTACCCCCGCCAGGGGATGCAACCGTTCACCCCGGCGGCGCAGTTCATCCACCTGCCGGGCTATCTCTATAGCTTCTTCGGGGCAGGTAGTAAGAAAGGATTTCAGCTCCGGTTCCAGTTTTTGCGTACGCTCCCAGAAATAATTTACTACTTCCTCCGCGCTGATCTCCCTTTTGCCAAGATACTCACCTATTTCCAGGGCACTCATCCGGTACAGTTCCAACCCTTACACCCCTCTCCATTTTCTAAAATGCAGCAAGTCAAAACCTGGCAGCTTCTACTGTTCATCGAAAGATTTTATCCGGGGCACCTTAACCAAAGAACCCTCCCGCTCCGGAACATTGCGTAAAACTTCTTCCACCGACAGAGATTCCGCAGGCGCGTCTTCCCGGGTACGCCACTGAAAAAGGACATGGGTGGTTGGCGGTACTTCCCGTGTATCCAGCTCCTGCACTTTTTGGGCCGCACCCAATATGTCTTTTAATTGTCCAGCAATTAGATCTTTTTCTTCGCCGCTCAGTTTAATGCGGGACAAACTGGAAAGGTAATCTACCAGGGGATAAAGCTCTTCCATATCTTTCTCCTCCTTGTTTTAAACAATAAACTTCACGTTATATACTGTAGGTTTTACTAAAAACTCGCC
>CAYODA010000132.1:0-1134 GCA_964402625.1 uncultured Syntrophomonadaceae bacterium | reverse complement strand
TGTTTTAAACAATAAACTTCACGTTATATACTGTAGGTTTTACTAAAAACTCGCCGCGTAAGCATGGAAGTAATTAATGGAAGTAATTATCAGACAACAAAATAAAAAACGTAACTAACTAATAAATTCCATCCGGTTCTCTTAATATCACACCCGGAGCTCATTTTTTATAGGTATTATCATATTGTGAAAAAAGATTTCAGTATATGCAAGTACATTATAACGCCAATCCAAGATAGTGTCAATAAATGCATTACTGTATGGTGAAAGACATTTCTGTAGATTGATAAAGCAAAAAGTGTATAATAAAAGAAAGGGATATGGGCGGAGCCAAATACAGGCCCGCTCAAAGCTATTCTTAATATTTTCTACCTGACCGGAATGTTTAAAAAAGCCAGCGCCCGGGAAGTACACCTGTACATCGCATCTCCTCCTTACCGCTATCCCTGTTACTACGGGGTTGATATCCGCTGCTCCGGGCAACTGGCCGTCAATAATTTTCCCCACAACCTGGCCGAATCCACGGGAAGAAAAAAATAAAGTTATGCAGGATATCCGCTAACCGTTCGCACTGTCACCCCACGCCTTTCTAAATAAGCTTTAATCTCTCCCAGGCGAAAAGAATGGTAGTGCAAAATAGAAGCTGCCAGCACTGCGTGAGCCCCGCCCCTGGTAAGGGCTTTTAACAAATGTTCCGGTTCTCCGGCTCCGCCCGAAGCGATAACCGGAATAGGAACCTCCGAGGACACCCGTTCCAACAATTCCAGGTCATAACCTTCCCGGGTTCCATCGGTATCTATGGAAGTCAACAATATTTCACCGGCACCCCTCTCATACGCTTCTTTTGCCCACCGCACTGCATCAATACCCGTAGGCTTACCTCCCCCATAACTGTATACTTTCCAGGAGGGTGAAGAGGTAATCTCCCTGCTTACCCTGCGTGCGTCTATCGCCACCACTATGCACTGACTGCCGAAATACTCCGCAGCCTTGCCTATAAGTTCCGGATATCTAAGTACAGCTGTATTAAGGGAAACTTTATCCGCACCTGCCTGCAGCAGCTCGCGGATAAAATCTACCGAATCAATCCCTCCGCCCACGGTTAAAGGAATAAAAATACTCCGGGCGGTGCGC
>CAYODA010000131.1:0-6012 GCA_964402625.1 uncultured Syntrophomonadaceae bacterium | reverse complement strand
GCTGCGACAGCAGCGCCAGGTCGACTACTCAGAAAAGCCCCCCGGCACCAGCAGCACTGTCCCCAGTGTATCTTTAAATTTGGCAGTATCTATCCAGCAATCTTCCTTCAAAGGCGAGGAGCCCAGGTTAAAGAAAATTACCCGGTTATCCAGCAAAGCTGAAGCTATGCCGTACCACTTCTCCGAAGTTAATAAAATTACCGCATCAAACTCTTTTAACCGGTTGATTTTTTCCATGGTATAATTAAAGAAATCCATGGCGCTTACTCCTTCTATAAGCTCCCATCTTTCCCGGTTGTTTAACAACCAGACGTACTCCGCCCCTGCCTGCAGGGCCAGGGCTTCCAGTTCCTTCTTGTTTTCCAGGGGAAAGCCTACCACGGCCACCCGGGTCCCCTTTTTTACTTCACCGGCTTTTTCCAGGCGGGAGATGAAAGTGCGATCAATTTTTAGTTTCTCCGCTACGCTGTCCTGGGAATATCCGCGGCTGCGCCAGTACATTATTTCCTGTACCATTAAATTTATTTTCTTCCGGCTAACCACCTTGGACCCTATTCGTATCAGCTCATCCGGTTCTTCTTCAAACATCATATCGCCTCTTGTGCACATCTTTGTGTACAAAAAGTTTACAGGAAACCCGGTAGATCTTCAACCCGTTTTCGCAAAAAACTTGGTTTTCTCCTGCTCCCGGGCTTTCCCTTATCCCGCGTTAGTTGAGAAAAATATAATTTACATCCTGTCCCCCACCGGTTACCATAAAAAAGGCGCTTCCCCGTTACGAAGCGCCTGAAAATATTTATTTTTCCCTCTGCTATTAGTTTTCCCTTAATACAATTTCATGATCAGTGAGAGCCAACCGCTCAATGGAGGCTTCCACAAATTTCTTTTCTCCCAACATGCCCACCAGCGTCCATCCCTTGTCCTGGGGAATGACCTCGCTTACATCTTCCATGAACAGCTCTTTCTCCCCGTTACGGAGTACGTAAGCATTCGATTGACACATATCACTCACTCCTTTCTTTCCCCGTTTTTAAAGCAAAGACCATATTTCCTGAACAAAATCTTCCCTGGTGCGTATCCGGTTAATTCTCTCCCTGGCCTTACCGGCTCCCCTTACACCCTTGAGATACCAGCCAGTATGCCGCCGCATTTCTTTAATAGCGCGCACCTCACCTTTTAAGTTTATCATTAATTCGAGGTGATACAAAAGAGTTTTTACTTTCTCTTCCAAAGGAGGCTCTTCCGAAAAATCTCGTCCCTCACGCCAGGTGTTGAGCCGGGAAAAAATCCAGGGATTGCCCCGAGCCGCCCGTCCAATCATTATACCGTCACACCCGGTGTACTCAAACATTCTGGCGGCATCACCGGGCGAAAACACATCACCGTTACCTATCACCGGGATATTTAACTTCTTTTTCACCTCTTTAATTATATCCCAGTCTGCTTCCCCGGAGTAATACTGTTCCACCGTCCTGCCGTGCAGGGATACCGCAGCTACACCGGCTGCCCTGGCCCTTTCAGCCAGGTCGAGGGCGCCTTCCTGTCTCTCTTCCCAACCCTTCCTCATTTTCACCGTAACCGGTATGTCTACACTCTGCACCGTTCTTTCCATAATGCGCGTGGCCAGCTCCGGCTCCTTCATCAGCCATGCACCGGCCCTGTTCTTAATTATTTTGGGTACCGGGCACCCCATGTTAATATCTACTATGTCCGCGCCGGCCTCCCTTACCAGGGCTGCGGCCTCCGCCATGGTTTCCGGATCAGACCCGAAAAGCTGGACTGCTACCGGTCTCTCTTCTTCCGATACGTACAGCAGACCTTTATAGTATTCTCCGGGATTTCTGATCAACCCCTTGGCACTTATCATCTCCGAAAAGACCAGGCCACATTGATGTTCCTTACAAATAAGCCTGAAAGGGTAACTGGTAATACCAGCCATCGGTGCCAGGACAAAATTATTAACAACAGGTATATTACCTATCCTCAATTACAGCGTCCCATCCTTCTTTTTCTTTTCAGGTAACTATATTAAATAAATTTTTACTTCAATGCACCAATCGACAATTACTGATCCACTTCTTCACCATTGGAAAAAAAGAAGAGCTCCTCCCCGGGGACTTCCAGAATCCAGGCCATTTTTTCCAGCAACTCCCGGCCTGGTTTTTTAACTCCTCTCTCTATATTGCTCAACATGCTTACAGAAATGTTTAGTTTGCTGGACAATTCCTTCTGGTTCATACTTTTAAGTTTACGCAGCCCCTTTATCCTTGCCCCCAGTCCTTTCGACATGGTTCCTCCCCCTTCCCGCTTTTCTAAAAAATATTTTCGACACAAAGCGGCTTTCTCCTTCCCTGCAAAAAAACCTAAAAAACAAAAAGCTGCCTTCCCCGCAGGTGGCAGCTTTATTACTCTTGTGATTAAATTATCATAAGTGAACGAATACCGTTAAATGTTGCTTTTATAGCCTGTTACGTAAATGGCGTTATTTAATCAATCGTTATTTTAATCACTCTTTATCTGCTTTTCTTGAAACACTTTTAGCAATTAACACTCTAATTCCCCACGAAATAACCAGAAATACTCCTAAAAGCAGAAGAGTCTCATACCCCAAAATATTCACCCTTCCCTGAGATTGATAATCTCCCGACGATTCATAAACCGGGTTTTGAAAGATGAAAAATTCACTATATTTCTTTTCTTTGATTCTTAGCATATAAGTAATAGACTGATTTGTCAATAAACTTGGCCATAATCCCCCACAAGTTATTTTTTTCTCAAATCATTTATGGAGATAATGGCATAACCTTAACATTCCTGCTTAACATCATCACATATTACACCGTATTATATTATAAAATCAATCGCAAAATGCTTCTTGAGTCGCCAGATCCTTAAGAAGATCTTTTTCTTTTCCTCCCCGGGTATCTTCAATAGATTGCAGGGATTTTTCTTGATTTTTCTTAAGCAGTTTCAGTATATGCTTCTGGTATTCTGACCGTTCGATTTCTTTTTCCAGGAGCTCTCTCTGTTTTCGGGTACAGCAGCCCGATTCCAGTATTTTTACAAGTTCTTCACCTTTCCAACTTGTTTCCAGAGCGTACAGGAGGGGAAGGGTCACCCTTAACCCTGCCGGGTTCTCCCTCAACTTTTTCTTATCATTCCAGGAAAATTCCTGCAACTCTCTTTTTATTTGCCGGGAGATGCCCAGATAGTGAGCATAATAGGCAATTTTTCGGGTTTGAGTCGCAGAACCTCCCCCACGCCAGCAGCCTACAGAAGCACTCAGTGTTAAAAGGGAAGCCTCACGGTAACTTAACCTGTTAAGGTATTTTTTCCTGGTGGCGGGAATATCCTTCAAGGGAAGTGTCATGAATTCCGCTTCCACGTACCGGGTAACCACCTCGGACATGCCCTTAATTATTCGCGGCCTGTCACTGGCCAGTGCAAGAGCCTCACCAAACAGGTAGTCTCCTCCCAGGAGTTCAAAAGCCCCCTCAGAATTGCTGTTTTTCCTTTCCCCCCAGGCAAATTCGTGGGCCGTTAGTGCCAGGTGCAACACTTCCAGGGCTGCTGCCAGCCTGAGGGTATCCACTTCGACTTTGCGCTCGCGGCATTGCTGATAATAGGCCAGAAAAAACAAAATAGAGCATACCCGGTTCTGATAAAGGTACATTAACCTGAACAAAAAATCCTTCAGGGGATCACTTGTCCTGCCAATGACTTCTTTTACGTGATCTTCCACCTGAAGAAAGGGGGTGCCCAGGTATTCCTCCAGCTTTTCCTGCAGCTTCTCTGCCGGATGCCGTATATTACGCTCCGTTGTTGAATTTAAATCTATCACCTTGTTTCCCATACTATCCCCCCGCCAGTCTCGGTTTACAGATATTAGTATGTATCCCGGCAGGGAAAGTTATGCATCACTTCTATCCAACCCTGTACTAAAAATACCGTGTCGGGAGGTTCCCGGGGTTGATCCACCCCCGGGAACCTCCCGACACGGTATAATTTAATATCCTGAAACCGGGTTTTACAGCATCTGTCCCGGGTTTCGGGACAGACACGAAGATTATTCTTACTCGTTTTCTTCTATATTTTTATCCTTTTCCTCGTCCACGTCATCGGCTTCTTCAGTTTCTTCCATGCCGGAGCTCTCTATTAATTTCACTTCTTCTACCTGATCAGGAGGTACGGGCAGTTCTGCAGTTTCAATTACCGTTTCCACAAAAGGAAACCTGTCTTCTTCCGGATCCGGGTATTCCAGCATATATTCCACCATTAAATTACCATTAATAAAATCGATAGTTTCAATATCTATATAAAAACCACTGGTGGGGCGATCGTGCCACTTTAAAATTATGCTTTGTTCTTCCAGCTCGTAGGAGAGCTCCCCGCCCCTTATCTTCTCAATTTTTTCTTCTTCTACCGGCAACTCCCTGGCATCAGTGGGATGGGTAACTACGGGAAGAACAATTTCACTATCGGGCGAATGGAGCATGTAGTTAACATCTAAAATGCCGCCCTTGAGGTGAAAGTCCCCCACAATCTCCACATCGTACCCCGTAGTGGGCCGATTGCTCCACTCCACCTGTAGTGTTCCTTCAGTAATCTCCTTGTTGATTTCCCTGCTTTCCTGTTCGTATATATTCATGGAAAATGGCCCGGCAGCTTCTACTTCTGCCAGTACCCCCATGGCCAGAAGAGCTGCCGTCCCTATAATTAGCTTTTTCATATGTAATCACCTTAAATTTAGATTATTGTTAATACCATGATTCGCTTCAGCCGATAAAAGTGCCTCTTTTGCTCACCCCCTTTTTGACTTAAACATATCATAATTTTTTAAGCAAAATCTTCCCTACCCGCTTTTCTTTGCCCTGCCTTGTTATGAAATTAACATGAGAGCGTCAAGCAAAAGCCACTTACTCTATTATACATAACATCTTAACATCTTGTGTGTGTGAATTATACCATTGAATTTGCAGTGTATCAATTTCCTTTTGAAAATAAATACCTGCCCCTAGCAGATTGAGCAACTAATATTTTTAAAAATCTCAAACTTCAATAAGATTACACTTCGTGGTAACAATTTACTTTCAATTCCTGGCGAAGGGTATTTTTCACAGATGCTCTTGTTTAACTTGCCCGGCTTTTCTACAAGATCTCTGCAGGTAATCATAACCAGGCAAAAACATTATGCTTAACTGGTACGGTACGGCTACTTTTCATCTTCCAGCATGTACTCTGCAGCCATGCGTGCTGCCTTTGCTACTACTTTGGCACATTCCTTTTCGTGCCCGGGCATACTCAGGAATTCATTAGATTCTTCGGGATCAAGAAGATTGTAGCCTTTTCCCAGGATTTTTTCCTGCACCCCGTAACACAAAAGGGAACCAAATTCATTATAAAAGTCGTCACGGAAAGCAAACAGCTTGTCCCTGCCGTATTCAAACCTTTCCTGGTAATCTTCTACCCCTTGTTCCGCCTCGGGCACTGAAGGAAGGTACTTGGCAGCTATGGCCATGAGCCCCGAGCAGAGTGCACCGCAAGAACCACTGCTGGCTGCTACCCCGCCCGTAAAAGCCCAGGAAGCAGAAACCATTATCTCGGGGATGAAAGTAAAATGACAGCTCAACCCGTGCAAGGTGCTGCGGGCGCAGGTGTCATCGCGAAGCTGGGCCTCCACCGCCTTGTTTTCAATAAATTCCAGTATTTTTTCTTTATCCGTGCTCATTTTATTTCCTCCTTTTACTATACCTATTGACTCATGCGATTCACTCACGCTTATAAATTCAAGATCTGGGGCTTCAAATCCTCCTCTTACCTGCCCAGCTCTGAAAATAACCTTAGCCCTCCCTGCCTTTACTTTCCTTCATCTTTCACGGTGCTCGCAGCTTCCTATGGTTGGTCTGTCAAATATGGCTTAAAAGTAAAAAACAGGCGGGAAACTTTTCCCGCCTGTTGGTTTTTCATGATGGTCGGAGTGGTGGGATTTGAACCCACGCCCTCCTGCTCCCG
>CAYODA010000130.1:0-6021 GCA_964402625.1 uncultured Syntrophomonadaceae bacterium | reverse complement strand
CTCAGAAAACACCCTGTACCGCTTCCGCCTCAAGAGAAAAGTCTTCGGCTACAAAGAAAGTCCCGTATCAAAACCTTCGCGTATGGCTTCCGTTACCTTACGCGGCTCCCTTGCGTCTCCAACAACATGCACTTCGCCTGCAGCACCTTCTAACCGTCCCTCCAGCTGATTAACCGGGCTGGCACCAACCGCCATAACTACCGTATCTGCGGGGTAAATAGTCTCTTCCCCTTCTTTTTCCGCCACTACACCTTCCCCGGTGACTTTTTTAACCTCGGTCTTGTCGTTTAAACTTACCCCCGAGTTTCGTAGATTTTTAATGACTATCCACCGGGTAGTAAGTCCAATGTCCTTTCCTATACCTTTAAATTGCTCCAGCACTGTAACTTTTTTAGTGCCGTACCTCGCAAGTTCGCGTATTTTTTCCGGTGTCTCCGCCTCATTATCCAGCAGAAACTTGACCGTTTCCGCATCTATAGTCCCTGCACGGGCCAGGGTTAGAGCCGTTTCGCATCCAACAGCGCCTCCTCCTATCACCACCACGTTTTCCCCGAGATCAAACTCGCCTTTTAAAGCTTCCGGGGCACTAATCAACCTGGCCCCATCTTCTACCGGGAAGGGAGTAGAAGCCGGAACAGCCCCGGCAGCAAGTACTACCGCATCAGCACCAAAATCTTTAACCACCCCGGTATCAGCTTCTTTGTTTAACTCGACTTCTACACCAAGTCGATCCAGCCAGTACCGGTAATAATCCAGCAGGGTTAAAAAATCCTGCTTTCCGGGGGGAACGCAGGCGTAGTGCAGTTGACCGCCAAGGCACTTATCTTTTTCCCAAAGAGTTACACGGTGCCCGCGGGATGCCGCAGTGCAAGCCGCCTGCATACCTGCCGGGCCGCCCCCTATTACCAGTATCCGGCGGGAATTTGCCGCCTGGTTTACACTTGTTTCGTATTCCCTGCCTGCCAGGGGGTTAACCGCGCAGTGCAGTTCCTGCCCGGAGAACACCATATCCAGGCATCCCTGGTTACATGCTATACACTTGCGTATAGCTTCTTTCTCACCCTTGCGGGTTTTTTCCGGGAATTCAGGGTCCGCTATAAGGGGGCGTCCCAGGTTCACCAGGTCGGCCTGCCCCTCCCTTAAAACTTTTTCTGCCACATCGGGATGGTTTATTCGGTTACTGGCCATTACCGGTACACTTACGGCTTCTTTTATACCCCTGGCCAGGTAAGCCAGGGCCGCACGGGGAAGATCGCCTGTAATCTGGGGAACCTTGGTTTCATGCCATCCCCCGGTTACGTTAAAACCATCCACCCCGGCTTTTTCCAGTTCCCTGGCAAAAAGCGAAGCTTCCTCGTTGGTATTACTACCTGGCATGTAATCATGTCCGGAAAGGCGAACCAGCAACGTAAAATCTTTTCCCACCTTCTCCCGAACTTTCTCTACTACTTCCAAGCCAAAACGGCACCGGTTTTCCCAGCTCCCCCCGTATTCGTCTGTTCTCTGGTTGGTTAGGGGTGACAGAAACTGACATATCAAGTACCCCGCACTGGCTATAATCTCTACTACGTCAAATCCCGCTTTTTGGGCCCGCTGCGCCGCTTGGGCGAAACTTTCCTGAACAGTTTCTATGTCCTCTTTAGTCATCTCGCGGGGCTCTTCCCGTGTTAGCCGGGAAGCTATGGGAGAAGGCGCCAGTGGCTGATATCCTGTCATCATGGAATGGGTATATCGCCCGGCCTGGTACAGCTGGACCCCGGCATACGCACCGCCTTCTTTTATGGCCGCTGCCAGCTTTTCCAGGCCGGGGATGAATTTATCATCATGCAAACCAATCATGTTGGGACCACTACCTACTTCATCCACGCTGCAACCTCCCACGGTTATCAGGGCGGCTCCTCCTTCCGCCCTGGCACGGTAATACTCCACCAGTTTGTCGTTTACCTCACCCCCCGGTGTATACGAGTGGTGGATGGCAGGCATACAAATACGATTTTTTAACCGAAGCTTTCCCACCTCTAAAGGTTCAAAAAGTATCAATCCGCACTCTCCTTTCTTGTTTGATTTCATCAAAGTACTTTACTTGCTGCACTCCAGACTTACCTTAGCCCCGGTATCTCTCCATAGGGATAGGGGTACTCTGAAAAATAATACTTCTATAATAAAACCGGCAATTCCTTTAATGTTTTAAACATTAAAGATTATAAAGAAACCCGGGACATTTACCCGGGGGTCTTTGAAATAACTTCCATTATATAGCCAGGCTATGATATAACCTCTGCTCCGCTAAAGTTCTTTTTGCCCGTTATTCTTCAGTTCTTACTCTTAGCTTTCTTCGTCCTTCTCCTGGCGGTCTCTGTCTTTAGGATAACCTTTCATTTTCTCCGCATAGGAACGTAGCGCCTTCTGCACCAGGTCATTAACACTGCCTTCGTCAAAAGATCCGTCTTTTAGCTTTTTGCCGGCTTTTACACCGGTGAGTATTTCCATGGCTTCATCCACATGCTCAACTGCATAAACGTGGAATTTCCCTTCTTTAACAGCTTCTACTACTTCCTCTTTAAGCATCAGGTTCTGCATGTTGCTGCGGGGAATAATAACCCCATGTTCCCCGTAAAATCCGCGCTGTTTGCAGAGCTCAAAGAAACCTTCCACTTTCTCGTTTACCCCGCCTATAGCCTGAACCTGGCCTTTTTGATTAACTGCACCTGTAACCGCTATACCCTGTTTTAAGGGAAGCCCGGAAATGGCGGAAAGCAGCACGTATAATTCGGTACTGGAAGCGCTGTCCCCGTCCACTTCTGAATAATTTTGCTCAAATACCAGCCGTGCAGAAAGAGACAACGGCAGTTCTCCCGCGTACCTGGAAGAAAGAAAACCTGAAAGTATCATCACTCCCTTGGTGTGGAATCTTCCTCCCAGTTTGGCCTCCCTTTCTATATCGATAATTCCTCCTCGACCCACCCCCATAGTACAGGTAATGCGTGTGGGCTTTCCAAAGGAGAAATCTCCCAGGCTGTATACAGAGAGACCGTTTAACTGTCCTACTTTTTCTCCTTTCGTATCTATAAGCAACTGATCCCTCTCCATCATTTCCTGGATCTTTTCCTGCACCAGGTTGGAGCGGTAAATTTTTGCTTCTATTGCCCCGTTTATATGCTGTGACGACACCTGGGATTCTCCCCCGGTATAGGCATAATAGCAAGCTTCCCTGATTATATCGGCAATTTCAGCAAAACGGGTGGAGAGCTTCTTCTGATCCTCTGCCAGCCGGGAACCGTATTCCACCACTTTAGCCAGAGCAGAATCATCCAGGTTGCTTAGCTGTTCTTTTTGACAAAATGTAGAAATAAAGGCACTGTAGCTCTGCACGTTTTCCGGGGTACGCTCCATGACCATGTCAAATTCCGCTTTTACTTTAAAAAGTTCCTGAAATTCGGGATCAAAGCGGTGCAGCAGGTAGTAAAGATAAGGAGGGCCTATTAATACTACTTTTACATCCAGGGGTACCGCTTCGGGACGCAGGCTCTGGGCGGACATGAAACCGAACCTTTCCCCGGCCTCTTCTATTTCAAGTTCCTGGTTCTTGAGCACCCGTTTAAGACTTTCCCAGGTAAAAGGATTTTTAAGGAGATCTTCCACGGTTACCACAAAAAAACCCCCGTTGGCCTGATGTAAAGACCCACCTTTAATCATGGTAAAGTCAGTTACAAGGGCTCCAAACTGGGCTTCTTTTTCAATACGTCCAAAAACATTGTAATAAGTCGGATTCATTTCCGATATCACGGGCGCGCCTTCTACACCGGAGTTATCAACTATCACATTTACTTCATACTTCTTGAACTGGGGAGTCTGTGACCAGGGGAGACCCATAGAAGCAAAGGGTGACATTTGCTGATGGCTGCTTTCCGTGTCCTGCCGGAAAAGATCTCCGTTTTCTACCAGGTCTTCCTGCATGGCTTTTAAATAGTCCACTACTTTTTCTATGTTACTGTATTTTTCCAGGAGTTCATTAAAAAGGTGCTCCACTGCAAAAAGTATTACTTTTTGATCCAGTTCCCTTATTTCCTGGTTCAGTTTGCTATCAATGTTTTTTACCTCACGCATGGTAGCTTTCAGTTCATCTTCCAGGGCATTTCTTTTATCGTAAATACCTTTTCTCTCTTCCTCCGACAGGGACATCAATTCGTTATCCTGCATGGGGTTCCCATCTTCTTTTTTGGGTATAAACAGAAACCCCTGGGGAGCCTGCTGTATTAAAAAACCCTGCTCGTGAGCCTTCTGATTGAGCCGGTTAAAAAGATCTTGCTTTTTTTCATTGTACTGCCTGGTGATGTTTTCTTTTTGTGTTATGTACTCCTCGCTTTCCAATGCGCGGGGTATTTCCTCCCGGGCTGTATTTATCAAATTTTTAACATCCCGGGCCAGTTCTATACCCCATCCCTGGGGAAGAATTAAAGTGCAGGGGCGGTAGGGATCTTTAAAGTTATTGACGTAGCAAAGATCGGAGGGAGGCCCATCCTCCTTTGCTACTTTCTCTACGTACTCTTTAACAGCCGTCTCTTTTCCCGTACCCGGGACACCGGCCACATAAATATTAAACCCTTTACTCTGGATGCCCAGACCAAACTCCAGGGCCTTCAAGGCCCGGTCCTGACCAATAATACCGTCTTCCAGCACTTCCCGGGAACCAACATCTTCGTTTCTGGCAAAAAATGCTCTTAAGCTCTCTGCCGGTAGCTTCCACTGTTTTGTGTTATTTGAGCTTTCCATAAACATAACCTCCTATAATAATCAGTCAACCCATTAGCCTCCTGATTACCTGTAATCATAAACAAAGAACTGTCAAACTGTCAACATAAACTATCCATTGTTATTTCATGGAACTGCTGTTGTCAATACTCTATTTTTTAGATAATATATATAAAAGAAATACGGGTGTTTGAAAGGAGGCAAATTTTTTCATCATGTCCCTGGAGAAGCAAAGAAAAATATGGGCAACCTTCTTTTTTTTAATAGTCCTGTCGGCATTTATAGTCCCGTTCACCCCACCCCTGCGGCACCTTTCGGCCATACACGGTTCTTTTCTATTTTGGACAGTTTTTGCAGTTATAGTTATAACTTCTATTCACTTTATTACGCGGCACTGGAGGGATTAACATGAGCCCCGCGGCTCTTTATATTGCACTTATTATTTATTTTTTAATGGGCAGCCTTATAGCCATGAAAGCCCGCAAGAACACGGGAAGAGAAGTAATTGACTACTTCCTGGCCAACCGCTCCATTGGAGGGATAGTGGCTGCACTTACCTACAGTGCCACCACTTTCAGTGCCTTTATGATGGTAGGCCTGGCCGGTTTTACTTACCAGGGAGGCGTAGGAGCCCTGGGCTTTGAGTTTATATACCTTTCCGGGCTTGTCCTGGTAGCCTTTTTCGGACCTCGCTTCTGGCTGGCGGGCAAGAGATACAACTATTTGACTCCCACGGAAATGATGGGTGACCGCTACCAGAGCAAAGCCCTCTCCGTAATAGCATCCCTGGCTTCCATACTGTTTCTTATCCCTTACAGTTCCGTCCAACTAATAGGGATCGGCACTCTCCTGGAAGGCATTTCCGACGGCGCCATACCATATGTTACCGGTATAATTATAGCCGCTATTATAGCCATTTACTGGACCTGGACGGGGGGCCTCCGTGCAGTGGCCTGGACGGATTCACTACAGGCCCTGGTAATGATAACCGTGGCCACAGCTTCCGTCTTTTTTATCGCGTACCAGGGTTTTGGCGGTTTCGGTAACCTGTTAGGGGAGCTGGAACATAACTACCCCGAGTGGTTGACTGTGCCCGGGCCTGGCTTCTTCAGCGGTCAAGCCTTTTTAGGTCTGACCCTTCCCTGGTTCTTTTTCTCCCTTTCTAATCCCCAGGTAAGCCAGCGCCTGTTCATGGTTCGAGATCTGGGGCAGATGCGCATAATGATAATGGGTTTTCTGATTTTTGCATTCATATACACCCTTATTTCC
>CAYODA010000129.1:0-6040 GCA_964402625.1 uncultured Syntrophomonadaceae bacterium | reverse complement strand
TTGCCTGGAAGACCCTGAAGTTAATCTTTTCTGGGTGCCGTCATCCGAGTGACTTTGTAAGGTAACTCTTTACGGGCAGTGGTTAAACGCCAGAAAAAGCATTAATTTAACTTGACGCCCGGAAAGAGAATCAGGTAAAATTTTTTAGTAGCGATATGAATAAGAATGCATAACGAGTTTACTTATTTTACCGTCTAAGATACCTTTGAGTGTACTTTACCGGGAAAGCAAAAGTTACATAAGAATATATCCGAGCCTTTCTAAAAACACAAGGAGGAATTAAATTGAAGAGAGCTTTATTATCTGTCACTCTGGCACTGATAGCGATAATGATGATTCTGGTGGGTTGTCAAGGAGAAGAGGGTGAAGAAGCAGCGGAGATGGTTTTAGCTACAACTACCAGCACTTACGATTCGGGGTTGCTGCACGAGATTATCCCGATTTTTGAAGAAGAATATAATATGGAAGTAGATATTATATCGGTAGGGACCGGCCAGGCCATTGAAACCGGAAAAAGAGGCGACTGTGATATTATCCTGGTCCATGCGCGGGAGCTGGAAGATCAGTTTGTAGAAGACGGTTACGGCACTGAGCGCTGGGATGTAATGTATAACAATTTTGTGATCCTGGGCCCCGAGGGTGATCCTGCCGGTATATACGACAGCGCGGATGTCAGCGAAGCTTTGCATAGCATTGCGGAGCACGCTGAAAATGAAGGTGTTAGCTTCCTTTCCCGGGGGGATGACTCCGGAACGCATACTAAAGAACTTAACCTGTGGAATCTTGCCGGCCTGGGTGACCACGATGAACAGGAATGGTATGATGCACTGGGTCAAGGCATGGGAGATACGCTGATAGCAGCTAACGAGATGCAGGGATACGTTTTAGCGGACCGGGGAACTTTTCTCTCCATGGAAGATAGCCTTCCCAACTTAGAGATTGTTTTTGAGGGAGACGATGAACTGGCCAATCTTTATGGCATTATTCCGGTAAACCCGGATAAACACGATGGAATTAAACATGAAGAAGCCATGCTCATGGTGGATTTCTTCACCTCGGATGAAATACAAGAGGAAATAGGCGAATTTGGTGTAGATGAGTTTGGCGAGCCCCTGTTTTTCCCCGATGCCGATTAATTCTGCATTAATTTATCTTTCTTACTAAGAAACCCGGCAGCTGGTTTCTTAAGAATGAGGTCGTGAACTGAGGTTCACGACCTTTTTAGATATCTTTTCCTTATAATTATGAGTCCTGGCAAGACAGCTTATACCATAACATTATGGAAGTAAATTGCCACACTTGATAATGATCGTTCAAATTTTAATATTGCACTTAGAGGAATTTTTCGTAGTTTGTCGAAAATACTCAAGAAACAGATAAACAAACAAGACGTGATGTATAATTTATTCCAAAATTCCAAACAGGGGGAGGGGTAAAATTGTGGAGTTATGAGAAGCCGGACAATCTGGTGGAGTGGTGGATGGAAAGCGAAAAGAAGTTCAAGGACAATGTGCTCTTCTGGGTGCATAATCAAGACGGAGGACTGGATTCTATTACTTACGGGGAGATAGGAGAGCGCATTAATAAGGCACGCGGTGGACTGGCCCGGTTGGGGGTAGGAGAAGGGGACGTAGTAGGAATAATTTCGGCCAACCGGCCGGAGTGGGCGGTGTTGGCCTTTGCTACCTATGGTCGGAAGGCCAGGTACGTGCCCATGTACGAAAAAGAGCTGGTAGAAACCTGGAAATACATTATTCAGGACAGCGAGATTAAATTTTTACTGGTCTCTTCCCCGGCCATTTACGAAAAGGTCAAGGATTTTCCCCGGGAAATTTCCACTCTGGAGCACGTTTACGTTATTGATGACAGCGGGGAAAACAGCCTGGCGGCCCTGGAGGAAATGGGCAAGGAAAATCCGGTGGAGCCAATGATACCCCATTGCGATGATATAGCGGTGCTTATATATACCTCCGGCACTACCGGTGCTCCCAAAGGTGTCCTCCTTTCCCACGGAAACCTGACGTACTGTTCCCGGGCCGGCCATCGGCTATATCCCGAATTGGACGAAAGCCAGGTAGGTCTTTCCATGTTGCCCTGGGCGCACTCTTACGCTTTAAGCGCTGAAATTAATAACTGGATCCAGTTTGGCGGTTCATTGGGCTTTATGCGGGATGTAGAAACACTTTCGGAGGACCTCCAGCTGGTAAAACCCACCTATCTCATATCCGTTCCGCGTGTTTTCAACAGGATCTATGATGGAATCCAGACCAAAATGAGCGATGCCGGCGGGTTGAAGAAAAAGATGTTTGATAAGGCTTGTGAAGTGGCCAGGCAAAAAAGGGAGCTGGAGCAGCAAGGAAAAACCAGCCCCTGGTTGAATATGCAGTTCAAGTTCCTGGATAAAGCGGTGTTTGCCAAGGTGCGTGAGGCCCTCGGGGGAAGAGTTCAGGGTGCGCTAACCGCCAGTGCGGCCATGAATAAAGAGATAGGCGATTTCTTTTGCGATGTGGGCATTCCTATTTATGACTGTTACGGACTGACGGAGACCTCTCCCGCGGTTACCATGAATTGCAGCGGCGCCTGGAAGTTGGGCAGTGTGGGCAAGGTGCTGGAAGGGCAAGAGGTGGTAATCGACCAGTCGGTGGTGGAGGAAGGTGCCCGGGACGGTGAAATAGTAGTTTACGGCCCCAACGTAATGAAGGGATACCACAACAAACCCAAAGAAACCGCCCAGGTTATAATGCCGGACGGCGGTTTCCGCACGGGAGACCGGGGGATGTTTGACCAGGACGGTTTCCTTTGGATTACCGGCCGCATAAAGGAACAGTTTAAGCTTTCCAACGGGAAGTACGTATTTCCGGCGGCTATCGAAGAAGAGATCAAGCTGCTTCCTTACGTGGCTAACGCCATGATTTACGGGGACGGCAAGCCATACAATATTTGCCTGGTGGTACCCGATTTTGAAGCTTCCACCCGGTGGGCGCAGAAAAACGGTGTTTCCAGCGATCCGGGAGAATTGTTAGCCAATAACGAGTTTACCGGAATGATTGAAAAAGAAATCACCGATCACTTGAGGAAGACGTTTGGTGGCTATGAAATTCCCAAGAAGTTTTTGTTTCTAAAAGATGATTTTACCGTGGAAAACGGTCTGCTTACCCAAACGTTAAAAGTAAAACGGCGGAAAGTAATTCAGAAATACCAGGACCAGATAGACAAGCTTTACGGGGAGGAGAATCGGCAAGCAGCGCAAGGATAAAAGGGTAAATTCCCTGTGTATTAACAAAAATAATTTTGGAACAAAAGTTTGAGGCTGAAAAACACTTTTCAGCCTCAAACTTGTTTAAGCTCTTTAATTTTAATTATTATAGTTATTGTCTGTTAAAAAGGTGCACATCTGTTTGCGGGTAAGGGATAGTGATTCCCGCTTCGTCAAAAGCCAGCTTGACCTTTTCCTGGATTTCAAAGTAAACCGGCCAGTAATTCTCTTTTTCGCACCACACCCTCATGTAAATTATAATGGCGCTGTCTCCATGTTCCGCCACTACAATCTGGGGCGGCGGATCGTTAAAGAGCAGGGGATGGTTGTCTGCAATCTCCTGAAGGACGCTCCTGGCTTTTTCAATGCTGTTCTCATAGCTTATTCCAAACACAAAATCTATTCTACGGGTGGAATTGGCAGTGTAATTAATGGTACTGCTGTTGGAAAGGATGGCGTTGGGTACTATGATTTTTTTATTATCCGGGGTGTTAAGCATGGTGTAAAAAAACTGTATCTCGTCCACTGTGCCGTCATGCCCGGCTGCTTCTATGTAGTCTCCCACCTGGAAGGGTTTTAAAAGCAGTATAAGAGTTCCCCCCGCCAGGTTGGCCAGGCTACCCTGCAGGGCAAAGCCGATGGCAAAAGCAACGGCGCCCAGAATGGCAACAAAGGAGGTTATGGCAATTCCTACCATGGAGGCCACGGAGAGAATCAGGAGTACCAGCAGGGTTATCCTTAAGAGGGCTTTTATGAAAGGCTGAAGGGTTGGATCTACTCCACGACGGGACATCTTCTGCGAAATGAAGTTGCCAAGGACGGTTATAAGTTTTAAGCCCACTAACAGAAATACAAGTGTTAACAGCAGCCTGGTGCCGTGGGTTACAAGAAGTTCGTAAATATAACTTAAGTCCAACTAAATCCCTCCTTAAAAGGTGATTTCATTCTGCTTTATATGCAATATCAGGCTTGCTAATTATTGATTTTCCCGTGCCTCAGCCCTGGTAAATTTAATGCCTGGCCTTTGGCGTTCTTAATCTTCTTCCGAAGTGTCTCCGGCATTCCCGGCCAGTTTTCGGGCCGAAACCAGATAACCGGTAAAGCCTATCATCCGTTCTAGCGGGCGCACCCCTTCTTTTTGTCGAACCAGCATCTTTCTTTCCATTAACTCGGTGCATTCCGGGGAAGTAAAGCCGGTGTTTTCCAGGCTTTTAACTGCTTCTTTTAACTGTTCCGCGTTGGGCACTATCAGGGCCAGGGGACGTCCTGGTGCCAGTGCCCGGTGTGCGGCGGGAACGGCTACCCAGGGATTGGGCAGGTCCAGGAATACTGCATCTACCCTGCTTACAGGAAAAGGCTCGCCGGCGTGCAGGATGTCGGCACTAACTCTTTCGGGATATCCCAGGCGGGAAATATTGGAAAGGGCGTTGTTGAGGAAATCTTCCCTCCGGTCAAAGCTGTAAACCATTCCTTGGGGGCCTACCATCTGGGAGAGCAGTATAGTAAAAGCTCCTGAACCTATACCCATTTCCACTACCCGGGCTCCCGGGAAAATGTCCAGGGCCATGACAAACCAACCGGCATCTTTGGGGTAAACTATCTGGGTCTGTCTTCTTACTTTAAACATACGGTCGGTAACACGGGGTCGGAAGATCAGGAAAGTAGTCCCCTTATTGGAAGTAACCTTTTCACCTTCCTGTTTCCCGGCTATTGCGGAGTGTTCTACTGTTCCCTGGTGGGTATGGTGCTGGCCGTTTTCCACCAGGGTGATCAAATAGGTTCTGTTTTTGTGGGGTTCTAACAGAAGTATGGTTTCGCCGTATTCCAGGGAATATTCCATGCATCATGTACCTCCTTTTGTTGCCTTTCTTTAACGTTAGCCGGGCATATCTGTGTAGCTTTTTTGCTTGTTATATGCTTAAGTTATTTTACCAGTTACCGGGGAAGGTAATCCAGAACTTTTTGCGCGGAGGCATCAAGAAAAAAGCATAATTAATTCCCCGTGACGGCGGGGTGTGTATATTTTGTAAAAAATTCGATCAATATAAGAACAAAGAGCCAGTACACTCAGACCACTCAGTTACACAAGGAGGTAATTTTATTGACTACCAGAATGCTTACTACCCTGCACCGGAACCGGGAAGATTTACTGAGAGAATATATGATTTCCCGCGGTATAGAAAAAGCAGAAGTCCTGGCACGTATCCTGGAAATAGACGAACAAATTGAAGAAGAAAAGAAAAAAGAAGAAATGCCAGGGTAACAGCAATTTTTTCCATCCTGTTTTATGGTCAGGCTAACCGCCCTCGGGTTTTACAGGGTAAACTCCCAGCCGCACCAGAAATTTGTTTCTTCTGAGACATCGGGGGGACAGCCCAGACAGCGCGTTTTAATGCGCTGATCGATGGTTCGGGCAAATTCCCTGTATTCTACTTCACCAACCGGCTTGCACGGGAAGGGCTCCATCTCTTTCCGGCGGCGGGCTTCCTGTACCCGGCATTCCACCATTTTAAGCACCAGGCGGTTTCCTTCCCGGAAAATTTCCTGGTGGTTTACAAAACGGTACATGCGGTAATTCAGGGCTTTTTCCAGCGCGTCCAGTCCCCCGCCGGGTTCCAGGTTTAAAAAACTCATTATCCGTTGTGCTTCGATAACAGTAAATTTCTCCCATCCAATTATGTCCAGTTTTATGGCCTCTTCCATGCCGTAAGTTTGTTCGGCGGCCTGGAACCAGAGCCCGTCATGGGCCAGCCACCTTTTTGCAAAATCCTCCAGTAGTTTCTC
>CAYODA010000128.1:0-6065 GCA_964402625.1 uncultured Syntrophomonadaceae bacterium | reverse complement strand
TATGCCTGGTAGTCGGAGTAGTAATAGTAGACCACGCCTGGGGTGCCATTGATTCTCCTGTTTTATTATTGTTATTCGGGCTGGGATGGATTGCGCTTTTAGCTTCAGGGGTTTTCTGGCTTATACAGCCCCGTAGTTGCAATATATGCCAGTGCAGCTGGAGTATTGTAGACTTAAAAGAGTTTTCTGTAGAAGATATAAAAAATCGCTTTAACTCCTGTCCCGACTGCAGGAAGAATAACAGGCACGTGCAGTAAGAAGCAAAAAACGCATTTTTGAAATAAAATATAATTATAATTCAGTGCCCCGTATAATAATATAATACGGGGTTTTTCACATTTAACTGCAGGGAAAGCCACCGATAAATAATTTATTTAGGGGGTGTTTTGGTGAAGTTCAAACCAGTAATATTTTTGGTGGTCCTTCTTCTTGTCTTTGGCCTGGTAATGGCAGGAGGCTGCGCTGAGGAGCCTATTGAAGATCCTGAAAACAACGAAGAAAACGGCCTGGACACGGCGCCGGATAATGAAGAGGAGGAAGACGAAGAGGAAGAGGAGGAAGAGGAGGAAGAAGAAGATGATGATGAAGATGAAGAGGAAGAGGAAGAAGAGTAAAACTTCCTGAAATCAGGCAATCAAGCTCCGTTGCTACCCGCTTTGATGGGGCTTCTGGTTTAAGTAACGGAGAGGCATGACCAGGATATTTGAAAGGTATAAGCAGGTATTCCGGGGAAGCAGTAATGCTTCCCCGCTGTTTTTGTAAAAGATATACATTTCAGAATCTTGATTACCTTTTGACTATGGGAAAAATATAACTAACAAGAAGGGTTTTTGCTGGGTAATGACGAAGTTTAAGCCGGATTGTGTGATAAAAGAGAAAAATATTTCTGAAGGGGTGGAAGAAAAATGAAAGCCAAGGCTTTTAAGGGAGGGGTTCATCCAGAAGGCCATAAAGAAGTTACCGAACGCCTTTCCATTGTGGAGAGCAGGTTGCCGGAGAAAGTGATTATACCTCTCCAGCAGCACATTGGCGCACCCTGTGAGCCTCTGGTGGAAGTTGGAGACGAGGTCAAGGTAGGTCAAAAAATTGGGGACACAGAAGCTTTTGTGTCGGCACCGGTTCACGCCAGCGTCTCTGGCAAAGTAACCGCTATTGAACCTCACAACCATCCCACCGGTGCCAGGGTTCAGTCTGTAGTAATAGAGTCTGACGGTAATGACGAGTGGTCGGAAGAGGTAAGGCCTCCGGAAAAATCCCTTGAAGAAATGGATTCCAAGGAAATTCTCAATATCATCAGGGAGGCTGGAATAGTAGGGATGGGTGGTGCGGCTTTCCCGGCTCACGTAAAGCTTTCCCCGCCCCCGGAAAAAATGATTGATACCCTGATACTCAACGGGGCGGAGTGTGAGCCTTATCTTACTGCAGATCACCGGACCATGATAGAAGATCCCGAGGGTGTTGTTTTTGGACTAAAAGCAATGATGAAAGTCCTGGGAGTGGAGAACGGGATTATTGGCATTGAAGAAAACAAACCCGATGCTATCCAGACCATGCGGGAGATGGCGGAAAAAGAGAGTGGCATCATGGTAGTTCCCTTGCCCACCATGTATCCTCAGGGGGCAGAGAAAATGCTGATTGATGCAATAACCGGCCGGCAGGTTCCTTCCGGCGGCCTCCCCATGGATGTTGGGGTTGTCAACCAGAACGTAGGGACGAGCCGGGCTATAGCCCGGGCCATCCGTGAGGGTGTCCCCCTGGTAGAGCGCCCGGTTACCGTCACCGGTGCGGGTATAAACAGCCCGGCCAACCTGAGAGTGCGGGTAGGAACCCTGGTGGAAGATATACTGGAGCAGTGCAACGGACTACGGGATGATGCCCGCAAGCTGGTGGTAGGAGGCCCCATGATGGGGATGGCCCAGTACACCACGGATATACCTGTTCTGAAAGGTACTTCCGGGATAATGGCCCTTACAGAAAATGAAGTTTCTCTACAGGAGATAAATTCGTGTATTAGCTGTGCCAAGTGCGTGGATGTCTGTCCCACCAACCTGGTGCCAAGCTTCCTGGGGCGCGCCGGGGAAAAAGAACTGGTGGAGCAGGCGGAGCAGTACCATGCTCTGGACTGCATAGAATGCGGGTGCTGCACTTACGTCTGCCCGGCTTCTCGCCCGCTGACCCAGTGGATAAAGATGATAAAGGCGGAAATAATGGCGCGGAGAAAAGGCTAAACCGCATTAATGAATAGAGGTCTTATTTTTAGTTTAGGACTGGAGGGATAAACGTGAACAGCAAACTGGTGGTATCTTCTTCACCTCATATAAGGACGCCGGAAACCATCTCCAGTATCATGACCGACGTAATGATAGCCCTGTTTCCGGTAGCTGTGGTATCGGTTCTACTTTTCGGATACAACGCCCTGATTACTATAGTCATAGCCATGGCATTTGCCATGCTTACCGAAGCGGTTCTGCAGAGGAAGACCAATATCCTGGGGGATGGCAGTGCAGCGGTTACCGGGCTGCTTTTGGCCCTTACCCTGCCACCCAACGTGGCATGGTGGCTTCCCGCGGTGGGCTCCATATGTGCCATCCTGTTCGCCAAGCACCTTTTCGGGGGGATTGGAAACAATATTTTTAACCCCGCCCTGGTGGGCCGGGCGGTCCTGGTTCTTTCCTGGGGGTCCCGTATGGTTGGAGGTTCGGACTTCTGGACGGTTCCCAGGTTCCTGGACTTCACACGCAACGCAGCAGCCCCTGATGCGGCTACTGCGGCTACTCCCCTGGAGGCTGATATAGTAGCCATGGGGACGGAGTGGTACGAACTCTTCCTGGGCAATGTGACCGGATCCCTGGGAGAGACTTCGGCACTGGCTCTTTTAATAGGTGCTTTCTGGCTTTTCTACAAAGGCCATATAGACTGGAGAATACCCGGTGGATATATAGGGTCCGTCCTTGTTCTGGGCGCTTTACTGGACGGCGGATTTTACATGGACAGCTTCCTGATGACCGGCGTATTCCACGTATTGGCCGGCGGTGTTCTTTTGGGAGCCCTGTTCATGGCTACGGATATGGTAACCTCACCGGTAACCCCGGCGGGACGTCTTATATTTGGCGTGGGCTGTGGTGTTATTACCATGGTTATCCGGCTTTACGGGGTTTACCCCGAGGGAGTAACTTTTGCCATACTGCTCATGAACGCCCTGACTCCCATTATTGACCGCTTTACTATACCCAAGAAGTTTGGGGAGGTGAGGAGTTAATATGTCCAGGAATATTGTTACGCTGATTGCAGTGGCGGTAGCTTCGGCCCTGCTTTTGACGGGGCTTAATGGGGCTACTCAGCCCACCATCGAAGAAAACCTGGCGGAGATGCACCAGGAGGTCCTGGAAGAGTTTTTCCCGGAAATGGATTATTACGAAGAGGAAGAGTACAATGATACCCACTACGATATAGTATACAATGCAGAAGGAGAAAAGCTGGGGGTAATGACCGAGGTGGTTGCTTCCGGTTACGGTGGAGATATAATTTACTACCTGGCTATAAGCGAAGAGGGAGAAATCAAAGGGGTTAGCATAGTTGATCACGAGGAGACCCCGGGCATAGGAGATATTATTGAAGAAGAAGATTTCCAGGCAAATTTTGCTGGCAAAACTTACGAAGACAGCATTTCCGAGGATGTGGATGCTGTCACCGGGGCCACGGTTTCTTCCAACGCTTTTATAAATTCGGTAGATGAAGCCATGCAAAAATTTGCTTCTCATATACTGGGAATAGAAGATGTGGCGGTAGATGTCTCCCGGGTTCCTGACGGCGTGTACGAAGGTACCGGCTTTGGTTATTCCGGTGAACCTATTGAAGTAGAAGTAGAAGTAGCGGGTGGAGAAATAGCCGGTGTGGAGATTATTGCCTTCGGGGATGCCGAAAGGGCCAGGGAGCTTACTGAAGAAGTGTTGCCGCATCGCATGATTGAGGAACAGGCAATTTACGTGGACGCGGTTTCCAGGGCTACCGAAAGCAGCGAAGGAATAATGGAAGCGGTAGAAAATGCACTCCAGCAAGCCCTGGATGAGCAATAACTTGATGGAGGTGAACGCATGAGCACCCTGTTGAATGATGTTAATAGAGGAATATTGCGAGAGAACCCGGTTTTTCGCCTCCTGCTGGGAATGTGTCCCGTGCTGGGTGTCACCGGGCTGGCGGAAAGTGGACTGGGTATGGGCGTGGCTGCAACTATAGTTCTCATATGCGCCAACGTGGTTATCGCCAGCGTGCGTAATTACATTCCCAAACGCGTCAGGATACCGTGTTTTATAGTAGTGATTGCTACTTTTGTAACCATGATAGATATGCTGCTGGAAGCCTTTGTACCGCCCCTGCACGATACCCTGGGGATATTTGTCCCCCTTATCGTGGTTAACTGTATGATCCTGGGTCGTGCCGAAGCCTTTGCCAGCAAGCAGCCGGTCCTGCGTTCTTTCTTTGACGGTCTGGGGGTAGGAATAGGATTTACGCTGGCCCTGGTGCTGCTTTCCATAGTCAGGGAAGTCCTGGGCCACGGAACCGTGTTTGGTGTTAACGTGATGGGTGAAGCCTTTGAACCCATGATGGTAATGGCGCTGCCACCGGGAGCGTTTATCGCACTGGGAATTCTGCTGGTGATTATAAACGCTCTCTTCAGGAAGTTTGGTATAGAGTGATGATGACCCGTTAGGTGGAAAGGCGCTTGTAACCAATACCGTGTAAAGGGGGAAGCAAAGTGGAATTTGGAAATATAATGGCGATTATCTTTATCTATATATTCGTGGAAAACTTTGTACTGCACCGATTCTTGGGAATTTGCCCCTTCCTGGGCGTCTCCCGCAAGATGGAGACCGCCCTGGGGATGAGTATGGCAGTGGTTTTTGTTATGACCATGGCTACCATAGTGGCCTGGCTCATTTATCACCTGGTACTGGATCCGTTCAACCTGGAGTTCTTGCAGATCGTTTCCTTTATCCTGGTAATTGCTTCTTTAGTGCAGCTGGTAGAAACGGTGATGCGCAAGGTAAGTCCTGCTCTTTACCAGGGGCTGGGGATATTCCTGCCGCTGATAACTACTAATTGTGCCATTATGGGAGCGGCCCTGCTGGCCATACAGGAAGAATTCGTTTTTATAGAATCAGTAGTGTTTGCTTTTGCCACAGCCATAGGTTTTGCCCTGGCCCTGGTTATAATGGCGGGTATCCGCGAAAGGCTGGAAGTCTCCGACGTTTCGGAAAGACTCCAGGGGCCGGTGGTAACCCTGATGACGGCGGGTATTCTATCCCTGGCGTTCATGGGTTTCCAGGGTATGCTTACGCTGTAGACCTTGTCGGAAGCAGGTTACGGTTTCTAAGAATAGCAGGCTTGTGACTTTAAGCGTTTTTGCGGTTGTGTGTTAAAAGACAGGTGAGGTGCAAGGGTATAGCACCGGAAAAAAACACATGGAATTGACTGTATACCTTTTTGATAAAGGAGGAAAAACCATGGATATACTCTACGCTGCTTTGGCCCTGGGTGGACTGGGAGCCCTTTTTGGTATCCTGCTTTCGGTAGCGGCCAAAGTCTTTGCAGTAGAAGTAGACGAGAGGGTGGAACGCATAAGCGAAGTACTCCCGGGGGCTAACTGTGGTGCCTGCGGCTATGCCGGATGCACCAACTTTGCTGAAGCTGTATGCAAGGGAGAAGTAGACCCCGGTTGCTGCATACCGGGTGGCAAAGATACGGCCGGTGAAATATGCAATATCCTGGGAGTAGAAGGCGGATCTTCTGTTCCCGTGAAAGCCGTGGTTTTCTGCAACGGAGACCAGGAAAATGCGGTAGACCGCTTTGTTTATGATGGATCACCCAGCTGTAAACACGCAGAAAAAATGGGTGGCGGTTTTAAAGCCTGTCCTTACGGTTGCCTGGGCCTGGGGGACTGTGTAAAAGAGTGTCCTTTTGGTGCCATGACCATGGGAGAAAACGGGCTGCCGGTAATTGATGAAGAAGCGTGCGAAGGTTGCGGTATCTGTGTGGATGCCTGCCCCCGGGGAATAATAAAAACT
>CAYODA010000127.1:0-6086 GCA_964402625.1 uncultured Syntrophomonadaceae bacterium | reverse complement strand
TAAATTTACAGAGAATTTAGCTTGTTCTTTAGGCACTGTTTCTTCTTCATTAACTGCTATTTGTTTTTCTAAATCTTCAATTTTGTTTTCTTTAATTTCCACTTCTTCTTGTAATCTTGTATTTTCCGTGCCTGTAGTATTACAAGCACCAATTGAAAATAAAATAAATATTAAAATTAGAGCAACAAATAAGTTGGTTAACCTAAGCATACCAATTTACCTCCTCACTTTTTGTTTTGTAAAATTAACATAGTTATGAGCAACAAGTAATTAATAGTTGCAATGTAGCAATATAAAGTTGCGTCTACCCTACTACAAATATTTATAGTAGGGTAGACTATTTTAATTCGTTCAATATAAATTATTTTAAAACTTTTTTACTCCACAAATGCGTAAGAAGAAACAAGGATGCTTTCTGAAGGTATCCAGGATGTCTTTAAACTGTCAAATACTACATCTGCGGGAGCAACAAAATAATTTCCTGATCCATCATTATGGAATGTTGGAGCTGTGTCATTAAAATGGAAAAAATATTCGTTATTGCAATGATAATGTGTGTATCCTGTTATTGTCATAGCATGTCCTGAATTTCCGCTTACTGTGGAATAGTTCTCTAGTAATTCAGAACCTTCCTGTGCTCTCATGTAAAAATTTCTATTATTATCAATAGAACCAACTACATGATTCAAAAAAGTAGATTTATTTACTACATCAATAATTTTGGCTTTAAGTGGGGTAATTTTCGATTGACAACTACAGTTTTCTGCTCTCTTCGCATTACCCCACCTTCCTCTCGTTCGAAGAACTGCCATTGTTCGGCCCTTCCCGGAGTGCCCCCGGTACTATGGCCTCTGCTGACTTCTTGCGGTTCAGCTCACACATCACTGCATGACTTGTCGCTGTGGGTTGTCTTTGCATCCCTCTTGTCGGCGCCCCCCGCAAGACCTCCCCGGGTAAGAACGATAACTTTCATCCCATATACCCGCCGCATTTACTGTATGGGGTTCGGGCAGTGTCGGACTTCGTTTTGTATTGCAAACTCATCCGCCCCAAGACAGCCTTATATGCGGTTCTTGTTCATCGGGCCAGGATTTTGCCTCCGGCTTCCTTCAGATTCCATCTCACGATGGACACCCTTGCCTTTGGCTAATGGTTCCCACTGCCAAGCCCATAGCGGACTTTCACCGCCAAGCTATCGCCCATGCCGGGCGCACCATTAAAAAAGAGCCTTTATGTATAAAGGCTCTTGTAAACTGCTATTTTTAGTTAAGCCATGTTTCAGGCTTTGCCTTACTCCCGGCACATTTGTAGAAAATAACTGTGCATAGAAAAATCCCCGGTAAGCTCGGGATGAAATGAAGCAGCCAGAAGGTTATCCTTGCGAACGGCCACAATCCCTTCCTCCACTTCCCCCAAAATATCTACGCCTTCTCCTGTTCCGGTTACCATCGGAGCCCTAATAAAAGCCCCACGCACCGGCTGTTCAATTCCTTTTATTTTCAAAAGGGTTTCAAAGCTATCTTTCTGGCGCCCAAAAGCGTTTCTCTTTACGGTTATGTTCATCAACTTAAGCAACGGCTGTTGCAAACTGCCGTCTTCCAGCCTCCTGGCTAAAAGCACCATGCCGGCGCAGGTGCCCCACAGGGGCATACCTCCTCTGCCCTTTTCTTTTATGGCCTCCATAAGCCCATTCTCTTCCAGCAGAAAACCAATAGTAGTGCTTTCCCCTCCCGGGATTATCAGGCCCTCAACCTCTTGCATTTCATGGGGTTTTTTTACCCTTACAGGCTCTGCTCCGCATTTTTGAAGTTGACGCGCATGTTCGGAAACTGCTCCCTGCAGCGATAAAACCCCGATTTTCGGCGCAGTCCCGGCCTCCATCACCCTAGGCTCCCCGTTCCTGCATGCGTTTTTCCTGTTCCAGCACGCTCATATCCAGGCCGGGCATGGCTTCGCCCAGGTTACGGGATACCTCCGCCAGGACTTTGGGATCGTCATAGTTCAAAGTGGCCTTGACAATAGCTTCAGCCCTGGCCTGTGGATCTTTAGCCTTGAATATGCCCGACCCTACAAAAATACCGTCACATCCGAGCTGCATCATCAGGGAAGCATCGGCGGGAGTGGCAATTCCACCGGCTGCAAAATTTACTACCGGCAGCCTTCCTTCTTCCTTGATTTCCTTCAAGAGCTGAACCGGAACCTGCAGTTCTTTTGACAGTGCTACCAGTTCGTCCTCCGGGGTGCCGAGTACCCTCCGTATCTGTTCCATCATCCTTCGTATGTGGCGCACGGCTTCCACTACGTTGCCCGTTCCCGGCTCGCCCTTGGTGCGGATCATGGCTGCGCCTTCTGCAATACGGCGAAGAGCTTCTCCCAGGTCTCGGGCACCGCAAACGAAAGGTACGGTAAAGCGGGTTTTATCTATATGGAACTGTTCATCGGCAGGTGTGAGCACTTCACTTTCGTCTATATAATCCACGCCCAGCTCTTCCAGTACCTGGGCTTCGGCAAAGTGTCCAATTCTGGCCTTGGCCATTACCGGTAAAGTTACTGACTGCATAATCTCACTTACTACCGCCGGATCAGCCATCCGGGCCACACCTCCGGCTTCCCTGATATCTGCTGGGACTTTCTCCAGCGCCATTACCGCCACTGCTCCGGCTTTTTCCGCAATTCTGGCCTGTTCCGGCGTGGTTACATCCATGATTACCCCGCCTTTTTGCATCTGGGCCATACCTTTCTTTACCGTAAAAGTCCCTCTTTCCTTCATAACCTACGCCTCCTTCTCCTCTAGCATGACATTTCTACCTAACAATTGTATACTGTATGTATGGTACATTATAACTTGTTCCAATGCGCACGGAAAGCCCCTGTTAACTTTAGTTCACTTTAATAATTTGTTTAATTCTTTTTCCTTTTACGCACGGCAGTATTCATGTACATCTTTTAAATTATAGCACCTTTCTCACGGGGTTTCAACACGTCTTTCCGCTCCTTGGAAACTATTTCTGTTTTTGAGTTCCTGTTCTACTTTTTGCGAAAAAGTCGACCTTCTTAGATCCCATCGGGGGGCTATTAACAACTGCGGATCAGCTACTTCACTCATAAGGCGGTGTACCACTATGTCTTCTCTTAGCAGTTCCAGTTGGCTACAAACTATGTCCAGGTAACCTTCTTCTGTTAAAACTTTAAATTCTCCTTCTTTATACTTCCCGGCAAGAGGAGTATGCGCAACCACTTGCAGTTGGTGAAACTTTATACCGTTTAATGGTAGAGCATTGATAAATTTTACGGTATCCAGCATATGCTGCATGGTTTCGCCCGGTAGTCCGTTAATGATATGAGCACAAAGGTTAACCGCCGTCTCCTGGAAACTTTCAGCAGCCTCAGCAAAACATTCTGCAGTATGTCTCCGGTTAATTTCTTCCAATGTCTTGTTGTGAGATGACTGCAAACCCAGCTCCACCCAAACGTGATATTCATCGGCATAAGAAGCCAGCAACTGAACAACTTCTTGGGAGAGGCAGTCCGGGCGCGTAGCCACACTTATTCCAATTACGCCGGGGTACCCTACCGCCTGGCGGTAGAGTTTATCCAGTTCACCTGTACTGCCATAAGTATTGGTATAGGACTGAAAATACACCAGGTATTTTCCCCTGGGAGTTAATGAATGGTATCCGTCCTCTTTTAGTTTTTCTCTTCTTTTTATAAAGCCCCACACCTGTTCTTCCAGGGAAGGCTCACCCGCCTCTTCAGCTGCCGATGGGCTAAAACCCGGGTTGTAGCAGTAGTAACAGCCTTCACTGGAAATGGTTCCGTCACGGTTGGGACAGGTAAATCCGGCATGAACCGGTATTTTATATACTTTGCTGCCAAATTTGTTTTTAAAATATTGGCTTAAACGATGGTACCAGCCGGGACAATTAATAAACACCATTCCTCCTTTAATCCTCTTCTGTTGTCCGGGGCCCTTCCTTATTATTTTTCTTGTTTATCCCGCGACCACCGCTCCAGGTACAGGGCCAGGGCGGAAACATCCGCGGGAGTAACCCCTTCTACCCGGGAAGCCTGGCCCAGGGTGCGCGGAAGTATTTCTTTTAGCTTCTGCCGGGCTTCTATGGAAAGATTGGTCATTTCATCATAGTCCAGGTCGGGAGGTATTTTTTTAGATTCCATCCGTCTCATCTGGTTAAGGCTGGCTTCCTGTTTGGCAATATATCCCTCGTATTTTATTTCAGTTTCTACTTCACGGGCAACCTCCCGGTCTTCGTTTAACTCCGGGCCTTCCATTTCCCGGGAAATCCTGGTAAGGCGGCCATAATCTATCTCGGGCCTTTTTAGTAATTCTCCGAGAGTTTGGGGGCGGGAAAGAGGGGAATAACCTTCCTTTTCCATGATAGAGTTAACCCTGGAAGAGGGAGTGAGTCGGAAACTTCTTAGTTTCTCTTTCTCCTGCTGTATTCGCCCTTTCTTCTCCAGGAAACTCCGGTAATTTTCTTCATCAATTAATCCTAACCGGTATCCCTTTTCCGTCAGTCTCATATCAGCATTGTCGTGCCGCAGAAGCAAACGGTGCTCGCAGCGTGAAGTGAACATGCGGTAGGGTTCAGTAACACCCCGCGTGGTAAGGTCATCAATCATTACCCCGATATACGCTTCGGTGCGCTCTAAAATAAAGGGCTCTTCTTCGCGGCACTGCAGGGCGGCATTTATACCAGCTATCAAACCCTGGGCCGCCGCTTCTTCGTAACCGGTAGTTCCGTTTACCTGCCCGGCAAAGTAAAGCCCGCTTATGAGCCTGGTTTCCAGTGTACTCTTGAGCTGGGTGGGAGGAAAGTAGTCGTACTCTATCGCATAAGCAGGCCTGGTTATTACCACTTCTTCCAGGCCGGGTACGGTTCTCAAGAGCCTCTGCTGCAGTTCTTCCGGCAGGCCGGTAGAGACTCCCTGCAGGTAAAGCTCACTGGAATCCCTGGTCTCCGGCTCAATGAAAACGGGATGCCTCTGTCGGTCGGGAAACTTTACTATTTTATCTTCAATAGAGGGACAGTAGCGAGGCCCCTTGCTTTGTATCAACCCTGCATAGAGAGGAGCATAATTGATATTATCCTGGATAAGTTCGTGGGTATGGACATTGGTATAAGTAAGGTAACAAGGTATCTGCTCAAAGCTTTCCTGCCTGTTTCCGAAAGAAAAAGTGCCCGCGTTTTCCTCTCCTTCAACAGGGGAAATTACGTCAAAATTTACTGTTTCCCGGTAGACCCTGGGAGGCGTTCCTGTTTTCAAACGGTCCGTAGCGAATCCCAAAGAAACTGCTGAATCAGCCAGCCCGGTAGATGCACTCTGGTTGCCGGGGCCACCGGTATAATGGTGATGTCCCACAAAAATCTCCGCATTAAGGTAGACACCTGCGCTTAATATCACTGTTTCAGCCAAGTAAGTGCTGCCCTGGCGGGTACTTACTCCCTGAACTACATCATCCTGCACCAGCAACTCAATCACTGCCGCTTCCCTCAGATAAAGGTTGGCCTGGCTCTCCAGTATTTGCTTCATTCCCCGCTGATATTGCGCCTTATCTATTTGAGCACGCAGGGCTTGAACAGCCGGTCCTTTCCCGGTATTAAGCCGGCGTACCTGGATGGTATTTGCGTCTCCGTTAACTCCCATAACCCCGCCAAGGGCGTCTATCTCCCTCACCAGGTGTGCCTTCCCCGGCCCGCCCAGGGAAGGATTACACGCCATCAAGGCGGGATGATCCAGGTTAGGGCTAACCAGCAGTGTTTTTACACCCATTTTGGCGGCAGCCATTCCGGCTTCACAGCCTGCGTGTCCCGCTCCTATCACTATTACATCAAATTGTTCTTGCATATCCACAAACTCCTCCAGACAGGCTTTCATTGATGATATCCTTATTATAGCACAGCGCCTGCCGGATAAACAAAAACGGCTGAGCTACCCTGAAAATAGATGGGTGGGGGATACTCTCGATAGAGGCTCTGGTTGTTGAATTTAAATTTTTATCATCTTTTTTTATCATAATGGAATACTCTTCCCTTTGTTTTTTATAGCAAATAAAGTATAATAAG
>CAYODA010000126.1:0-6088 GCA_964402625.1 uncultured Syntrophomonadaceae bacterium | reverse complement strand
TGCTAAAAATTTAAATTATTACCGGTATTATCTTTATATTAATTTATTTCTACGCTCAAATATGATATCCTCTTAGAAATTTATGCAGAGAGTTTAAATTCTAATTTATCAAAAATATTTTCTCGAAAAAAAACCACGTTCCAGGAACGTGGTTAAGTATATGTTCATTCGGGGGTAAGCTTAAAATCTTGTCATATTTTATACTAAGGGCAATAACCTCCTTTACTGACCGATAAACTCGGGAAGTCTTTTATTGCTAAAAGCGTTTATTCCTTCTACAAAATCACGGGTAAAGAAATTTCTTGTTAGCATTTCCGCCTGCTTTTTAAAGGTTTCTTCTATCTCTAACTGCGAGTTTAGTGCGTCTTTAATTATTCCTATGGAAGCCGTGGGCATGTTTACAAATTCTTCGGCCAGTCTAACGGTGTCCTCTTCCAGCTTTTCTTCTGTGGTCAAAACATTTACCATTCCCATATAATATGCCTCTTTACCGGAAAACGTTTTTCCGGTAAAGAGTATTTCCGTAGCCTTGTGATTCCCTACCATTTTCGGAAGTGACATGATTCCCGAAGCAATTGCATGCTGTGCATAAACCAGTCCCAGGTTGGCATCTTCGGTTATAACCCTGAAGTCGCAGGAAAGGGCGATATCAAAACCAGCCCCCAGGGTATGTCCTTTAACACTTGCAATGACCGGTTTTAAAGTTTCCCGGACCGCCATAACGATGTTCTCATAACCTTTTTCGTACATCCAGTTGTAGACTTTTTCTCTTGAGATGTTTTCATCCCCCGGCACAATGCCTTCCTGGGCCATTTCTTTGCCCATGGACCTCAAATCATCTCCGGCACAAAAAGATTTTCCGTTGCCACTTAGCACAATTACCCTTATTTCGGGCTCTTCACCTGCTTTCCTAATAGCCTCGCTTATTTCATCCATCATTTCGTAACTCAGAGCATTATACACTTCCGGCCGGTTAAACTTGATCCTTGCTATACTACCGTCTACGTGCACCAGTATATTATTGTAGTTGCTTTCCACTATTAATCCTCCCCGGTATTGGAATTTCCCAAGAAAAGCTAATTTTTATACCCCTTTTTGCGTCAAACATTTCTGCCACTTCTTCTTGTTGATCATCTTTAACATAAAAGCAAATTGAAAATTTACGTTCTGCGAAATATCCCACGGCTCCCCCTCAAAATAAGTAGAAAGGTTACGCATAACCCCCATTATATCCTTCCGGTATTCCTTGTAGGGATAGGCAGATATAAGGGTCACCCCGCAGTAACGCTCCAGGACGCCAAAAACAGAAGCAAAAATTCTCGAGACCGGGTCTGCCGATACGTGTATCAGCAGAAAATTAAATTCCTCATTCACGGTAACCAGAATCTGCTCCCTGGAGGCATCGTACATTACCTGGGGTCTTAATTTTTTTACAGTATAACTGTATCCCTGGCGGTCCAGGACTTGTTTCAGGTTCTGCGCTATCTCCTCCTGGGATTGGCCTGCATAAACCTCCCATCGATTGTTAAAAAACGAAATCACTTCTATATGCCCCCTTTCCAAGATAATTTTCAACAACCTGTAACCTCACCTGAACTCAACCTGCCTGAAACCACTTTTTTTGTTCTTACATCTTCTCGTCCACCATCTTTTTTTTACATGGAACCGGGCGGAAGCAAGATATACTTCCGCCCGGCATGCACATTAGTTAATCCGTGTGCAACTTTTCCATGCTGTTTAAAGTTGCTTCAGAAGGCGCCTCGCTCAGTAAGCTTACTACTACCATGCTGAAAAAGGAAACAGGGAGAGCTACCAGCACCTCGGTGTTGTAGGGCATCTCAAAGCCACCAAACAGAATCATGAAGATTATACTACCGGTAAGAATACCGGTTATAGCGCCCGGTATGTTGGCCTTTTTCCACCATATTCCCAGGACCAACGGGCAAAACAGGGCGGACACCATAAAGCCAACCGCCGCGGTATAGAGAACCACCAGGAAATCGTAAGGCGTCAGGGAAAAGTAAATACAGATTGCCCCAATAACCAGGGTGGCCACCCGGCTGATCAGCATGAGCTTGTTCTGTTCCGCGCGTGGGTTTATCACTTTAAAGTACAGGTCGTAAGCAAAAGAAGCACTGGCTGCCAGCAATAAACCGGAGGTAGTGGACATTACTGCGGCAAGAAGCCCGGCTGCAAACAGCCCTAACAATACCGGCGAAAGCACTTCTTCGGCTACAAAAAGCAGGAACATGTCGGGATGGTAATCCTGCACAATCCCGCCACCCAGCTGGGATATGAAAGGTACTGCTATCAGTATCATGAAGAACATCACCAGACCAAATATAAGCATGCCCACATTCAGCGATATACGGGCGGCATGCACATTGGTAGCGGTCAGGCTGCGCATTACCAGGTGAGGCATCACGGAAGTGGCCGCCGCCCAGGAAACAAAAGCACCTATACCGGCCACGATGGTAATACCTACCCCTACATTACCAATCTGGGGCGCCTGTTCAGCCACCGAGGACAAGAATGCCAGGGGAGAAACATCCAGGTGGACAACTACGCCCCCGGTAACCAGGGCTACCAGGACTACCATCATACCTCCCTGCAGGGCGTTGGTCCAGGTTACCGCCAGCATTCCTCCCATGGCCACGTAAATCACGAAAATTACTGCAGTTACTACCATACCCATGGCGTAAGTCCAGTTCAGCAGGAAAGAAGCTATCATTCCCGCCGCTTGCATCTGGGACATCAGGTAAAGGGCAGAACCCACCAGAAGTACTATGGGCACAGCAATTTTGATAAACTGGCTCTCGTAACGGTTAAACAGGAACTCGGTTATTGTATAAGTCCTGGAATTCCTGAGGGGGCGAACCACCAGCATACTGCTTATAGCAAAACCACAGATAGAGCCAACGGTCATCCAGCCGGTAAATGGTATACCCAGCAGGTATGTAGTTCCGGCACCGGCCATAAAAGAACCCCCGCTCCCCAGAGCAGCCAGAATGGCCAGGGAGTTAAGGAAAATACCTACTTTTCGTCCGGCCACATAGTATTCATCAGTCTGCACTGCTGCCTGGCCGACCCTCCGGAGAGAGAAATAGGCTATTAGCATAATTACTGCCAAATAAACGATAACTATAATAAACTCGGTTAATCTTTCCATGGCATCATTTGCCTCCCTTAATTAATTTTCTACAACCGGCCCGCCTGCTTTAACCATGAAAATAGTTAAATCAACTACCCTTGGCGGCGTTGGAGATAATCACAATAGAAAGCAGCGGAGCAATAATAAACAGGGCCAGTGAGGCCCAGGCGTTAAGTGAAATATTATAGAACATGACGTCATAACTCCAGGGCAAGAAGAAAACAATTACATAAACCAGGATAAACAAAACCACAAAAAGATCCTGCCTCTTTACCGGAAACCAGTTACTGTTTTTCATAAACCCTTAATACCTCCTTGTAGGATGTTCTCCCGCTCTTAATGGAACACTTATCCGGGAGCCTTAGCCTTTAGCCGGTTCCACCGGATTTTACCCTGCATTGCCTCAATCATTCTGTTTATAGAGTTATCCTTTCTACTTCTTCTGGTCTTCTTCCTGAAGAACTCGCCTTAATATTTTGCCGGTTCCTCCCTTGGGCAGATCCTCTCTTATTTCCACTGCTTTGGGCTTTTTGTATCCACCCATATTTTTACCCGCCCATTCGATTATGTCCTCAGCGCTTACTTTATCTTTATAATCGGGAGTTAAGACCACGGCGGCTTTTACAGCTTCTCCCAGCTCCTCATCCGGGGTACCAAAGACACCTACATCCGCAATGGCGGGATGACTTAGCAATATCCCTTCAACTTCTTCTGGGAACACGCTGAACCCGGAAGTCTTTATCATTTCTTTTTTGCGCCCCTGGAACCATAAATACCCGTCCTCATCGAACATACCCATATCACCGGTGAACAACCACCCGTCACGTAGCACTTCATTGGTAGCAGCGGGATTTTTCAAGTAACCTTTAAATACTCCCTCGCTTTTAATAGCTATCTCCCCGGTTTCCCCCTGGGGCAGCGCTTCCTTGGTCTCAGGATCTACCGTAATAATTATATTTTCCGGCACCGGGAGGCCGCAGCATATTTTTCCAAATTTGATCTTGTCCGTGGGCATAAAGGTGCTGCCGGTATGTTCCTCGGTCAGACCGTAACTGGCTTCACTGACAATGGAACCGGTCAACTCTCCCCACTCTCTGGCAATATCTTCTGTTAGTACCATGGCCAGGCTGGAAGAGAGCGTTTTCTTTAAAGAAGATAGCCCGCGGTCTTTAATTCCGGGGACTTGAAGTAAATATTTCAAGGCGTTGGTCACCGTCACCCAGTGGGTGCATTGGTATTTTTCAATCGATTGAACCGCTTCTTCCGGTTCAAACCTTACCAGCATGGCCGAAGTCATCCCCATGTACATGGAAGCGTTTAGCCCCAGCAGCCCGGCAATATGCATGATGGGAAGGGATATCAGGTTAACGTCTTCTTCGCTCACGGGGTACATCATAGACTGAGAAACCGCCGCAGCCTTGTATATAGCGTTCCTGAAGGTAATCATGGCACCCTTGGGCAGGCCGGTAGTCCCGGAAGTAAATATATACAGGTACACATCATCCAGATCAACTTCAACGCGTGGATCTTGCGAGGTGTATTGTTCCAGTATCTCTTTCAACATATAACTGTTCCCGTAATCCTGATCCGGGCCCTTCCGGGGCAAACCAAAGGTTACTTCCGGTTCCTCAGGAAGGAAATCATCAAAACTGGTAACTATAACGGTTTTTAACTGCGTTTTATCCAGCACATTGGCCACAACCTGGTACTGGGCATCCAGGGTGACAATGGTTTGGGTTTCCACCTGGTTTAACATGTATTCCAGCTCGTATTCCCTGTAAGTGGGATTCAAGGCCACCACGGAGGCTCCGATCTTGTTAATTCCCAGGTAGGTAATAGGAAACTGGGGAGAGTTGGGTAAATAAACTCCAACACTGTCGCCTTTCTTTACTCCTTTTGCAGAAAGGAAATTGGCAAACCTGTTGCTGAGATCATCCAGCTCCTTCCAGGTTATGCGCCTGCCGTGAAAAATAAAAGCGTCCTTATCGGGCATTCTTTTGGCGTGCTCTACTACGTACTCAAACAAAGGCCTTTTCCCGTACTTGTAATTTACCTTCCGTGGCACCTCACTTGGCCAGTAATAAAACTCCGACATCAATTTTTCCTCCTCTCTAAAAATCAACCTGTTTTTTAACCTTAATACCTCTCAAAACCAGTATCTATTTATACTTACTTACAAACGCAATCCCTCAATACACCTCCTTTTTGATTTTCAATATTCTGCACACTATTTAAATTGCAAATTTTATGCCAAATTTGATTAAAAAAAATAATGCCAGAATAAAATCAAAAATCGGGATGGTACCTGGCCACTTGGTTCCATCCCGATTCAACACTCTTACTATTAAAGTTTTTGTTATACAAATTATGAACAGAAATGCTGTCTAGATAATATACATCTTTGGCAAGAATAAGGGGGTAACAGTTCTTGTTACAGGGAATACTTCTTTAATTTTTCATAAAATGCTCCACGGCTTATCCCCAGTTCTTCTATCGCCCTGGACTTGTTGTAATCATTCCTAACCAGCGATTCACTTATAATCCTGGCTTCTACTTCTTTTATAATTTCCGGAAGGCTCTTGCCTTTCTCCATGTTTTTCAAAACGGCAGGATTGCTGTTTTTCTGCACGCTCAAAGGCAGGTGCCTGGGTCTGATGAAGTTCTCCCCCTCGGAAACTGCACATACATAAGCATGCTCCAGGGAGTTTTCCAGTTCCCTTACATTTCCAGGCCAGCTGTAAGAGATTAGCATATTTTCCGTTTCTCCCGAAGGCTGCATGGGACTATCCTGCCTGTTTATACGGCTTAATATCTTTTGAGCCAAAAACAATATGTCTTTTCCCCTCTCCCTGAGGGGTGGTATGCGTATGGGGAAAACGTTTAACCTGTAATACAGGTCATCTCTAAAATCTCCACTCTGTACCATGTTCCACAAAT
>CAYODA010000125.1:0-6140 GCA_964402625.1 uncultured Syntrophomonadaceae bacterium | reverse complement strand
CTTCCCTTTTATCCAGCGGTTCCCCTGGATAATGTTCCTGTAAAAGGTCCCGGACCAGGTCCAGGGGAATACGGTGTAATTTAAAACGGCTGCACCGGGAGACCACCGTATCAGACATCCGGAAAGGAGAAGAAGTAGTAAGTATAAACTTCATCCCCGCCGGCGGTTCTTCCATGATCTTTAACAGTGAGGCCGCAGCTTCCCGGGTCAGGCAGTGAGCCTCTTTTATAAATAGTATGCGGTACCTTCCTTCTTGATTTTGCAGTTGCAGGTTTTGCCTGGCCCGGCGGAGCTCATCCAGTTTGATCCACCTGCCGCCGGGCTGGAGTATTTCCAGATCGGGAAAAACTCCATTATCTATTTTACGACAGCTACTGCAGATGCCGCAAGGATCGGGGCCTTCCTCCGCACAGTTCAGGGCACGGGCCATGATAAAGCCCAGCGTGGTTTTGCCGCTTCCCCCCGGGCCCTCCAAAAGAACAGCATGTCCCAGGCTGTTACTTTCCAAGGCCTTCCCTATAAGATTTACCGCCGTATCCTGTCCCTTTATTTTTTCCAATCCCACCGGATACACTCTCCCCGAAGAAATTTCCATACTGCCAGAGTAGTGCTTGATTTTTGTTCTCCAAAACAATCCGGGCTGTTACAATCTTTTAACAGGCTCTTCTACCGGTTAGAGAGCATCTCTTTAACCTGCAGCCAGATTCTTTCGTGGACATCTTTCGGAGACCCTTCCGAAGAAATTACCGAAACCGGAGAGGGGGCTTCCCGGGCAAAGGAGAGGTATTTTTGCCGTACTCTTCGGTAAAAAGAATGGTCCATTTTTTCCAGGCGGTCCCGGTCTCCTTCAGAAGCGTGTTTTATACCGAGCCTTTTTTGAGCTTCTTCCTCGTTTATATCAAGTATCACAGTCAAGTCCGGTACAACGCCTTGAGTAACTTCCCGGTTTAACTGGTAAATTTTATCCATATCGCCTCCCCTGCCAGCTCCCTGGTAAGCCAGGCTGGACCAGACGAACCTGTCACATACCACCACTTGGCCGGCTTCCAGGGCGGGGCGTATAACTTCTTCCACCAGCTGGGCCCTGGCTGCAGCGTAAAGCAGAATTTCGGCACAGGTGCAGAGTTGGCTTTCCGGTGATAACAGCAGATTTCTTATACCTTCTCCTGCACCGGTCCCCCCGGGTTCGCGGGTTAGCAGAGCAGCTTTATTTTCCTGTTTAAGCCTCTCTTCCAGCAGCCGAGCCTGCGTGCTTTTACCGCACCCGTCGATGCCTTCCAGGACCACAAACAAACCTTTTGACAAAACCTCTCCTCCTTAAACTCTAACTACTTTCATGCGGCCGTTTTCTTTTATACCTGTAACAGCATCACCGCGGTTTATCTTTTCCCGCAGCAAACTTATAAGTTTCAAGCTAATTTCCTCCCCGGGGATTAATACGGGTATACCGGGGGGATATACGCTGACTGTTACCGCCGACACCTCTCCCGCGGCTTCTTCCATCTTTACCTCTCTCCATCCTGCCGACACCGCATCGGCGGGGAGCTCCTGCATTTCCGGCAAGGGATAATTCATTTTTTTTTCAGGCGGCCTAAATTTTCCTTTATTGTTTCTTCGTGATAAATGTCGCAAACCCTCTAACAGGGCTTTGACCGATTCCCCTTCCAGCCCGGGCTGGAAAATAACAAGGAAGTAATCTTCCCCCGCCATCTCTACCTCTATACCAAATTCCTGCCGCAGTAAATTTAGTGCATCCTGCCCGCTCAGGCCCGTTTCCGCCGTAAATACCGTCAAGCGCAGCGGGTCCAAGGAAAACCCGGGAGGGAGATCTTCTTCTTCCAGGCACCTGAAACCGGTTTCCCGGGAAATATTTAACCTGGCATACCGGGCCCATTCTAACAGCCGGTCCCATTCCGCAGCAGGAATACTCTTTACCAGGTCCAGGGAAGCCATTACCGGGTAAGAAGGGCTGGAAGTCTGGAGCATATTTAAAAAAAACTGCAGGCGATCCCGGTCTACCCTGTCCCCGGAAACATGGAGCAAGGCCCCCGGTGTTAAGGCTCCCAGGGTCTTGTGGGCGCTGTTAACCCAGAGGTTAGCCCCGGCTTCTGACGCCGAGGCAGGAAACTCCTTTGAGAAGCAAAAATGTCCCCCATGGGCCTCATCCACCACAAAAAAACCACCGTGTTTTTCTATCACCTCGCCCAGGGTAAAAAGATCGCAAGAGACACCCTGGTAAGAAGGGCTGGTAGCAAATACAACTTTGTATCTGTCTTCCTGCAGGTGAGCGCTTACCCTCCGGGGATGGATATTTAATGGAAACCCCTCGGCTGTCTCTTCCACAGGTATAAACTCGGGCTCTGCGCCGCTAAAAACCAGTCCGGATACCACCGAGCTGTGCAGATTCCGGGGAAGTAGAACTTTATCACCCCGTGAACAGGTGGCAAGCAGGGAAGCAGCTATACCCGCCGTGCTCCCGTTTACCAAAAAAAAAGAGCCCGAGGAACCAAAGTAAGCGGCACACTTTTCCTGGGCCTCCTTTATGACTCCGGCTGGAGAAGGCAGCGTATCCAGGCCGGGCAATTCGGTGAGCTCGTAGACAAAAGGATTCACTGCTCCCGCCGGAACATGAAAGCGGTGTTTTATTTTGCGCTTGTTCTCTTTTAAAGCTTCCACCAGGGGATATTCGCTGGACAAAGAAAGCTCTCCTTTGCCTGACTTCTGGTAACATGTCCGATAAAGTAATTTTACATAACAAAAAATCCGGGATAAAAAACGGAAGAGGGATGCTCTTCCGTAGTACCTTCAGGCTGATTTCAACTGCTACAGGCTGTAATTGGGAGCCTCCTTGGTAATGTTTACCCCGTGAGGGTGGCTTTCCCGGAGACCGGCAGTTGATACCTTGACAAAACGAGTTTTAGTCTTCAACTCTTCCAAATCTTTTACACCGGCGTAACCCATGCCAGATTTTACGCCGCCTACCAGCTGATATATCATGTCGCTGATAGTCCCGCGATAAGGCACCCTTCCTTCTATGCCTTCCGGGACCAGCTTCTGGTCATCCTCCTGCATGTACCTGTCCTTGCTTCCTGATTTCATGGCCCCGATGGAGCCCATACCGCGGTAAACTTTAAAGCTACGGCCCTGGTATATTTCGAAATCACCGGGGCTTTCTTCCGTTCCGGCCAAAAGGCTTCCAATCATGACCACATCGGCTCCGGCCGCCAGGGCCTTGGCCACATCCCCGGAAAACTTTATTCCTCCGTCTGCTATCACCGGTATTCCCTTTTCCCGGGCTACGGAACACGCTTCCATAATAGCGGTAATCTGGGGAACTCCTACCCCGGCTATAACCCGGGTAGTGCATATGGAACCTGGTCCTACCCCAACTTTTATGCCATCGGCCCCGGCCTTGATAAGATCTTTAGCGGCTTCCCGGGTAGCAATATTTCCGGCTACTATCTCCACTTTGGGGTATTTTTCTTTTATAGCGGCCACTGCCTCCAGGACTACTTCGTTATGCCCGTGGGCTGTATCTACTACAATTACGTCTATACCGCTCTCTACCAGGGCATTTACTCTCTTGTTCATGTCTGTACCCACTCCCACGGCAGCGGCAGCCAGCAGCCTGCCACTCTCATCCTTGGCAGAGCGGGGAAACTCTATGGCCTTTTCAATATCTTTAATAGTAATTAAACCTTTAAGAGTGTATTCATCGTCTACTATGGGAAGCTTCTCTACCTTGTGGTTGCGCAGTATTTCCTGTGCCTCATTGAGGGTGGTCCCCTCGGGAGCAGTTACCAGGTTTTCCTGGCTCATCACTTCCCCAATTTTCTTGGTGTAATCTTCCTCAAAACGCAGATCGCGGTTGGTTATAATCCCCTTTAACTTGCCGTCTACGGTTATGGGAACACCCGAAATCCTGTACCTTTCCATTAAAGCCGCCGCATCATTTACGGCGTGTTCCGGGGATAAGTAAAAGGGATTGGTTATAACCCCGTGCTCCGAACGCTTGACCTTGTCAACTTCATCCGCCTGCTCCAAAATACTCATGTTGCGGTGGATGACGCCTACTCCACCTTCCCTGGCCATGGCTATAGCCATACGGGATTCGGTCACCGTGTCCATCCCCGCACTTATTATGGGAATATTTAGCTTGATATTTTGTGTTAGCCTGGTAGCTACCTGTATATCACGCGGCAGAACTTTCGACCTGGCCGGCACCAGCAACACATCATCAAAGGTTATTCCCTCCAGGGAAAACCTTTCCTCGGTCATTTTATTTCCTCCTTGTAAGCCTGGCTAGGGGCTGATATTTTTGTTATCATAACAAACCTTGATGCCAGTGTCAACGCGCTTTCGTATCCACCAAAAGGAAGGAATCCGCAAGAACCAAACCTTTATCATTAGAGTTTCCCGGATAAGCCCAAAAACTCTTCTCCATCTTTTTTTTACCCTTTCCGCTTGTACTATCACCTGAAGGTTGCGTTTACATACAGGTTGGCGGTGTGGTATTATTTTATTGACTAAAGTAAAGGCGGGGATATTTTAATGGATAAAGCCAAAGGATATTTGAACATTGAAGTGGCTTACGAAAAGGCCGTCTCTGAATTTGCCGGGCTCAGCCCCAAGGTAGTAGCAGAAAACAGCGCATCGGCTTACAGAACAGAGGAAGGATGTATCGAGCTGTATTTCATAACCAGTCCGTACCGGGTCTACCATCCCTCCGGAGAGGTTTACGATTCCAGCGGTGACAAAGTAAACCTTTACCTTTCCACTATTCTACTTCACTACCTGAATACCGCCGATGGAACTCCCCTGGCCAGTAAATGGGTTACTTTTAAAGAGCTGCCGGGGGGAAGTATTTACCAGGAAGCTTTTTTTGGTAGAGCCCAGAAACCTTTCCTGGCCAATTTTGGAGAACAACCCGAAAAGTTTATGGAAGCAGCCAAAGCCCTGGGGGGCTTCAAACAAGACATTGCCCCGTACTGCATGGTAATACCCGTTCTTCCACGAGTTCCCGTGGCTTTTGTACTTTCTCCGGGAGATGAAGAAATAGGAGCATCCTGCACCATACTCTTTGATGCCAACGCTCCTTCTTACCTTCCCACGGAAGATTACGCGCATTTACCCGGCATGGTGATAAAGGAAATGGCCAGGCAGGTAAAAAAATAATTAAAAATAAAACAGATAGACCTCGTCTAATCCTGGAATCTTCTTTATTTTTATCACAAAAGGCGCAGTATGATTACAGTTATATTTAGCAAGTGTCAAACCTTTTAACTATGGATATGCGAATAAAAAAGCTTTTCCTGTCACTGAGGAACAGCTTTTTCTTACTGTTCTGCAACAGAGCGCTATATTATAATATTCAACAGCACCAGCAAAACCAGTCCAGGCACCCCCAGGAAACCTACTATCAAAGCATTAAACGGGTTCACTCCCAGGCTGAACTCCCAAAAGGAGGCCGCCAGGTTAAATATTATCAGGAGCACCACACCCATTCCCACCTGGATTAGCAGTTTAAAAAGAGCACGGAAGGGATAAAATAATAATCTGGCCAATAAATATAAAATAAACAGGGCAAACCCTATTGCAATTACCAGGTTGAAGTCAATTTGTCCCATCAAGAGAACCTCCCTTATCTCACTTTACTATCCCGAGTATCAAAAGTCTCTTCCCTTTCTTTTTCGTTTAATGACATCCGGTAACCGCTGTTTTTAGCTACTTTTATCAGGTACATATATTTCCTCTCTGCCGCCTCCAAAGTAAGGATTACATGATCTATGAGATCAGGATCATTGACATAATTAAGCATGGTTTTTGCTTCGTTCCACTCTTTCTGTGCCTGGGCAATTGCTTCTCCCAGGTCACGAAAGTTTTCCCGGTGCTCGCTTCTTTCGTTAAACCCTCGCAGCTTTTGGATTTCACCAAGCAAGCGTTGCAGTTTTGTCACCATGCGCCTTCCTCCTGTTATTATCTATATGCGGTCGGTTAAATGTATTATTACCCCTTTGAATGCCCCTTATGCTTTAGAAAATAAAAAAAGAGAACTCTCTTTGTAAGAAGTTCTCTTGAAAAGCAAACTACTCAGAAAATAACTCCTGCATCACTTTTTTCTTTCTTGCTTGCTCCGCACT
>CAYODA010000124.1:0-6176 GCA_964402625.1 uncultured Syntrophomonadaceae bacterium | reverse complement strand
TGGGCAACCTCTCACTTAAAATCGCCTTCACCAACCACTTACACCAGCTCTGCTGAGTATTTTCCACCTTCTAGTGATGGCGCCAGCCGGCGCCAGGTCGACTACTCAGAAAACACCTCTTTCCCACACCCATCTTTGCCCTATTTACCTGCCCCCCCACCGGGAGGGGGGGGGCAGGGTGGGGGGGGGATACTTGGCTTCTTGAAGCCTGGCACCGATACCTCTCTTGTTACTCTTTCATCAACCTGGACAGCACTTGAGCGGTCTGTTCCCCGGCATTGTTAAAGCCCCGTCCCCCTTGCAGGTTGTCTATGTAATCCAAATGGTCAGCTATCATGTCCGCATTTATTTCCCGGTCAGGGTTGAAGTAGTGGCCGGGACCTTCCATTACTGCTGCACGGCTGAAGTAACCACCCCCTGCTGTAAATACACGTCCGTTTACGGTACAGTCATCCGAACACAAGTACGCCACAAGCGGTGCCACGTGTTCCGGTTTAAGTTTTTCCACCACATCGGCAGGCATTATCGTAGCAGTCATACGTGTTCCGGCAGTAGGAACTACCGTGTTGGCCAGTATTCCGTAATTGGCCCCCTCCTCTTTTACACAATTCATTAGCCCAACTATACCCATCTTGGCGGCGGCATAATTACTCTGACCAAAATTACCGTACAGCCCGGCAGCCGAGGAAGCCGATACAATACGACCGTACCCCTGCTCCCTCATATAGGGCATGGCTGCTTTGGTGCAGTAAAAAGTGCCTTCCAGGTGCACTTTTATTACCGAAAGAAAGTCCTCTACTTCCATTTTCATCAAACTTTTATCCCGAAGAATTCCGGCGTTGTTCACCAGAATGTCGATTTTCCCAAAGCTCTCGACTGCCGAGCTAATTATGCTTTTCGCACTCTCCCATTCGGCCACACTGTCGTAATTGGCTTCAGCTTCTCCACCCGCCTCTTTTATTTCTTCCACCACTTTCTGGGCCGGTGCAGGAGAGGAATCTTCAGCAGATTCCTCTACATCGTTAACCAACACCCTGGCTCCAAGTTTCGCCAGTTCCAGGGCGTAAGCCCTGCCCAATCCTCCTCCGGCCCCGGTAATAACAGCAACACGGTCTTTTAAACTTGTTTTTGACACTGTCCGTCCTCCTTTACGAATCTTTTTACTCTTTTGTTATAAACCCTACACTGAGCCTGCCAAACGCAAAGAGAAGCATATTAAAAACCAGGAAAGCTGCACTTCACAGCATTTTCCCAAAAAAACTATTTAATACGGAACAGCTTCCCGGCCAGGTTTTCCAGGTACCCCCGGTTTTCCAGTTTTTCTTTCCATCGTTCCGGTATTTCTGTTTCCCCCCACCAGGCTCCGGCAACTGCTCCACACATGGCACCTATGGTATCGGCATCGCCGCCCAGGCTTACGGCGTATACCAGGGCTTCTTCAAAAGAAGGGCTGGAAAGAAAACTGAAGATGGCGGTAGGAACAGAGTTAAACGCTTCAATACCGTTACCCAGTTCCTGCACCACGCGCTCCCTCCCGGCTTTGTCATTTAAAAGCCTTTTTGCAGCCTGTATCTTTTCCCGGTAGATATCTTCCCCTGTAAACTCCTCCAGTCGCTCCAGCATGTTTTCTTCCCGCTGCAGGGCAAGAGCTACCGCATAAGCTTCCATTGCCGCACCTTCCACCGCCAGGGGGTGAGAGTGGGTGATCCTGCTGGTGCGGCGAACTGCTTCCCGCAGTTCGCCGCGGTCGGCGTCATAATAAAACAGCCCCACCGGGGCAACCCGCATGGCAGAACCATTACCGTAGGAACCACCGGGATAAAAACTCTTATCCAGTTCCTCATTCCAGTCGGCTCCCTGACGCATCATCTGAAATATGCGCGGAGGCCCGCTCCCGTAACCCCTCCATGGCTCTATTTCAAAATTTTCCATAAAGCGCATGGCCAGGTGGTCTTCATCCAGCCCCCGGCATTCCACCAGGGATTCCGCTATCCCGATCATCATGGCGGTATCGTCGGTATATCGTTCGTGAATTTCCCGGACCTCTTTAAAGAAAGGCGATCCTTCGAGAGGCACTCCCAGGGAATCGCCCAGCGCTGTTCCCAGCATGGAACCAGCAAACTGTGAAAGCATTTTATCACCTCCTGTATTCCTATTGTATATTAACAGTGGTAAGTCGATTGAAGCGCGTAAATGTAGCCTAAATTGGCGGTAAGGCAAATAAAAGTGGATGGTGCAGGATAAAGTGCAGAAACAAGTAGTGGAGAAACTGTTTTAACAGACTGTTTAATGAAAGTTTACTTTTTCTAGAAGTTCACGGGGATGGTTTAACAGCATTTCCGCCCCGCTTTCTTTTAACTCCCGGGCGCTCCGGAAACCCCACAGGACTCCTGCCGGAAACATCCCGGCTGATACTGCTGTCTTCATGTCAATAGAAGTGTCTCCCAGGTAGATTATTTCCTCCGGCTTAACACCGAGATGCCGGGCCACCTGGAAAGCACCGGTGGGATCGGGCTTGGCCGGTATGCCCGGTTCCAATCCCTGCACTACCCGAAACGACCAGTTAGAAAAAAAGGCTTCTACTGTTAGCTCCGTAAAGTCCTGGGGCTTGTTGGAGAGTATACCGCAGGGTACTTTCTTCTCTTCCAGGTAATCCAAAATCTCCGGAACACCAGGGTAGGGCGCGGTATGGTCCGCCCACCGCTGCCCGTATTCTTCCCTTACCTCCTGGACCAGGGACTGTACGGTTTTTTCCCGCCTGGCATCCTGCGGCAGAGCTTTCTGTACCAGGACCCCGATACCTTCACCTACCAGGTAGCGATAGCTATCCTCCCGGTGAGTGGGATACCCGTGCCTTTCCAAAACCGCGTTGGTAGAAAGAGCCAGGTCCTTTAATGTATCCAGTAGTGTGCCGTCCAGGTCGAAGATTACCGCCTTGTTTTCTTTCATTTTTCCTCTCCTTTAAGGAATTTATCCCTTATAATAATGTATTACTGGATGAATAACAAAGTATACATACTTCGTATATACTTCTCAGATTTACAGTTTGACTCCTTCTTTATTTTAATACGGAATTTATTGCTTCGAGGAGCGCTTTTCAGGAAAGAAGAAGGTGAACGAATACAAGAATACAGGGTGTATATTTTAATTTTATTCCTCCCGCTCAACCTCCGGTGTTTCCACTTCATTAATACTCCCGCCCGGCGTTTCCGGAGCCTCCGGAGGGGCCGGTGCTTCTATTTCATAATTTCCTTCTTCCGGCTTCTGGAATTTGCTCTCATATTCCCCCGGCACTTCCTCCGTAATAAAACCGTCCAGCAACCTCCTGGCTTCCCTTACAGACTCCATGAAGCCGGCCTGCTTTGTTAAAGCTCTCCAGGCGCTCTGCCGCAATTCTTCCGCCCGGTTATCATCGGAATGCACTTCTGCCAACAATTGCATGCGTTGTTCTCCCGAGCTTTCCAGCAATACAAGTACTTCTTCCAGGGGTGGTTGGCTGGAGTTGTTCTCTGATGGAGCGCTGTTATCCCGGAGTTCCAGGGCCAGGTTTCCTTCTTCGTCCCGGATTTTCCACTGCTGAAGCGTTTCCTGCAGCCTGTCCTGGCACTCTTTTAAATAAAAAAGGGCGGAAAGCTGCTCTGCCTCTTTTTCCAGGTCGACTACCTTTTCAGCCTGCCTGGAAGCAAGTTCATCCAGTAGCAGGAGTCTCTCCCTGCCCTCTTCTTCCGGGAGAGCTTCCAGCACTTCCCCTATTTTCTCCGTTTCTTTTCCCCCGTCTTCAGGTTGGGGGGGGCTGGCTTCTTCTTTCCCGGCTTCTTCAAACACCCAGGCCAGGTACGCCCCGCCCAGGGTGACAGCAACTATAATAATTACCAGGACTCTTTTTGGCACCGGTGCCCCCTCCTTTTTCTTCCTGCTTCCGGGGAGGTTCTCTGGTTAACCTCCCAAATAATAGCCTCTTTATCCCACCTTAGCGGCTTTTACAAAAGCACGGCGGGCAGCATTTACAGTAAGGTCGATGTCGTCTGTGCTGTGCGCCAGAGAGACAAAGCTGGCCTCAAAGGGGGATGGAGAAAGGTAAACCCCGTCTTCCAGCAAGGAGCGGTAGAAAACCTTAAACTTCTCTTTATCCGAGGCGTGAACCGTCTCCATATCTTTTACTTCCTGCGAACTGAAAAATACCGAAATCATGGAGCCTACCCGGTTAATTTTCACCTCTACTCCCGCTTCGTCTGCCGCTTGCTGCAGCCCTTCTCCCAGCCGGCATGAGATTTTTTCCAGTTCTTCATAGGCTCCCGGTTTCTGCAGCTCCTGCAGAGTTGCCATACCTGCCGTCATGGCCAGGGGGTTACCCGCCAGGGTGCCCGCCTGGTAAACCGGGCCTTCGGGAGCAATCATTTTCATGATTTCCTGGCTTCCCCCAAAAGCCGCCACGGGCATACCTCCTCCCAGGATCTTGCCCATACAGGTAAGGTCTGGGGTTACCCCGAAGTATTCCTGAGCCCCGCCATAAGAGAGTCGGAAACCGGTCATAACCTCGTCAAAAATCAGCAGGGCACCTTTTTCACGGGTGATCTTCCGTAAGCCTTCCAGGTATCCTTCCTGCGGGGGAACCACACCTATATTTCCCAGGACCGGCTCCAGTATCACCGCTGCCAGGTCAGAGCCGTGTTCTTCAAAAATTCCCCTTACCGCTTCCAGGTCATTGAAAGGGGCAGTCAGGGTATCCCGGGCGGTGCCTTCCGTAACCCCCGGGCTGTTGGGCAGCCCCAGGGTTGCTACTCCTGAACCTGCCTTAATCAACAGACTATCGAAATGGCCGTGGTAGCATCCCGCCAGTTTTAAAATCTTTTCCCTGCCGGTATATCCCCTGGCCAGACGCAGGGCACTCATTACCGCCTCGGTGCCCGAGTTTACCATGCGAACCATTTCCACCCCGGGAACGGCTTCTACTACCATACGGGCCAACGAGGTTTCTTTTTCCGTAGGAGTCCCGAAGCTGGTTCCCTCTTCTGCCGCTTCCTGCAGGGCTTTAACCACGCGGGGAGGGGCATGTCCCAGTATGAGGGGACCCCAGGAACCCATGTAGTCAATGTATTCCTTGCCCCCGGTGTCGTAGAACCGGGATCCCGAACCTTTCCGGATAAATACAGGTTCCATGTCCAGAACTTTCATGGAGCGCACCGGGCTGTTGACACCTCCCGGGATATAGGTTTGCGCTTCCTTGAATTCAGGTGAATCCACTACCACCACTCCTTTTTCATTTAGATTATTTCAGCTTATTTATTGAATCCCGAATAGTAGAGTTCTAACCTTCCTATCAGGACTTTTCCCGGGCCTCCCGTATAATACCGGCTGTCGAACTGGTTCCTATACGATCCGCCCCGGCCTGATAAAACTCCAGCAACTCCTTTAAGGTACGTATACCCCCGGCGGCTTTTATCTTTACCCTTTCAGAGCAGGCTTCCCTCATCAATTGAACATCCTCCAGCCGCGCCCCGGTGGGGGCAAACCCCGTGGAAGTCTTTACATAATCTACTTCCAGTAGTTCACCAATCATGCAGCAACGCATGATCTGCTCACGGCTCAGGTAGTAATTTTCCAGAATGACCTTTAAAATTCCTCCCTCCGGGTGGATAATCCCGGTCAGCTGCTCCAGCTCCTGCTCCAGGTATTCCCAGGCACCGGAGCGTATTTTTCCTACAGGTGCCACGACATCCAGCTCTACGGCACCGTCCTGCATTGCCCGTTCCGCTTCTTCAACTTTTATTCCCGTAACGCTGTTTCCGTGGGGAAACCCCACTACCGCACTTATTCCCGTGGAAGAACCTTCTACTACCTCCGCGGCCCGGCGCACATCGTAAGGACGCACACAAACCGTAGCTGCACCGTGCTCCCTTGCTGTATAACACTCTTCTATCAATTTTTCTTCCGTTAATTCAGGTTTTAAAACTGCGTGGTCTATCAGGGCCGCTACCTGATCCGGGGTTAGATTTTCCTGTCGCTTCATTTCATCTTATCCCTCCGTTTACTTTTGTTTAAAACAGAGTGAGGGGGTTCATTTTCCTCCCTCTAGTGGTGGCGCTGCGCCAGCCAGCGCCGGGGTGACTACTCAGTAAATACCTACCCTGAAAATAAGACATTACCATTTTCATCCTTCTGATGGTGCCCCCGTA
>CAYODA010000123.1:0-6261 GCA_964402625.1 uncultured Syntrophomonadaceae bacterium | reverse complement strand
GTAGTCGACCTGGCGCCGTGGGGGCGCCATCACTAGAAGGTGGAAAATACCCAGCAGAGCTGGTGTAAGTGGTCGGCGAAGGCGATTTTAAGTGAGAGGTTGCCACAACAGGCGAAGATTTCGAGTCTACGCGGGCCGGCCGGAACGGATTCCGGCCGCCGAGACCTGAGACACGGAAGTCGAATGTCGAGGGGAGCCCGCGGAGACCGAAAGCTGAGCCGATGTTGTGGCCCTCGAACGGTAGCATGAGCCGAGCCAACCACAACACCAGCGAGACTGGAAAGCAAACGTATTTTCTGAGTAGTCGCCCCGGAGCCTCTAACGCAGCAAGGGTTAGGAGAACTGGGGGTGAGGCGTTTGCGTGGTATATTATTCAGGCTGTCAAGGATTTTACGGTTCTTACCGCTTCAAAGGCGTCTTTACAGTGGGCGTCGGCATTTATCTTCTCTGCAAATTCCGGTGAAGTGGGGGCGCCTCCTATGACTACTTTTGTTTTGTCCCGCAGGCCTTTTTCCTCCAGTGTTTTTATGGTATCCTGCATATAGCTCATGGTGGTATCAAGCAGGGCGGACAGACCTACAATATCCGCTTCGTGGCGCTGGACTTCTTCTACGATTTTATTTGCCGGCACATCTACACCCAGGTCTATGATTTCCACTCCGGCGCCTTTTAGCATTATACAGACGATGTTTTTCCCGATATCGTGATAGTCTTTTTCCACGGTAGCTATTACCATCTTACCTTTTTTCTGCCGGTCTTCCTGCTGCAGGTGCGGGGCCAGCAGATCCGTGGCTACTTCTACTGTTTCCGCGGCGGCAAGCATGTCGGGTATATAGTACTCGCCTCTTTCGTATTTTTCTCCGACTTCTTCCATGCCTTTACTTATACCATCTACCAGTATCTGGTGCGGGTCGATCTCCTGTTCAAGGGCACGGGGGATAAGTTCTTCCACGCCGGGCTCCCCGGTCAATGTGTCATCCAAGCCTTCGTCATCCTGGTTTCTTCTCCCCTGTATTACATTCAGGCGAATCTTTTCGAGTATATCTTCACTCACAAGAATTCCTCCTTTCGCTGCTATTATTTTAATCGGGGAAGAAGGCCGGGGATTTCCCGGAATATCTCTTCCCTGGTATCCTCCGGCAGGGGGCTGCGGGGGCGCTGTAGCAGTTTTTCCGTTTCTTCTTTTACCTGCAGCATGGTGTCGTCTTTTTCTTCTCCCCCTTCAAAGGGGTATCCCATGAACATTTTTCCGGAGCGCATGTACTTCCTGGCGCTGCGGGAAAAAATACGGTAAGGGCTGTTCATTACTTCTCTAATGGTAGACAGAACTTGCTCTTTTTCATCTTCACTTACTGAGGGTTCTTCCAGGGTCTTTTTAATCATACCGATGTGAGCATTATCCAGCACCGCCTGCTCGGGGCAGAAAGTCTGGGTTTCCAAAAGCAGTCCAAAAGCATAATGTAGCAGGTTGGTTCCGCTCTGGGCTACAAAAAGGTGGGAAAGCATTTTTTCCACTGAGGCCTGGATGCCGGGAACATGGGCGTCGGACACCCCCCCGGCCGAATAATTGGGAAGCCCGTAGTAATGCGACATCTGGGCGCAGGCCGCGTTGTACTGGTTAAATTCCGGGGCGCCGTACATGTCGTGCAGGTTATCCATGCGAGCCCTGACGGGAACGCTTCCGTAAACTACCGGCGCTCCTTCGCGGGCCGCCTGGCTTAGCACTACCGCCGCCAGTATTTCCGCGTTAATCATGCTTACCATGCCCGTTTCGTCGATGGGGGCCGTGGAGCCGCCCTGCGGGCTGCTGGAGATAACCACGGGAACGCCGTTCCGGTTGGCGGCCAGCATGCGTAGCGCAGCGTCTTCCACTATGAGCAGGGGGCTCTTGGTAACACAGCTAATAAAGGAAATCACCGGGTTTTCCAGGAATTGATTTTCGCCTCCCGCCACTAGACGGGCCAGTTTTATAACATGTTCCACCTGGTTCAGGTCAGTAATTCCGGCCATGACGTGCTTGTTGATATTATCCAGCGAGGCAAAAAACTTGTTTACATCCTTGTTTTCTTCAGTAATATCGTCATCCTGTATATTGATAGGGCGGATAAAAAAATCCAGGTTTTCCAGCTGGTTCGCCAGGTGTGCCACGTTACAAAGGTCTTCTACTTTGCCGCGCCTTGACTTGTAAACAGGAAAGACGAAAGTTCCCTTATCACCTTCCTCTGCAGGTGTAAATTCTTTCAGGGAAGTCTCCAGGAAAAAGTTGGTTTCTGATCCGCTCCCGTAGTAAACCCTTGGATTATCAGGGCTCAATACCAGTGCGTTGTCGGGGTCCCTGGCTCCCAGCTTGACTTCAGAGGGTGCTTTTTCCACAGCATCCATAACCATCTTTTCGGGGATTTTTACCCGGCGTCCCCCGGACTGATCTTCTTGTCCTATTTCCGCCCCTGCCCGGGAAAGCAGTTCCAGCGGCTCATTCCCGTGCACAATTATTCCCGGGTCATTCAAAATCTCCATGCTGATCTGGTGAATAAGATCCTGCTGCTCATGCGTCAGCCTGGGGTAACGCTTTATCTGCACTCCCCTTCTCATAAAGTTATTCCTCCTTGTTAACGTATGTGAACTTATCACAGAATCATACTTTCTTTTACTATATCTAATACTCGAAATAAAGTCAAAGTTTTGGCAAAACGGGGAGTTTGACAATGAGAGGGGGCTGTGATAGTATAACAACGTAATGTTCTAAGCACCGCTTGAAAACAGGCCTAAAAAGCCTCCTGGCTGCCTTTTTCAGCGAGTCCTTACAAAAAAAGGAGGAGCTTTATTATGTACGCCATAATAGAAACCGGTGGGAAACAGTACCGGGTTTGCGAAGGAGATATTGTCCGGGTGGAAAAACTGCCCGCCCGGGAAGGAGAACAGGTGGAACTGGACAAGGTAGTAGCCTGTAAAAGTGAAGAAGGTTTTCAGCTGGGCCAGCCTTATCTGGATGGTTGCTCGGTCAAGGCCAGGGTAAGGCGCCAGGGACGTGGAAAAAAGATTACCGTCTTTAAATACCGGCCCAAGAAAAACTACCGCCGGAAAAAAGGTCACCGGCAGCCCTATACCGAGCTGAAAATTGAAAGTATAAATATGGGAGCGTAGGCAGGCACAGGAATAAGAACCATGCTGGAGATAATACTGGAACACAACTGTAAAGAAGAGCTGACCGGCTTTACCGTGGAAGGCCATGCCGGTAAAGAACCGCGAGGCGAAAATATTGTTTGTGCTGCTGTTTCAATATTAACCCAGACTACCGCTGCCAGCCTGGGGGAAATTGTACAGCTGCAGCCGGAAGAGTTCCACATGCAGGAAGGCAGGATGGTTTGCAGAACGGGGGAAATAACCGACCCCGAAAAGAAAAAACAGGTGCAGCTTTTGTTGAGATCAATGGAACTCGGGTTAAAAGAGACTTCGCGTCATTATCCGGGTTACCTGGAGATAAGCTATAGCGAGAGGTTAACTTGATGCGGCAAGCTGCCGTGCAGGATTACAAGGAGGTGAAACAGATGATAGTCAGGTGGGACTTGCAGCTTTTTGCTCACAAAAAAGGTGTAGGTAGTTCCAGGAACGGGAGAGACAGTGAACCCAAACACCTGGGGGTAAAACGTTTTGGTGGACAGCAGGTCAGGGCCGGGAACATCCTGGTGAAGCAGAGGGGCACTAAACTTCATCCCGGAGAAAACGTGGGAATAGGCAAAGACGATACGCTTTTCGCCCTGGCAGACGGGTATGTGGCCTTTGAACGCAAAGGAAAAACCAAAAAACGGGTTAGTGTGCACCCTGTAGAAGAAGTTAATGTTTAATTTTGATAGATATGTCCCGGCCTTCCGGGACTTGTTTTTACCCGAGGATTTCAGGGGTGAGAGGGGGCTTCCAGTTTGTTCTGGAAGGGATTCTATCTTCCTGTTACCGTATTAGCTGGCGTCTTGTTTTTTATTGCTTTTACTTATTGCAGTTTAAACCTGTTCCAGGTAAATTTTTTTACAGGGGTGCTGTGTTTTTTTCCGGCTTTCATTATTTTGTTGCTCCTGGAATGGTGGTTTTTTCAAGGACGCATGGAACGGGCCCTGGAAGAAAGGTTTCAGGAAAGGGACAGGAGGATAAAAATGTTCTGGAGTTACTGCAGGCACGGCTTGCGAAATCACCTGCAGATGATCTCTCTCCTGGCCCAGATGAAATATTACGACCGCATGATTTCGTACATTGACAAGGTTTCGGTAGAGTTAAACGAATGGAATAAAATGTTACAAATTGAACACCCCGAGATAGCCCTCTTTTTGCTTCACCAGAAGTATCACCTGGAGTTGGGGACAACTTTTAACCTGGACACGGATCTTTCCTTTTTGAATGCTTCCCCGGAAGATGTTATTGAGTGCCTGGATGCAACCGTTAAAGAGATAGAAAGTTTTAGTTGGAAAAACCCGGCTCTAAAAATAAACGTGGAAGAAACAGAAGAAGGGTACGTATTTGTTATGTACAATCTGGCGGATTCCGGCGGGTTCCTTTCTCAAAGCGCCATAAAGCAGCTAACTTCAAAAATTGAGGCGGTGGGAGGGAGTTTCACCTGCAAGAATTATCCAGGGAATCTATGGGTGATAAACCTCTTCTTCCCCGGGGTGAAACCGGAGGAGGAAGAGGAAGATGTCGGGATACAGGGGCTGGAGCTGGGAGAAGCAGGGGGGCTCTCTTCTGCTGGATATTGACCATACATAAATTCCGGCAAGACACCAGAAACGTGTTTTATTTAAAGGCTTCTTGTTTCCGGGATGTTTCATCTGGCAAAGGAGGAAGTTAATGTTTGTAGACGAAGTTTCCCTGGAAGTAAGAGGGGGCAGAGGTGGTAACGGAGCGGTTTCTTTTCGTAGAGAAAAATACGAACCCCACGGTGGACCCGACGGAGGAGACGGCGGGGAGGGGGGTTCCGTCTATTTTGTAGCCGACGAATCTTTAAGCACCCTGCTGGATTATAAATACCGCAAACACCTGAAAGCTTCCAGCGGCGGACACGGAGAGGGAGGAAATCGCCACGGCAAGCGGGGGGAGGACCTCTATATTCCCGTGCCCCCCGGTACCGTGATTAAAGACGAAGAGGATAATATTCTGGCAGACCTGGCCCTGGCAGGGGGCAAGGTCCTGGCGGCCAGGGGGGGGGAGGGAGGAAGAGGTAACCGCAAATTTGCTTCTTCCAGACACCAGGCTCCCCGGATGGCGGAAAAAGGTGAGCCGGGAGAGGTTCGAAACTTAAAACTGGAACTAAAGCTTCTAGCCGACGTGGGACTGGTGGGGTTGCCCAATGCCGGAAAGTCTACCCTCCTTTCTCATCTCTCTTCGGCCCGGCCCAAGATAGCCGAGTACGAATTCACCACCCTGAACCCCCAGCTGGGGGTAGTTTACCACCGGGAAAACAGCTTTGTCCTGGCTGATCTCCCCGGCATTATAGAGGGAGCCGCCCGGGGTGCGGGGCTGGGTTACCGCTTTCTAAAGCACAGTGAAAGGGCTTCCATCCTGCTGCACCTGCTGGATGTATCCGACTGGGCGGGGGAAGACCCGGTAGAAACTTTTTACAAATTAGATAAGGAGATTTTGGAGTTCAGTGAAAAATTGGCCCACCGCCCCCGCATAGTGGTTGGAAATAAAATGGACTTAGACGGGGCCGCGGAGAACCTGGCCCGGTTGCAGAAGGAGCTGGCCGAAGACGCCAGGTTGATTGCTCCCGTAAAAGGCATTTCGGCAGCTACCGGTGAAGGTATAAAAGAGCTGTTGGATATACTGGTAGAAAAAGTGGAGCAGCACCGGCGTGAGGTTCCCAGGGAAACTTATATAGCAGAGGAAGCGTGGCAGCAGGAAACGGAACCGGAAGAGCTGATGGTGGAAAAACAAGAGGATTACTACCTGGTAAAAGGCAAAAAAATACAAAGTTTGGTGGCCAGGACCGACTTCAACAACGAAGAAGCCCTGCAGAGGTTCTGGAATATAACGCGCAAGATGGGGTTAAACGAAAAACTGCAGGAGCAAGGAGTACAGCCGGGAGATACGGTAGTTATAGGAGAGCAGGAGTTTGATTTTTGGCCGGAAAGTAATGAAACAGTATAAAAAGAAAACCAGGAGGGGTAGGGGACCTTTTTATGAGTTTACTGCTGCCTAAAATTGATGGAGAAGGGTCCCGCATAGGAATAATGGGGGGGACTTTTGACCCCATACATATGGGACACCTGGTAA
>CAYODA010000122.1:0-6311 GCA_964402625.1 uncultured Syntrophomonadaceae bacterium | reverse complement strand
ACAGGGCCTGGGCTGCATTCAGGATTTTTTCCCGGGAACCGGTTTTGGTTTTGCTTTTATTTGGCATGGCAGTATTTCCTCCTTACAGGTAAGTAGATTTTATGGGTTTAGTGTTAAATTAAACTGGCATACTAATTATTTTACCCCATAAAATACCTGACATCAAACCTTTCTGGAGTGCAGGCTCTTTTGCTTGTTGCATATAACGGGTTAAATATCATAAAAGAAGAAACTTTTTTAATATCCTTAAAAAAGGTGGTTGACAGATTGGAATATGGCAGATAAAATATAACCATACAAGTTATAAATAAGAAATTGAAAACGGCTGAAACGATATTAATTATTGTCAACATATATTAATAACTAAATCAGAATTATTTTATTATTGAAAAGGAGGATGGAAATGGGAGCACATGGGGAAAACGCCCCGGGCCGGGTATTTGATGTAAAAGGGTTTATTGAATACCAGGAAGGATCGGTAGTAAGCAGGGAGATTATGAATAAGGAATCCGGAACGGTAACCCTGTTTGCCTTTGATAAAGGCGAAGGGTTAAGTGAACATTCCGCACCGTTTGATGCGCTGGTGCAGGTTGTCGACGGCGCTGCGGAAATAAGCATCTCCGGTGAACCTCACCGGGTAGAAGAAGGGGAGATAATTATAATGCCTGCAGATGAGCCTCATGCTGTTAAAGCCCTGGAGAGGTTTAAGATGATGCTGGTGATGCTCAAGTCCAAAGAATAATTAAACAGCCAGGGAGGCAAACCGGCCTTAGGGCCGGCATTATTAAAAATTAAAGAGTAATGAAAGGAGAGGTAATCTATGAATATGTTTTGTTATCAGTGCCAGGAGGCGGCGCAAACCAAGGGGTGCACTAAAAAAGGGGTGTGCGGTAAGCCACCTGAAGTAGCTAAATTGCAAGATCTTTTGATTTATTTACTCAAGGGAATTTCCACGGTCAGCCTGAAGGCGGAGGAGCAAGGAATCGACCAGGAAAAAGTCAACAGTTTTATAATGGACGGCCTGTTTGCTACCGTTACCAACGTTAATTTTGAGCGGGATTATTTTGTCGACAAGATTAAAGAAGCCATGAACTTAAGGGATGAAGTAATTCACCAGCTGGAAGGTGCCGGCTGGGATGCAGGAAACCTGCACGATTCCCTTACCTGGAAAGCGGACACGGAAGATAAGTTTCTGGAGAAAGCAGAATACGTTGGAGTGCTTTCTACGGAAAACGAAGACGTGCGCTCTTTAAGAGAGCTAATCACTTACGGGGTCAAGGGTATGGCTGCTTACGCGGAACACGCCTACACCCTGGGATATTCCCAGGAAGACGTTTTCAACTTTATGAAAAAAGCCCTGGCGGCTACCCTGGATGACACACTATCGGCCGATGACCTTACCCACCTGGCCCTGGAAACGGGCAAGTACGGCGTGGAAGTTATGGCGCTGCTGGATAAGGCCAACACCATGGCTTACGGGACACCGGAGATAACCGAAGTAGAGCTGGGTGTAAGAAGCAACCCCGGTATACTGATCAGCGGTCACGACCTCAAAGACCTGGAAGAGCTGCTAGAGCAAACCAAAGGAACTGGAGTAGACGTCTACACACACGTGGAGATGTTGCCGGCCCATTACTACCCCGCTTTCAAAAAATACGACCATTTTGCCGGCAACTACGGCAACGCCTGGTGGCAGCAAAAAGAAGAGTTTGAATCCTTTAATGGGCCCATACTGATGACCACCAACTGCCTGGTTCCTCCCAAAGATTCCTATATTGACCGGCTTTACACTACGGGCCCGGTAGGTTACCCGGGGGTTACCCATATCCCGGACCGCGAACCCGGAAAAGCCAAGGACTTCTCTTCCCTGGTGGAGCAGGCCAAGAAGTGCTCTCCTCCGGAAGAGCTGGAACAGGGCAAGATCACTGGCGGTTTTGCACACGCCCAGGTGCTGAACCTGGCCGACAAGGTAGTAGACGCAGTTAAATCGGGAGCCGTCCGCAAATTTGTGGTAATGGCCGGATGCGACGGAAGACAGAAGGACCGGCAGTACTACACTGATTTTGCCCGGTCCCTGCCCGATGACACCATCATTCTGACGGCTGGTTGCGCCAAGTACCGTTACAACAAGCTTAACCTGGGCGATATTGGGGGCATACCCCGGGTGCTGGACGCGGGGCAGTGCAATGATTCCTACTCCCTGGCAGTAATAGCGTTGAAATTAAAAGAAGTCTTCGAGCTGGATGACATTAATGAGCTTCCCATCACTTACAACATTGCCTGGTATGAACAGAAATCGGTGATCGTACTGCTGGCTCTGCTGTACCTGGGTGTCAAGAACATTCACCTGGGCCCCACCCTCCCCGCCTTCCTTTCGGAGAACGTGGCCAAGGTGCTGGTTGAGAACTTTGGCATAGGCGGTATCTCTAACGTAGAGGAAGACGTTAAAGCCCTGGGTTAAAGCAAACGTAAAAAGCAAAACAAGAAAATGGGAGTATCTGCCGGCAATTCCCGGCGGATACTCCCATTTTGCATGCTAATTACTCTTTTCCACTCAAGGCGAGGTTGAAGGCCCTCGCGCCTAAAGAAAGGATTTAGCGAAGTTTCTTCCGTATTCTCTGCATCGTTCCAGGGCTTCTTCATCCGGATTCCACTTTTCCTGGATGCCTTTGTCGGGTATTTCCCAGCCTGCCTGCTTTAGCTCTTCGGTTATCAGGCCTGCAGCTTCTCCGCTCCAGCCGTAGCTTCCAAAGGCAGCAGCTTTTTTCCCTTTAAAGCTCATTCCTTTTATCATTTCCAGTATGCCGGCCACGGAAAACAGGATGCCTTTGTTTATGGTGGGGGAACCCATGATAACTCCCTTGGATTTAAAGATCTCGGTTATAATATCGTTTTTATCCCTCAGGGAGGTGTTGAGCAGTTTAATATTGGCACTTCCATAGGCCTGTTTTATCCCTTCTGCCAGTGCCTCGGCCATCCTGGTAGTGCTCTCCCACATGGTATCGTAGACAATAGAAATCTGGTTTTCCTGGTAAGCCTCAGACCATTCCAGGTAGCGGTTAACTATCTGCATGGGGTTGTCCCTCCAGATTATCCCGTGGCTGGGGCAGATTATATCTACCGGGAGGTTGAGACCCTGCAGCTCTTCTATTTTCTTTTTCACCAGGGGGCTGAAAGGGGTCAAGATGTTGGCGTAGTATTTTATGGCTTCCTGGTAAAGCTCCGCCTGGTCGACCAGGTCGTTATACAGGAGTTCGGAGGCGTAGTGCTGTCCAAAAGCGTCGTTACTAAACAGGATGTTGTCCCCGGTCAGGTAGGTGAACATGCTGTCGGGCCAATGCAGCATCCTGGCTTCTACAAAGATGAGCTTGTTTTTCCCCAGGTTTAATTCGTCTCCTGTTTTTACCGGGACGAAATTCCAGTCACCGTGGAAATAGCCGGAAAGAGACTTGACCCCGTTGGAAGTACAGTAAACCGGCGTGTCTGGAATTTCTTTGAGTAGTTCATCCAGGGCACCACTGTGGTCAATTTCGGCGTGGTTGGCCACCACGTAATCGATTTCTTTCAAGTCAATTTCCTTTTTAAGCTCGTTTATGAATTCCCGGGCAAAAGGCTTCCACACGGTATCGATGAGGACTGTTTTTTCATCCCGCACCAGGTAGGAGTTGTATGAAGTTCCACGATGGGTGGAAAGCTCGTTTCCGTGAAATGATTTAAGTTCCCAGTCAATTTTACCTACCCAGGTAACCATATCGGTTATTTTCTGTCCCATGATTATTAACCTCCTTGGAAGTTTACGTTATTTTACTTTAAAAAAGTAAGTTATATATATTATAACTTTAATAAGGTTTTATGATCCACCATTATTCTCCTTGATGTGTTTATCAATATTATTCTACTCCCTGTGAAACTTCTGAAAAACCCGCTGGTAATTTAAGCAGTAATCTTGTTTTTATATTCCACAGCTGTTAAACTACCTCAAATAAAACGAATTTGTTCACGCAAGTTTATGATTATCAGGAGGTTACCAGGCAGGCCGGGTGGCCTACTGGATGGGAATTGATCCGGAAACGGGTTCTGGTCGGGGTGATCAATATGATAGGTATAGAATCCCCCGGGATCACGGCTTCCTTGAGCCTGGCAAGAAAAGTTGCCGGGCTGGTTCGAGATGCCTAAATATCGACAAATAGAAGTGAAAATGTCGAAATGAGCAAAATAATCCCCTGGCAATTGCCTTTATGGACTCTAATGAAAGGAAGTTAAAATGAATATTAAAGAAGTAGGATAACACATAAAACGCCCCCTGTTAAAGAAAACTAAACTAATAAAAGTTGGTCTTTAATCGGGGCAGGAACAAACCGAAGGATTAAAATACAAAAATTAGGAGTGGCGTGAATGGCACATTTAAAGAATAAAGGGGAAGCTAAACTGGCAAAAGAGAAATCACCTTATCTGCTTCAGCATGCAGAAAATCCGGTTAACTGGTATCCGTGGGGTAGAGAAGCTTTTGAAGATGCAAAAGCAAGCGATATTCCAGTGTTTCTCAGCATAGGATACAGCAGCTGTCACTGGTGTCACAGGATGAGGGAAGAATCTTTTGAAGATAAAGAAGTAGCCGAGTTGCTCAACTCCTTTTTTATTCCGGTTAAAGTAGACCGGGAAGAAAGGCCTGATATTGATCAGTTTTACATGAACGCCTGCCAGGCCATGACTGGCCAGGGTGGATGGCCCCTGACGGTAATCCTGACCCCTGATGGGAAGCCCTTTTTTGCCGGCACCTATTTCCCCAAGAAAACTTCAAGGGGTATGCCCGGGCTTATGGAAGTTTTAAGACACATTAGTGAACTGTGGAAAGAAGACCGGGAAAAAGCTGTTAATGTGGGAGAAGAACTTTATACCATGCTGCAGAAGAAAGAAAGCCCTGGAGAAAAAGCAGAAGAAGAGACAGAAGAACAGGGTCTGGGCGGTGAAATCCTTTTAGATGAAGCCTACAATAACCTGTGGCATCAATATGACGAATATCACGGCGGTTTTGGTGGAGCTCCCAAGTTCCCCGCACCCCACCAGCTTATCTTCCTTCTGCGCTATCAAGCCAGGAGTGGGGAAAAAGAAGCCGGAAAAATGGCCTTGGAAACCCTGCGTTCCATGTCCCGGGGAGGAATCTTTGACCAGCTGGGATACGGTTTTCACCGCTATTCTACTGACGCGAGGTGGATGGTTCCACATTTCGAAAAGATGCTTTATGACCAGGCTACAACTGCCCTGGTCTGCCTGGAAACTTTTCTTGCCACCGGGGAAGAAGAGGTTGCCGGTGTGGCAAAAAAGGTATTTACTTACGTGCTGCGTGACCTTACTTCTCCCGAGGGAGGCTTTTACAGTGCGGAAGACGCCGATACCGAAGGAGAAGAAGGTAAATATTACGTCTGGAGCCCAAAGGAAATAATTGAAGTGCTGGGTGAAGAGCGCGGGGAAGTAGCGAAAACCTTTTATGGCGTAGAGGAGAGGGGTAATTTTGAAGGCGGCCGCAGTGTTCTTTCCCGCCCGTTGGAAATCGTGGAACTGGCCCAAACTCTGGGCATTGATGCCGAAGAACTTTCCCGCACCATGGAAGAGTGCCGGGAAAAACTGCTGCAGGCCCGGGAGAAAAGGGAGCGGCCCTTCCGGGATGACAAGATAATAACTTCCTGGAACGGGATGATGATAGCCGCCCTGGCCCGGGGAGCCCAGTACCTGGAAAACCCGGTTTACACCGAAGCAGCGCAAAAAGCCGGGGAATTTATAATAAACAACATGTTCCGGGAAGGAAGGTTGATGCGCCGCTACCGGGAAGGAGAAGCTGCCGTGCCGGCCTTCCTGGAAGATTACGCCTGCCTGGGATGGGGATTTTTGGAGCTGTACCGGGCGACTTTACATGAAGAATGGCTGCAGGAATCCTGCCGTCTGGGCCGGGAAATGGTAGAACTGTTTATGGAAGAGGATGGAGTACTGCGTTTTGTAGGTAATGACCAGGAAAGGGAAATATCTCCTGCTGCGGAAGCATACGACGGCGCCCACCCCTCCGGTGTTTCTGTGGCAGCCGATCTGTTCTTGATGCTGGGCCGTACCTTGAGGGATGAAGAAGTGGAAGAAAAAGGGCGGCAGGTGCAGCGTGCTTACCGCTGCCAAATATCCCGTGCTCCCCACGGATTTACCCACCTGCTCTCCGCTCTGGACCTGGCTTTATCCCCTCCGGAAGAACTGGTAATTGCCGGTGAACGGGATTCGAAAGAAGTAAAAGAAATGGTTCGGACAGCTATAAAGGCGTACCGCCC
>CAYODA010000121.1:0-6383 GCA_964402625.1 uncultured Syntrophomonadaceae bacterium | reverse complement strand
ATGGGAATGGACTACAACCCCGATCTTATGCTTTTTGGCCCGGGCATGTGTTTCGAAGCCTTTCGCAACATGTTCGGAGACGAAGTGGTTGAAGGTGTAATGGGCTGGGGAACCTGGAACGAAAAAATTTCGGAGGAAGCAGCTGACTTTGCCGAGCGGCTAACGGAGCACCAGGATGGAGAGAGAAATCTGGACTGGTGGGGCGACTTGCCCTATTATGCATCTCTGCAAATATTAGAGCAGGCTATCGAAGAGGCGGGAACCCTTGACAATTCCGAGCTGAAAGATGTTATAGCTGAAGAGAGGTTCGATACGGTTATGGGAGAAGTCTGGTTTGAGGACGGTCGTATCCCGGCAGAAGCTTACCCGGCTCATGTTGGTCAGTGGCAGGATGGAGTATTTGAACTGGTAGCTCCCACTGACAGTCAAACTGCGGAACCCGTAATTCCCAAGCCGGAGTGGCCGGAGCAGTAAATTAAACTATTAACAGATCCTAAAAATAACAGATAGGCAGGTTGCCTGAGGGGTTAGCGCATCTAAAACACTTGTTGTTTGTGGGTACCTTTAGGCAGCCTGCCACCTTTAAATCGTTCGGACAAGGAGTTGACCAAATGGCACCTGCTATTAGTATACTCGTCAGCGGTTTGATGCTGGGAGGGATTTATGCGCTAACTTCTGTGGGTTTGAGCTTGCAGTACGGAGTGGCCCGCATTTTAAATATCGCCCACGGTGAATATATCATGGTGGGCGCATTTCTTACCTGGATGCTTTACACCGTCTACGGCATAAACCCTCTTTTAACTCTGGCACTCGGTGGACCTGTTCTGTTCGTTATCGGGTACCTGGTTCACCGGTTACTTTTTAAGAAGCTGCAAGAGAGAACGGCTTCCCCGGCGGCGTTTGAAGGAAATTCCATGCTTATGGCTTTTGGCACTTTGTTTGTCATCCAAAGTGTTGCCGTTTCCATATGGGGAACTTCCATACAGGGATATCAATTTATGTCTTATTCGTTTTACCTGGGAGATATACGTTTTGCAGCCAACCGCATGGTAATTCTATTATTTGCCGTTTTAATCTGTTTGATATTTTATCTCTTTCTTACGCGCACCCGCCCTGGAAAAGCCATCCGGGCTGCTTCTCAGGACCCGGAAGCTGCCCGGTTGATGGGGGTTAATAACGACCGCATTCTGGCACTTTGTTTTGCCCTGGGAGCTTTAATGGCCGGTTTGGCCGGCGGGCTGCTAAGTATAGTTTTTCAAATTCAGACAGACATGGGGCTGGAATATACAATTATAGCTATTATAGTAGTGGTGCTTGGAGGTCTCGGCAGTATCCCCGGCAGTTTAATTGGGGGATTTTTACTGGGACTTATCGGCAGCCTGGTTAATTACTTGGAACCGGGGTTAACCCTGGCTGCTTACTATCTGCTGTTTATGATACTCCTGCTGGTAAGACCACAGGGCATATTGGGGAGGTAGAACCATGAGGCTAAATGAATTAAAAAATCTTAGATATACGCTACCTGCTGCATTAATTCTGATACTGGCTCTTTTTATCTTATTGCCCTACACTACCAGGCCTTATATCATTATTATGCTGAGCAACATCTTTATGTACATTGTTTTAACCTTAAGCTGGGCTTTTTTCTCCGGGCCCACCGGCTATATCTCCCTGGCTACAGCCGCTTTCTTCGGGGTGGGAATCTATACTACGGGATTATTCGATGGAGTGCTGCCCCTGCCGTTATTAGTGTTGAGCGGCGGTGTGGCCAGCTTTATACTGGCTTTTTTTATCGGGGCTATTACCCTCAGGTTACGGGGAATATACTTTACCGTATTTACCCTGGGCCTGGTTGAATTTACCAGGCACATGGTCAACTGGTGGGAAATAAACGTGGTAGGTTCGCGGGGACAATTCGTGACTACAGTAGACAACATTACGGTGTACCTTGCCTTGTTGGCTGTCGTGGTAGTGCTTTTACTAACCACATATTTGGTTAAGCGCTCTAAATACGGTCTGGCCCTGGCCAGTCTCGGGAGTAGCGAAGAGGCTTCGGTTCATATAGGAGTAGACATTGTTAAGCTGAAAGTGTTTACCTTTGCGGTCAGTGCATTTTTTATGGGACTTACCGGTACTATCATGGCAACCAGGTGGTCTTACTTTGACGCAACCACTGCTTTTGACCCGTTTTATTCCTTTTTGCCGCCACTTATGGGGATCTTTGGTGGCCTGGGTAACATTTTTGGTCCCCTGGTGGGCGCATCTGTTTTCACCTACCTGGAGGAAGAATTAATAACCAGTTTTCCGCACACCTATATGTTGATATTCGGCGTAGTCATGGTAGTTACTATCCTTTACCTGCCTAATGGCCTTGTAGGCCTTTATCAAACCATAAGGTCGAGGATTACAGGAGGTAAAAATGCAAATGCTGCAAGTTGAAAATTTAACTAAATACTTTGGAGGACTGGCGGCGGTTTCTGGTGTTGATCTTCAAGTGGAAAACGGGGAAATCCTGGGGCTAATTGGGCCTAACGGAGCAGGAAAAACCACCTTGTTTAACCTGATTGCCGGGACCATTGCTCCTAACGCAGGAAATATATTCTTTAACGGCGAGAAGCTAAACAGAATGAAGCCCAATGCCATTTGCCGCAAAGGACTGGTAAGAACTTTTCAGGCGGTCAAAGTATTCCCCGAGATGAGTGTCTTTGAAAATGTCCTGCTGGGAGCCCTGTTTGGGGCACCTGAAGATAAGAATTGGAACCAGGCTGCTGAGGAAGCCGGAGAAGTACTTGATTTTGTGGAACTCTCCCATATAAGCGACTATCCGGCGGGGAACCAGACCCTGGTTAATCAAAAACGGGTGGAAATAGCCAGGGCTTTGGCTACGAAGCCTAAATTGCTGCTGTTGGACGAATTTATGGCGGGTTTAAACCCCACTGAGGTGAAAGAATCCATGGAGTTAATCACCAGTATTCAAGCCAGGGGTAGTACTATAATCATGATCGAACACGTAATGAAAGCTATCATGAATATTTGCAAGCGTATTGCTGTTCTCCATCAGGGAGAAAAGATTGCCGAAGGAACCCCGGAAGAAATATCCAAAAGCCAAAAGGTTATTGAAGTCTATCTAGGAGAGTGAAGCGCACCCATGTTGGAAGTTAAAAATTTAAACGTCTTTTACGGTAATGTTCAAATATTATGGGATGTTAGTTTGCAAATTGAAGAGGGAGAATTCGTGGCCCTGGTAGGAGCCAACGGAGCGGGTAAGACTACTCTCCTTAATGCCATAGCCGGCCTGGTTACTCCTGCTTCAGGCAGCGTTACCTTTTCAGGTCGGGATGTAACCGGTTTACCTCCCAATGAACTGGTGGAAATGGGGCTTGCCTATCTGCCGGAAGGAGGGAGGTTGTTTCCTGACATGTCGGTACTGGAAAACCTGGAGATGGGAGCCTACCTCAAAAGTTCCTGGAAAAAGAAAAATGAAAGGCTGGAAAAGGTATTTCAGGTTTTTCCTCGTTTAAAGGAGAGGCGCAAGCAGCTGAGCAAGACGCTCAGCGGAGGAGAACGCCAGATGGTGGCCATGGGCCGTTGCTTGATGTCAGGCCCTGTGCTGGGAATGTTTGATGAGCTGTCTTATGGTATGGCGCCCAAGCTGGTTCAGGAAACTTTTCAGATGTTAAAAAGGCTTCACGATGACGGGCTTACTGTTTTCTTGATTGAACAGAATGTTAAAAATAGCCTGGAGATTGCTGACAGGGCTTATGTATTAGAAAACGGGAGAATTGTCTCCAGCGGTTCGAGCAAGGAACTCCTGGAAAGCGATCATATTAGAAAAGCCTACCTGGGCCTGTAAATAACATAAAACGGGAAAATAACTTAATTTGTTCCTCGTAACCCGGCAGAAGTGTCAATTTTTCAATTTACCTGTGGTGCAATTGGTTCAATCAAAATAGATGCGGTTAAACCTTTCTGAATTTAACCGCATCTATGTGTTATCGAGAACTAACAGACCGGTTAGCCTCTTATTGCCAAGACTACCTGCCCTATGCTCGGCCTGTTGCGAATATGTAATTCCCTCGCGGTTTCATAGTTGAACCCCTGGAAGGAAATGATACAATGGACTTGAAGGTATCAAGGACTGAAACGCTTTCTTGTTGTAAAGGTTGCACCCTTAGCCTGCAAAATAACAGGATGGATTTCCATGGATGGATTATCAAATATTATTAAATGGAGGGAGAAACCATGGGGGTTGTCATGGCGGGAATTGCTCCTCATCCCCCTCTGCTTATTCCCGAGGTAGGAGGGGGGCATGTAAAGTGGGTGGAAAAGACGCAGAAAGCAATGGATGAACTTGGCAAGCGGGTAAAACAATCCGGCGCGGAAGCATTAGTGGTAATAAGCCCGCATGCTCCCATACACCGGGATGCTGTAGCAGTGTTAACCGGAGATGACTTAAGGGGAAACTTCTCTCAATTTGGTGCCCCGCACGTAAAACTGGAAATGCGGGCCGATTTGGAGCTCTGGCGGGAATTGAAAGAAGAAGCCGGCAAGGCGGGTATGCAGGTAACCGGGTTGGAGCACGGTATTCTGGACCATGGGGTGACGGTACCCCTGTATTATCTGCAACGCCAGGGAGTAGAGCTTCCCGGGCTGGTAATGGCTTTTAGCCTGGAACCTGCTTTGCGTCTGTACCGTTTCGGGCAGGTGTTGCAGAAAGCAATGCAAAACAGGGGAAGGAAAATAGCGGTTATAGCCAGCGGGGACCTTTCCCACCGACTCACCAGGCAGGCGCCGGCGGGATATGACCCCAGGGGAGAAGAGTTTGACCGTACCCTGGTGAAACTGTTGCAGGAGTACCGGGTGAATGAAATCCTGAATATGGAAGAAGAGCTACTGGATAGGGCGGGAGAGTGTGGTTACCGCTCTATCCTGATCATGCTGGGGTGTTTGAGCGGCTACCGGGTGCAGCAGGAAGTGCTTTCCTACGAAGGTCCCTTTGGAGTAGGATACATGGTAGTCTCTTTTACTCCCCTTCATAAAGAAGAAGAAAATGACGGTAGCGATTCCAGCTCTGTTTCCGGCATAAATAAACAGGAAAACTACCCTGATGAGGGTGAACTGGCCGGGCTGGCGCGGCGCAGCCTGGAGTTTTACCTGCACCATGGCAAACAGATGCCCCTGCCGGAAGACATTTCCCCTTTTTTAAAAGAAGAAAAACGAGGAGCCTTTGTTACGCTAAAAAAAGGCGGGCAGCTGCGGGGTTGTATTGGGACCATAAAGCCTACCTGTGAAAACCTGGCCCGGGAAATTGCAGTTAACGCGGTTAAGGCAGGGCTGGAGGACCCGCGTTTTTATCCTGTTAAAGAGCATGAGCTGCCGGATTTGGAAATTTCGGTGGATGTGCTTTCCCCCATGGAGCCGGTAGAAGACCTTTCCCGGTTGGACCCGTCTCGCTATGGCATCCTGGTGACCAGCGGCAACAGGAGCGGTTTGCTTCTCCCCGCCCTGGAAGGAATCAGTACCGTAGAACAGCAGCTGAATGTAGCCATGCAGAAGGGGGGTATTTCGCCGGGCGAGCCCTACCGTTTGTACCGTTTTATGGTAGAACGCTACGGGGAAGGAGGGGGAGGAGATGAGTAAAGTTAAGGCCCGCTTTTATACCAGCCGGCAAGGAAAATTTCGCTGCCAGGTGTGCCCCCATCACTGCCTCCTGGGAGAAGGAGAGGAAAGTATTTGCGGTACGCGCCGGGTGGAAAAAGGGGTCCTCTACCTGTTAAATTACGCCTCCTGTGCCGCTGCCGCGGTGGATCCGATAGAAAAAAAGCCGCTCTATCACTTTTATCCCGGCAGTGACGTTCTTTCCCTGGGAACCTGGGGGTGTAATTTCAAGTGTTCTTTTTGCCAGAACTGGTCCCTTTCCCAGGGTGAAATGCGCCCCGGAGAAGAAATCCCGCCGGAAGAAGTAATCTCCAGTTTAAAAAGGTCTGGCCCCGGGTGTGTAGGAGTGGCCTATACGTACAACGAGCCCTCTATATGGTTTGAATACGTTTACGATACTTCCCGGCTGGTGCAAGAGCAAGGCTACACCAACGTTATGGTGAGCAACGGCTACATTTCCCGGGAAGCCCTTGCTGAACTGCTGCCATACATGGATGCGCTAAATGTTGACGTCAAGGCTTTTTCGGAGAGTTTTTACCGGGATTACTGCGGAGGAAAACTGGCCCCGGTTATGGAGACGGTAGAGGAGTGTGCCGACAAGCTGCACCTGGAAGTAACTTACCTGGTGGTGCCGGGAGAAAACGATTCGCGGGAAGAGATAACCGGCCTGATAGACTGGTTATCCGGTTTAAGCCGGGAAATCCCCCTTCATTTCTCCAGGTACT
>CAYODA010000120.1:0-6395 GCA_964402625.1 uncultured Syntrophomonadaceae bacterium | reverse complement strand
GTTATCCTACCCTGTAATTTTTAACTCCTTCTTCGTAGAGGTCGTTTCCGTAGGCGTCGTTGATTACCGTAGCCGGGAAGTCTTCTACTTCCAGCTTCTGGATGGCTTCCGGGCCCAGCTCGGGGTAGGCCACTATTTCCACCTTCTTGATGGCCTTGGAGAGGAGAGCACCGGCTCCACCCACGGAGGCCAGGTATACTCCCTTGTGCTTCTGCAGGGCGTCTTTAACCGCCTGGCTGCGGCTGCCCTTGCCAATACATGCTTTCATGCCGTGCTCCAGCATCTGGGGTGTATAGGCGTCCATTCGGCCGCTGGTAGTGGGTCCTGCCGACCCGATAGCCTGACCGGGCTTGGCCGGGGTTGGTCCCACGTAATATATTACCTGACCCTGCAGGTCCAGGGGCAGTTCTTCACCTTTCTCCATGAGTTCCACCAGTTTTTTATGTGCCGCGTCCCGGGCACAGTATATAACGCCTGTTAAGAGGACGTTGTCACCGGATTTCAAGTTCATAACATCGTCATCCGTAAGTGGCGGGGTTAACTTCTTTATTTCCATTGGTTTTTTCCTCCCTTCCAGTATTGTTGCATGAAAACTTGCGGTTTAGCACCCGCGTTTTCGCGCCGTGCTTTCCTGTCATGCTACAGGGTTACCGACTGGTGCCGGCTTACGTGGCAGTTAATGTTTACCGCGGCGGGCATGCTGGCAATATGGGCGGGGTAGGATTCTACGTGTACCGCCAGAGCGGTAGTCCTGCCGCCAAAGCCCTGGGGACCGATGCCCAACTTGTTGATCTCTTCCAGCAGCCTCTTTTCCAGGTCAGCATAAAACTTCTCCGGGTGAGGCTCTCCCAGGGGACGCAGCAGCGCTTTCTTGGCCAGCTGGGCCACCTTGTCAAAAGTACCTCCCACTCCTACCCCAACTACAATTGGCGGGCAGGGGTTGGGACCGGAATTCTTAACATGCTCTACCACAAAGTTTACTATGCCTTCCACCCCGTCGGAGGGCTTGAGCATCTTTACTGCGCTCATGTTTTCGCTTCCGCCACCCTTGGGTGCAAAGTGAATGGTTACCCTGTCTCCCGGGACCATTTCCGTGTGAATTACCGCGGGGGTGTTATCTCCGGTGTTTTCATCCCGGTTTACCGGGTCCCTGACTATTGATTTGCGCAGGTAACCTTCCTGGTAACCTTTTTTAACTCCTTCATTGATGGCTTCATCCAGGGTACCTCCGTTGAGCAGGACCTCCTGACCCCACTCCACGAAAAATACTGCGTAGCCGGTGTCCTGGCAGAGAGGAATACTTTCATCCCCGGCAATGTCAATGTTCTGCAATATCTGCTTCAATACTTCTTTTCCCGTGGGAGATTCTTCTTTTTCATAAGAATCTTTGAGTGCTTTTAATACATCATCTCCCAGGTACAGGTTGGCGTTTTCGCACATTTCCGCTACCTTGTTGCTGATAGATTGTGCATCTATTTCCCGCATTGGTGTTGCCTCCTTTCATCTTTCTTTTTTTTCTAACCCCACTGTTCTGCATTCCTAAACTACACACCCGACTTACCCTTCTTCTCCTTTTAGCCCGCATGCTTGTGGCTTGTTAACTGGGATTGTTAGAAGAACTGTGCTTAGAGCAAGCTATATTATCTATATAAACCCGGCACCCGCCTAATGTAGGAGGGGTGAAAGGTGAGTGAATATATTAACGAGATAAAACTATATTAGAAGGGTGCCGGGAGTTGGCCGGGATGTGGCGCTCTCTTTCTCCTACTTTCATAACTGGTATGCCAGTATGATAGTGGGGCGGGCGGGGGGGATGGGACTTGTGCTTCATGCTGTTGTATCTTTCGCCATGTTGCCTGTACATCTCATCAGCTTATTTTGCCCTGTAGTAATGCTTCATTCATGAAGCACAAGGCCCATCCCCCCGCCGACCGCTCACTCTACCTGTACGCCTCCCATCATGGGAGGGAAAAATTCTACTGTATCTCCCGGGCTGAGTTCTGCACGGTCCGGATCGGTAACCAGTCTACCGTTTTGTATTATCATCCCTACCGTGTTTCTATCCAGGCCCAGGTATTCAATTAAACCGGCCAGGTGAGTGCCGGAAAACTCGATTTGGACTTTTTCCCTGCTTTTTACTGCGTTTATTATTTCATCGCTTTGCTCATCTGTTTCCTGGTTAATTTCAGTTCCCCTGCTGCTCTGGTCCTCCGACGCCTCACCCGTCCGGAATTTTATGCTTCGATGGACTTTCACGGTTAACTGCAAACGCTTCAACCTCCCGGGTGTTGATATACCCAGTTTAAGTTATTTCTAAAACTCCAGGCTGTCTATCTCTTCCTGGGGTACGTCAAAAGTAGTCTCGTGAGGCGGAAGCTGTTCCTGGTACATGAATTCGGGATAACGGGTAGTGGTGAGTCCTGCTTTCTTGTTGAACTCGGATTCTACCCGCAGGGTTTCCCTGGACAACTCCTTGAGATCTTCACCTTTCAGGTTGAGGCCGTGCATGGCGTTGGCTATATCCGCCATCAGGTCCAGGTCGGCAAAGACCGGGGTGCGTGCAAAGAGGCATGCGCCCAGCAGGTCTACTATGCCCATATCTTCCTGCAGACCCTTGGAAAGCTCCACCTGCTCACCTTGACCCAGCGGGTCTACCTTGTTGCGGGCCCCGAAGCAGTTACCAGCAGTGTGGTCGGCTCCCATGGGAGAAGTAATATAGGTTACCCCGTTTCCTTTCAAGGCCCGGGGATCGTATGCCGGTATGGCCTGGTTGCGGCCTACGGGGATCCGGCTGGAACCGTATACCTTGCCGGTTACCAGGGCGCCGCTTCCTACGATTTTGCCCAGGGCGGTTCCCTGTGCTACCTGGCGCAGAACATCGGCTGCAGCTTCCACGTCGCCAAACTCGATGACGCCTTCGTCCATCAGGATGCCCAGGGTTGCACCGGTTTCAATAGTGTCCAGACCGTAGTCGTTGCACATCTTGTTCAGCAGGGCTATGTCGTCCAGGTTCTTCATGCCGCAGTTGGAGCCCAGCATACCGATGGTCTCGTACTGCAGGGTGGAGACCAGAACTTCGCCTTTATGATCGGGATAGGCGTTACCGCAACTGATAAGGCAACCCCTCATGCAGGGTGCGGATACCTTACCCTTGCCTTCCCGGGCCACGATGGTATCGTGCAGTGCTTCCCCGGTAATGTTATCCACGTTTTCGTAGCTTCCTTTGCTGAAGCTGTAGGTGGGCAGGGCACCCATGGCGTTAACAGGGTTAACAATGGCCGCAGTGCCGTACTGCTTCCGGTTTTCCAGGCGGGGATCCTCCAGCACCTGGTTGTTGTACTTCTTGCGCAGCTCTTTGAGCTTCTCCTGGTCAACTACAGGGGATTCTGCGCCGCGGTTATCTTTTACTACCATGGCCTTGATCTTCTTGGAGCCCATAACTGCTCCCAGTCCGCCCCTGGCCAAAGCCCGGGCGTGATCGAAGGGATCCGAAGCCATGATAGCCGCCGCGGGGAGTTCCTGTTCTCCTGCCTGACCCAGGGCTATCATTCCGATCTTGTCGCCGTACTTGTCTTTCAAAATGCGGAAGCTGTCTAATACCCCACGGTTTTCCAGTCCTTCGGCGCTTTCCAGGTACGCTTTATCGCCGTCTATAACCAGCACTTTCCACGCGTTGTCCGAGGGCAGACCTTCAAACACCAAAGCGCGGTAACCGCTGCGGGCCAGCATGGCGGCAAATACTCCACCGCTGTTAGCTTCTTTTATTCCTCCCGTCAGTGGACTCTTGGCACCTGCCGAAAGTCTTCCCAGGCTGCTGCATCCGGAGCCTCCCAGCAGACCTGCGGCAAATACCATTTTGTTATTTTCTCCCAGGGGATCGCACTGAGGATCCACCTCTTCGTTGATTAAAAACGAAGTTAAGGCACGTCCTCCTTTGTCCCGGTATTTCTCGCCCAGTTCTTCGCTGTTGACTTTACCCCCTGTGAGGTCAATTCTTAACAAGTTACGCAAAGCCATCATCTCTCCTTTCTTTGAGAATCTCCGTTCTTAATTCCTGCTATATTTGCTTTCCGTTTTCCGTTGACCGCTCCTGGTGCTTTTACCTGTTTGTTGATTATCTTAAATTTTGCCCCGCACGGTTTTTAACGTGCTTACTTCACACTTACCTGCAAGCCTACAATACCCTACGGCGGGTAAAAATTCAATTGTATTACTGGTAGCCCAGAACCCGGCTAATCTCTTCCCCGATGGCGGGGTCTACGTTTACCCCGTTCTTGCGATGATTTTCTTCGCGATTGTATTCCAGTTCGCCGGAAAGAAGTATTTCGTCCACGCCGTCGGCCCGGGGACTTTCCTTGATCTTTTTCTTAAGTTCTTCCACTCTATCCAGATACTGGCTATATTCTATCATACTTTCAATATTTAATACCATGAGTACGTTGCCGGAATCTATGGTGCGGGAATAATCGTCCAGGCTTCCAACTTCGTCGGTACTGCCGCTTCCGGTGAGTATACCGGCCATTATGTCTATCATTAAAGCAATGCCGTAACCCTTGGGCCCGCCCATGGGTGTCAGGGTTCCTTCCAGCGCGGCTGCCGGGTCGGTAGTATCCCGTCCGCGGCTGTCCTTGGCCCAGCCTACCGGCATTTCCTGCCCGCTTCTTTCACACATTCTTATTTTACCGCGGGCTACGTTGGTGGTTGCCATATCCAGCACGATTGGTTTTTCCCGGGTAGGGGCAGCAATGGAACAGGGGTTGGTCCCAAACAGCGCCTTTACGCCACCAAAAGGGGCCATGGCCGGGTTGGTGTTGGCGGCTATTATACCAACCATGCCTTCTTTGGCAGCCATCTCGGAATAAAAGCTGGCTATCCCGATGTGATTGGTGTTCTTGATGCCCGCCCAGCAGACACCTTTATCACGTGCTTTCTGGATAGCCTGCGACATGGCGCGATAAGCCGCAACCTGTCCCAGGGCGTGATCGGCATCCATCAGGAAGACGTTGCCATCGTCGCCTTGCTCTGTTACTTCCAGGGAAGGCCTGCTCTTGATAAGGCCCTGATTTATCCTTTCCACGTAATAAGGCAGACGGGAAACGCCGTGTGATGATATACCCCTCAACTCGGCGGCTACAATGGTGTCGGTTAATATTTGAGCATCTTCCTGGCTTAAGTCAATGTCTTTTAAAACTTTCTGACAGTATTCCCGCAGCTCATCTTCTTTAAAACAGTATTCTTTTGCCATTCCTCACACCTCGATTTTTATTGGTAAAGAGTTTTCTTCCGCAGTTAAAACTTACTTGATTACGCTTGAATTACAGTTTTTAATTTTCTATTAAGTTAAATATGGCAACTTCGTGCATTTATCATTTAAATCAAGCCTTCAGCAAACTGTAATATCTGTTCCCTGCCCTGACTAACTGCATCTATTACCTTGGCGGGCCTGCGGCTGTCTCCGATATTCACCACGGGCACTCCCCGGGGAGAAAAGTGTTCCTGCAGCTGCTGATAAAGTGCTGCGCGGGATTTCATTCCCAGTGCTATTACCCCCAGGTCATAAGAAAACTCCACGGGCTGCTGCCCGGAACCGGTTTCTTTTTGGGCAGTTACCCTGCCGTCTTCAAACTTTTCTATGCGCGTGTGGGTGTGAATCTCCACCCCGTATTTTTCCAGGGAGTTGAATATGTCCTCCCTGGTGACTATCTCCATGTCTGCGGCCACCCCGGGCAGCATTTCTATTACCGAAACGCTTGCGCCTTCGGCAGCCAGGTGTTCAGCACACTCCAGGCCTACCGCTCCCCCGCCTGCTACTATGGCGGATTTGCCGTCCACCTTTGGCAGCTCCCTTAGTTTATCCAGAAAATCCAGGGCGCTGTAAAGGCTTGGGCCGTTTTCCCGTTCCACGGCTTCATGGAGGCCGGGGATTGGCGGCAGCATGGGGTCTGCGCCGGTAGCATTAACTATAAAACCGGGCTTTAGACGTTCAATATACTCAGGGCCGGGTTCCACTCCCGTAAAGAGATACAGGTTAGGGTATTGTTCTACCCTGGCCTGCATGTATTCCACAAAATAATTCATCTTCTCCTTGGAAGGCAGGTTGCGGATGTACCGCAGCACACCCCCGATTTCTTGCTCTCTTTCCAGCAAAAAGGTCTGGTACCCGAGTTCTGCGGCAGTGCAGGCTGCTTCCACTCCACCCGGGCCGGCGCCTATTACTACTACACCGGCAGCAGAGTCTTTTTCTGCATCCTGCTTGCCGCCAAGTGGCCTCAGTTCCCCGGGTACTGCCGGAAAGTTCAGGCGGGAAGGCTCTCTTTCCCCGGTTACATCCGGGTTTAAGCTGCACCTTATGGGTAAATCCTGAAATACCCGGTGTGCCACACATCCTATATTGC
>CAYODA010000119.1:0-6410 GCA_964402625.1 uncultured Syntrophomonadaceae bacterium | reverse complement strand
AAGCTTTCTGGGCTACAAAGGTCAACCTGGAATCGCTTTCCCGGGGTACACGCCAATCCAGGGTGGGAAGCACTTCTTTTAATACAAATCCTGCCTGCTTTAGGCCTTCCTCCACTTCCTCACGGCTGTGTTCTTTTTCACGGTGCGACTCCCGGAACTTTCGATAACTACCGTCCTCCCTTTTGACAAACACCAGCAGCACCATGTCGCGCACCCGGCTTATATCGTTGAAACAACTCTCCCATGCCATGGTAAAGTTTTCTTCGTCTACCCAGAAAGATTCTCTTTCTTTTTTGCTGTAAAACCCCGGAAAATTCAAATCAAAAATAAAGTAACCGCCACTTTCCAGGTGGCAGGAAATATTGTGAAAAGCTTTATTTAATTCCTCTTCCGTTAAAAGGTAGTTGAGGCCGTCCTGGTAATGCAGGGCAAGGCTAAAATGTCCCTGCAATTCCAGGCTGCGCAGATCCCCTACCTCAAAGGAAGCCCCCGGGAAGCCTTTCCCTGCTTTTTCCCTGGCCAAACTGATCATCTCTTCAGAGTAGTCTACTCCTACCACGTAATATCCCTTTTGTGCAAATGGCAGAGTGGAAGTTCCCGTGCCACAGGCCAGATCCAGCAGGCGTCCCACCTTGATCCGGTATTTTTCAATCAATTTTTCAACATACTCGCACCAGCCCTGGTAGTCAACCGACTGCATCAGGTAATCGTAGATTTCCGCCATCCCTGGGCCATAAAGTTTTCCCTCGTTTTCACGTTTGTTTACCCGGTCCATACCTCTTCCCCTCCTTTCCCGCCCCTGTCTTCTTTGCTCCCGGTTTCTTAGCCATATTAAATAAATTACTTAAAATACCTTCCGCAATAATCAATAAGAAAACAGCGCTCACAGGCAGGCTTGCGAGGAACACAGATGAACCTGCCGTGCTCAATAAGCCGGTGGTGCGTTGGAAGCCACTTATCTTTTTCCACCACTTCTTTTAACTCTTCTTCAACTTCCTCCACTTTTTCCCCACTGGCCAACCCCAGGCGTTTAGAAACCCTGTAGACGTGAGTATCTACCGGGAGAGCCGGCTCTCCCCACAGCGTTCCCATTACCAGTGAAGCAGTTTTACGTCCTGCTCCCGGCAGGGCCAAAACTTCTTTCCAACTGGAAGGTATCCTCCCGCCATGCTTTTCTTCTATAACCCGGGCCATTTTTACCAGGCTGATACTTTTATTTTTGTGCAGACCGCATCCTTTAATATATGACGATACTTCTTCCACCTCGGCCCTGGCCAGTTCAGCAAAACCGGGAAAGCGTTGAAATAGAAGGCCGGTTATGCGGTTTACCTGCTCATCGGTGCTCCGGGCAGAAAGAATAACAGCTACCAGGAATTCATACGAATTCCGGTATCTTAAAGAAGTCTCCGCACGGGGATAATTCTCTTCCAGCAGTTTTATTATCTTTCCTACACTCTCTAACCGCATTGCACCACACCAGCTCGTTAAATTAATCATTACTAACCATGCGCAATTTTGTTTATACGAAAGTAACACTACCATTTTATATTACCTGCAAACTATCTACAACCCACCCGCCGTTTCAAAGTTTAGCTGCATAGAAGAGAGCCGGGAAATTTTTCCCGGCTCTTCACTTTCCTTTCTTTCATCTCGACCAGCTTAACATTTACTACTGTTCAATAGTTATCAGACCCTCTTCATGCAGGGTCGAAAGCACCTGGTCAATGTCCCCTTTCTTTTCCGGTGGCAGGTCTTCTATATAGCGATTGAGCTCATCTTTTTCCACGTGGCTGGTCACTTTTAAACCACCGATTTCGAAAGTCTTTTCCAAACTTGATCCCTCCCGGGGCTTTTTTTCTTATTATGCCCGGGAAAAACTATTATAATTAAGAGCGATTCTTTGCACCTGCATAGCGAGGCAGAATCATGGGAGATGTTGTTTCAGCTACAATTCCCGCGCTCTCCAGCTCCCGGCTATATTCCCGCAGGTGCTGCAGATGGGGCCTTCCCTTTATTTCAGCTTTTCTACTACTTTCAGCGGCGTGGAGTCCCGCTCTCCTGCCAAAAACAAGTATATCCAGCAGGGAATTTCCCATCAAGCGGTTCCTGCCGTGAATCCCGCCGGCATTTTCTCCAGCCACGTACAGATTTTCCAGCGAACTGCGCCCGTTTTCATCAATCAACACCCCCCCGTTTTGATAGTGGAGGGTAGGGTATATGAGTATAGGATCTTTTCTTATATCCACGTCAAAACGCTGAAACTGTCGTAGCATGGCCGGTAGCTGTCTCTCTATAGTTCCCTCTCCATGAACATAATCTATCAAGGGAGAATCCAGCCACACTCCCACCATACCGGTAGGTGTGGTTATACCCAGCTTTCTTTCCCGGCATTCCCTAATAATGGCCGAGGATTCCACATCCCTGGTTTCCAGGTGAAAAACAAACTGTTCACCGTTAATATTAAGGGGGGTTGCTCCAAGCCCACGCACTTTCTCCGTTACCAGCAAACCCACCAGCTGCGGAGGATAAGCAGCACCGGTAGGATGGTACTGGATGGTATCCATAAAAGCCAGCTTGGCACCGGCCCGGTATCCCATCACCAGTCCGTCGGCAGTGGCACCGTAGTGGTTAGTAGTAGGAAAGTCCTGGAAATGAAGGCGGCCCGCTCCGCCAGTAGCCAGAATAACCGCCCCGGCCCTTACAGTCAAGTATTGCCCGGTCTCCAGGTTGACCAACACCGCTCCACAGCAGTGACCTTCTTCATCCAGCAACAGCTCAACGGCAGGACTAAATTCTACAACCTCTATATCCCGGTTGCGCACCTCATCACGCAGGGTGCGCATTATTTCCGCCCCGGTGTAGTCCCTGGCCGCGTGCATTCTTTTACGGGAGGTGCCGCCGCCGTGAATGGTGACCATGGTCCCGTCCGGTTCCTTGTCGAACATGACACCCAGCTGTTCCAGCCACTTTATAACCAGGGGAGCGTCCCTCACCAGGGCTTTTGCCAGCTCTGGAATATTGGTAAAACCGCCTCCTCCCAATACATCCAGGTAATGAATGGCCGGGGAATCCTTCATTTTATCAGCTGCCTGTATTCCTCCTTGCGCCATCATGGTATTGGCGTCTCCCAGCCTCAACTTGGTAGCCAACAGGACCCGGCTTCCCCTTTCCTGTGCTTCCAATGCCGCTGCTACACCTGCACCACCACCGCCTATAACAAGCACATCGGTTTCATAATCCGGTTCGGTAATCTCGAGATCTTTGCCTTCCAGGCTGCTGGGGGCCTCTATCAGGTCCGCCAGCTCCTGGGGGACCCGGTCACCTTTATTGACTCCTACCTGGATGGGCCGGAATCCTTCCTCAATATAATCGGGATGGTAATTATACAACACTTCTTCCCGCTCCTCAGGCGTCATTCGGGGAAACTGGTTTTCAGCACGCCAGGGCCTGGTATCCTCTACTTTCTTTATTAGCTCCCTCATTTGAGGGGTATAAGACATTTTTACTCCCCCTATGCATTAAAATTCCTTCTATTATACAATATATAAATTCTATTCCATATCTCTCTGATGGTACATTTCTTTCAGCTGAGAGGTATCTGCTGCCATAAGTTTTTCCAGCTCTTCGTCCCACTTTGCCTGTTCAATTTCTTCTACCCGCTGTTTCAAGTGCTCCGCCTCTGAAGCAAGGTAACGTGAATGCAGCCTCCGGGCCAGCAAATTACTTTGATAGTGAACAATATTTACGGGGCACCTGGAAACACAAAGGCCACACATCAAGCAATCAAAGGATTCCTGGGCGGCACGAGAAATATCGCCCCTTTCCAGGTAGGCAATGCACTGCATTACATTAATATCCTGGGGACACACTTTAGTGCAAGAATTACAGCCCAGGCATTTAAAAATTTCCGGGTACAGGCTGGCCAGCGTGTTTACCGATGGCCTGATATCTTCCAGGGAATAGGAAGCTTTCCTGGCAGGATAAAATGGCAGCTGCGCCAGGTACATATCAGCTTCTACCCTGGTTTGGCAGGCCAGCCCGACTCTCAGTTCGTAATCGTTACCCAAACGATACACGGTTGAACAGGCACCACAGAAACCGGCCCGGCAACCGCACCCCCTGACCAGGTGGTACCCGGCGTATTCCAGAGCCTCCATAATAGTTAATGAATCGGGTACAGCGTATTTTTTTCCCATTATATAAATGTTTATTGTGCTGTTATCTTCCAAGATTTAACCTCCTTTCTTGTCCTGCAAAGCAGAAAAAATTATCCGTTTCCTTCTACCCCCATCACCATAACCTGGTTTCTTTTACTTCCCCCAAAAATAATTTCTGTTAATAAAAAATATTCTTTTTTCAGACACAGAATCCTGCATAATTAACTCTATAATTTATAAATATTATTATAATTCTAAAATATAAACGAGGGTAACCATAATTACGTCTGCGGATAAACAGTAACCAGGTTGCGCCCTTCGCGCTTGGAAATGTACATGGCTTCATCGGCAGCACGGATAAGAGATTCGCTTTCCCTGGCATGAGATGGGAATATCGACACACCAAAGCTTGCTGTGGCACCCAGTTTTTGCCCACAATACTGCACTTCCATACTTTCCAACGCCCTCCTCAGCTTTTCTGCAAATTTCCATCCGCCTTCCAGGCCGGTTTCAGGAAGTAGAATTACGAATTCTTCTCCCCCGTACCTGGCAGCCAGGTCGGAACCCCGGGAGTTATGTTTTATGCTCTCGGCTATTTTAATTAACACCTGGTCACCTGCCTGGTGCCCATAGGTATTATTAAAATTCCTGAACCAATCAATATCCATCATCACCAGTGCCAGCTCGCTGTTATTTTCTTCTGCTTTTTTAAGTTCCTGCTGAAGAACCATTTTAAAATACTTTAAAGTGAACATACCGGTTAGATCGTCGGTTATGGCCTGTTCATAAAGTTTAGCGTTTTCAAGGGAAATGGCAGCCTGCCCCATTATAACTTCCAACACCCCCAGGTCTTCTTCGGTGAAAACCCCGGGGTAGAGATTGTTTTCCAGGTAGCAGACCCCTTTTATTTCTTTTTGATACTTAAGAGGCACACAAAGGAGGGATTTTAGTTCTACTTCCACGGAATCGTAAAGAAAAGCAATCCGGTCGTCCTGGGCGGCATCTGCTATCAATACCGGTTTTTCTCCCGCCAGCACTTCTTCTACCAGCTTCTGTAAGATTTCCTGCCTGTAAACCACTCCGGCTTCCATGTTTTTGCTGGTATACACCACTGCATCTTCCCAGCTTTCTCCTTTTATAACCAGGTATCCGGCCTGGGCTCCGGATATTTCCACAGCCATATCTACGGTTTTTCTCAGTAATTCTTCCGGGTCCAACACCGAACTTAGTTCTCTGCTGAGTTCAATTATTGAAAGCATGCGCCCGGCATAACGTAGATCCTGGGCAAGTCTTTCTGACTGATAATCCGAACCCTCTTTTTCTCTTCCCTGCACGGCAGATAACCTTTTCTGGTACTGGCGTGCTTTTATACCTTGAATTATAAGATAAGCCTCCTCCAGCTTGGCCCGTGATAACCGCTCAAATCCCTGGTACTCCAGGAACTTTCCTGCGCTGTATAAGGCCCTGGCAAGTTCGTATTTTCTTCCCAGGTTGCGGAGGTGCTCTTCACTTTTTTTAAACATTCCCTTTGCCTTACTTTCTCTGCCCAGCAGCCAGTATGCTTTTGCTGCAGCGAGAAGAGTTCCCCCGTAATGCGTAGGCCAGTTCCCGGTATTCTTGAATGCTAATTTTAAGGTGGAATTTATCTTTTTTAAATACTTTTTTCTTTCCAAACGGGACAACCGCCCCCGCAGCTCTTGATATTCCGCTACATACGCCTCTACAAGAAAAGGAAACAGTAAAACCGTGTACTGGTGCAGTATATTGTATTTTCCTTTTATATCATCTGCTTTTTCCAGGTATTCTACTGACTGCCGGTAATCCTCCCTTTCCCAACAGGTTATACCAGTTTCTATAAGGGCAGAGCAGTATTGAAACCAGTCTCTTGTATTCCAGGCTTCTTCTATACTTTCTTCCCCATAACGCATGGAAGTGTCCAGATCCCCGGTCTCCCGGTAATACTGGACATAATATATTTTACTGGATATAAGTACATAGGAATCCCTGTACTTTTCCCCTTGTTCCCGGTACCGCTCATTAAACTGTTTCATCATTTCGTATTCACTAAGGTAGTAATAAGAGTGAACTATACCGTTCATACACATCCAGTATTCTTTAAGATCTCCAATCTCTTGAAATATTTCCAGACTTTCTTGAAAGTATTTCCTGCTCCCCGGGTAATCTCCTTTCCATTCATGCAAATAACCCAGGGACTGGTAAGTCCTGCAAATTCTCCAGCGCTGCTCAGTTTCC
>CAYODA010000118.1:0-6465 GCA_964402625.1 uncultured Syntrophomonadaceae bacterium | reverse complement strand
GGGGTGGTTATACCTTCGCCAAACTGAGATGCAACAGTTCTGAACGGTGCTCGCGTCAACGGATGAGCGGCCAAAACTCGCTCGCTTACGCTCGCTCAAACAGTTGGTCCGCGGTGTATTCCTCAGCCGCTGCGCTCCTTCTGATATCGCACTCAATGTTTGGCTTAAGGTATAACCACCCCTTCCGTGCTCTTGCTCAAGCCATAACTGTTATTTTCACCCCTCTAGTGGTGGTGCCACGCAGTGGGCACCAGGGTGACTACTCAGAAAATACTACGTTTGCTTTCTATTCTCGCTGAGTATTTTCCACCTTCTAGTGATGGCGCCAGCCAGCAGCGCCGGGGCGACTTCTCTGAAAATAAATCCCTTTCCTTGACCACTTCCTTACAGGAATCCTCCCTCCTGTCCAAGAATATATATTAAACAAATGACTTTTTTGAATTATTTAACTTGCAAGGAGGTTTTTAAACATGTCTAACGGCGGGAAAAGTGCCTCCTCTTTTAAGCCCTGGCTAATACAGTACGATCCTGGGGTGCCGGAAGAATTAGAGGTGCCTGATAAATCCATTCCCCAGTGTTACCGGGAAACGGCCAACCGATTTCCCGACACCCACGCAATATCGTTTATGGGTAGTAAGATAAGCTACCGCCAGTTAACCGAATTGATAAACCATTTCTCACAAGCCTTGCTGCAAACGGGTCTGGCCCCGGGGAGTAATGTAGCCCTGCACATGCCCAACTGTCCGCAATTTGTAATCGCATACTGCGGAGCACTTCAGGCAGGTTTCACCGTGGTGCCGTGTAACCCCCTTTATGTAGAAAGAGAAATGAAGTACCAGCTTAACGATTCCGATTCTGAAATTATTATAACTCTCAGCCGCTTCTACCCCATGATCAACAAAATAAAAGAGCAGACTTCCCTGAAAAAAGTTATAGTAACCAACATTAAAGATTACTTTCCGGCGCACCTTCGCTACCTGTACACCCTTTCCGGGGAAAAGAAAGAAGGGGACCGGGTAAACATCTCATCTGAAGACGTATGGTTTAAAGATTTTCTCAAGGGATACCCCGGGGAGACCGTACCCGACGTTGAGATTGATCCCGATTCTCCCGCCTGCCTGCTTTACACCGGGGGTACCACTGGTATCTCCAAAGGTGCGGTCCTTTCTCACCGCAACTTGCTGATAAACGCACTGCAGACCTCCAGTTTCATGCCCGATTACCAGGAAGGGGAAGAAAAGGGACTGGCCGTGTTACCTTTTTTTCACAGCTACGGCCTTACCACCCTGCTTAACCTTAACTTCCTCAAGGGGGGCACCTTGATCCTGGTTTCTCGCTTTGACGCCAGGATGATACTGGATATTATCCACCGGGAAAACCCCACCCTTTTCCCGGGAGTACCTACCCTCTACGTGGCGCTTATTAACTCCCCGGAAATACATAAATACGACCTTTCGTCCATAAAAGTATGCAACAGCGGGGCCGCCCCCCTGCCGGTAGAAGTTCAATCCAGTTTTGAAGAAATATCCGGGGGCAAGCTGGTAGAAGGTTACGGTCTGACGGAAGCTTCGCCGGTAACCCACAGCAACCCGGTTTACGGGTACCGTAAAGAAGGAAGTATAGGGATCCCCCTTCCCAACACCACCGCCAAAATTGTGGATATCGATGACCCGGATAAAGAAATGCCCCCGGGAGAAAGCGGAGAGCTGGCCATTTACGGGCCCCAGGTAATGAAAGGTTACTACAAAAAACCTGAAGAAACCGCCAAAACCATTATCAACGGCTGGCTTCACACTGGAGATATCGCCAAAATGGACGAAGACGGTTTCTTCTTCATCGTAGATCGGAAAAAAGATATGGTAATTGCCGGGGGATACAACATTTTTCCCAGGGAAATTGAAGAAATACTCTATAAGCATGAAAAAATCAAAGAAGTGGTAGTGGCGGGAATCCCCGATGAATACAGGGGAGAAACAGTAAAAGCGTATATTGTTCTCAAAGAAGGAGAAAGCATGACCGAAGAAGAGATAAGAGAATTCTGCAGGGAAAACATGGCCGTTTTCAAAGTGCCATCAATGATTGAGTTCAGGGATGAACTACCCAAATCCATGGTAGGCAAAATACTGCGCCGCGTTCTGGTAGAAGAAGAAAAAGCCCGGATGAACCAAAAATAAGGTTGACGGGGGGACGGAGTTGCTGTCACATGATGACAGCAACTCCGTCCCCCCGTCAACCACAAATCCGGTAAGTATTATTCCAGGCTTTCCACCCCGCTTATTACCGTCCTGCCGTTTTCGTTTTCCCCGTACTTAATTTGTATCTTGTCTCCTACTTCAATATCTTCAAAAGTAATACCTTTATCCATCCCGAAAGCACGGTATTCCCCGTCTATTTTCAATTCTACGGTGTGGCTGTCCGCCTGCCCGGTAAAAACACCTTCCAGTACCGCATCTTGCCCTGCGGAAACTCCGTTCTCTTCCACCGGGGCCTCCATATCATTATCACTGTCACCGGTGTCCTGCGCCAGCATTGACCCTGCTGCAATAGCCAGTATAATTACTATAAACCCCACCATTTTTATTTTCCTGCTCATTTTCCTACCTCCCTGTATTTTCTTTTCATATATAAGACGAGTAAGGACATGATGAGGTTCCCCGTTTAAGAAAACTTTTAGGGAAGTTACTTTTTTTCTGCTTCTTCTTCCATAATGTAAAGAAAAATCTCTACCAGCTCTGGATCAAACTGGTTACCGGAACACCTCTTAAATTCGGAGATAATTTCCCGGGTAGAAAGGGGATTCTTATACGGCCTTCCGTTGCTCATTACTTCATAACTGTCTGCAATGGCAGTAATGCGGGCTAACACCGGGATTTCCTTCCCTTTTAATCCCCGGGGATAACCTGAACCGTCCCACCACTCGTGATGAGACAAGATATCTTCCGCCACATGGGCGAATTCTTCGGTAGCACGGGTAATCCGGTATCCCGTTTCCGGGTGCCTTTTCATGATTTCCCACTCACCCGGGGCAAGCGGCTCTTTCTTGGTTAATATTTCTTCGGGAATATTTATTTTTCCTATATCGTGCAGTGAAATCAAAACGTTCAAACGGCTCATTTCTGAATCAGAAAGCCCCAGCTTTTCACCTATTATAAAGGCTATTTCCTGCATACGCCTTACGTGTTCCTTGGTTTCAAAGCTCTTTTCTTCCAATGTTTTTAACAGGGCTTCCAGCACAGCATTCCGGTTGCTCCGGCTCTCTACAAGTTTTTGACGGTACATATCGTCTTCGGCTTCTTTTAAAATTTCCCCTATCAACTTGCCTGCCTTATCTTTTACAGCCACTCCTGCTGCCATGGAAACGGGAATGTCCTGAACATAAGCACTGTTAGAAATTTTGTTTAACCGTTTGCAAATATTCTGCACACCGTCAGCATCTACACCGGGCAGCAGAACAACAAATTCATCTCCTCCCCACCTGGCAATTATGTCTTCTTTGCGGCAGGACTTCTGCAAAACATAAGCCGCGCTTTTAAGGAGTTCGTCTCCCATTTCATGCCCGTAAGTATCGTTAACCAGCTTAAGCCCGTTTAAATCCGCCATAATTACGCTAACGGGCAGCTGCCTTTCCGTATCGAGCCTTTTCAGCTCTTCTTCCAGGTAAGCACGGTTTAACAGGCCGGTAAGGGCGTCGTGAAAACTCAAATAACGTATTCTCTCTTCTGCTTTTTTCCTTTCGGTAATATCTCGCACTACCCCGCGGAAACCCAACACGTTATCTTCTTCGTCATGGCGCAGTGAAATTGAACTTTCCAGTATCAGCTCTTTTCCCTGATTGGTTTTCACCTTCCAGTCTGCAGCTTTGGTCGGTTTACCTGTCTGATAGACCCGTTTAAAAGCCTGTTGGATCTTGTGATGGTCCTGATAAAGCGATTTATAGTTGTTTTTCTTCAACTCTTCCGGGGTATATCCCAGTATCTCGCAAAAAGAGTCGTTGAAAAAGACAAAATTTCCTTCCAAATCCACCTCATAATATCCTTCTTCCATGGCGGAGAGTATATCGCGGTATTTTTTTTCCGAATCCTTAAGAGCTTTCTCCGCACGTTTTCTTTCAGTAATATCAAAAGCCACCAGGACCAGGCCTTCAATTTCTCCCATGTAATTGCGCAGAGGGGCCATGGAGAGGTTAACGTATATACGTGATTCGTCTTTCCGGAAAAAACTCAACTCCTTCTGGTCAATCATCTTGCCGGAAAGGACTTTCTTGCAGCTCTCCAAAACAGTCCTACGGGAATCTTCCAGGAAGCGAAAAACCTCTTTGTCCCGTACTTCCTTTTCAGGCCATCCCAGCAGTTTTTCCGTAACCGGGCTCCAGCTTTTCACTTTAAAGAACACATCCAGAGTAATAACCGCAACCGGGGAAGCATGAATGATTGCCCGGTACTTTTCCGCCATCTCCTGCAACTTTCTTTTATTCCTGTTGTAGGATGTTATCTCCATTCCCGTCAGGACAAAATATTTTGCTTCACTTTTCTGGACCGGCATGGAATTGTACGTCCACAGGATATCAATCCATTCATCTCCACTACAAGGAGTTTGGGTTTCTACCTCAAAAGGAAACTGCCCGGGTTCCAGGCTGAAAAAAAACGCCTTGTACAGTTCTCTTTCTTCGGGAGCACAAAAAATATCCCAGTAATACTTGCCTGCTGCTTCTTCAAAAGGTATTCCAATTATCTTCTCACAAAGATTGTTGTAGTAGACGACTTCCCCCGCACGGTTGAGAACAACTACCAGGCATTGAAGATAATCACTTATACCTGAAGCAAGCCTGTCCATCTCTTCTCTCTCTTGCTCCGTCCCTTCCCGGAAACAATCTTTATCGGGATTGTTATGCATCGTCTTTACCCCCCGAACCTGGAAGCTCCCTAATCAAACGCTTTTACTATGGTTATATCCAGAACTTCTGATAAATCTAAATCGTAAGGAGAAGGGTGAGGGGCCATATCTTCCCCGGTATACAGCACTCTTACTACCGGGCGAAGAGTAAAACCCGGTGTATTGGCCACTACCAGGCCGTTCTCCCCGTTATTTAAAAACACGTGAGTCCCCACGGGATAAGCTGCAATATTGCAGAGAAACTTGCTTAACACGTCAGGGTCAAATAGCTCACCGCCCCACGAGAGCAGCATCTCTACTGCCTGGTGAGCCTGGTAAGCTTTGCGGTACGGCCTGTCCGAAGTAAGTGCATCGTAAGCATCCGCTATACCCACGATCTGGGCCAGCTGGTCTATACGCTCTCCTTGCAGTCCCAGCGGGTATCCCTGGCCCTGGTAACGTTCGTGGTGCTGTAGTATAACCGAACCGGCCCGGTTGGAATAAAGAGGATTTTTCTTAAATATTTCGTAACCATAGGCAGGATGTTGCTTGACCCTCTCGTACTCTTCCGTGGTTAATTCACTTTTTTTGTTTAAGATATTCTCCGGGATGGTAACTATACCTATATCGTGCAAAAGCGCCCCTGTAGCCAGTGCCTTCAAGGTTTCTTCCTTGTAATTCATTTTCGTGGCCACCAGTGTAGCCAAAACAGTGGAGTTAACGCTGTGTGCAAAGAGGTAATCGTCCAGCGATCGTATATCCATTAACTGAGCCAGCATGTGCCGGCTCTCCAACAGCTCCTCAACTATTTTGGATACAGTCTGTACCACCCTGGTGTCATCTACCAGGATTCCTTTTTTCTGATTCCCCGGGTTTTGTACATTTCTCATGACCTCTTTAACCAGGGCACGGGCTTCCTGGCGTGTCTCTTCACTTATAACATCGTCAATTTCCACATCTTCCAGCCTGCTATCGTAAACATAAAGATAGTGTATGCCCAGCCGCTTCAAATACGTAAGGTGCTGTGGCTTGATCTCGATGCCCCGGTTAAGCAGCACCTGGCCCGCACCTCCTAACACCGGCCTGGCCAAAACCATCCCGGGGCGGGCAGAGTGTATACAAGTCCTGCGCATAGCCAACCTCCTGAAATACGTCTAATTGCTTTGACCATTCTCCAATAAGTTAATGCATAGCTGTCCGGCATAATCAATATGTAATTTCCTGAGCTGCATATAAATGCAACTTACCATGGTTAAACCACCCCATCAAATAATAAAAAAACACATCTCGCACTAATAATCATGGCATGATATGCTAAATTTCGACAAAAATTATTCTTTTCCTGCCGCAGTAATACTTTTTTTGGATAAATTGCGTTAACCGGGAAATAATTCTTACTTTTTTAACTCCACTTTCAAGTAAAAGCCCCCCGGGCCACTTGCCGGGGACGCATTTCCTTAAATTAATTCCACTAGTATCAGGGAAGCGTAGCGTAAGCTTCATTGTCAAAATAGAGTTCCCTGCCTTCGGGAATTTCCCGGGAAGCCGGTTGCGGTTTTTCCACCGCTTCCAGGCGGTACAAGTCGGAGCTGT
>CAYODA010000117.1:0-6560 GCA_964402625.1 uncultured Syntrophomonadaceae bacterium | reverse complement strand
GTTGTGGCCCTCGAACGGTAGCATGAGCCGAGCCAACCACTACACCAGCGAAACTGGAAAGCAAACGTATTTTCTGAGTAGACTTCAGGGTAGTCACTGTAGTTTTCCCAACCTGCGGCACAAGGGTGAATAAACACACAAGGAGTGGATCTATCAATGTATAAGCGACCGCTGTACCTGGCTTTGGTATGGAATCAGCACCAGCCGTATTACCAGGATGCTTCACGAGGCGAATTTATCATGCCCTGGGTGCGGCTTCACGCCGCCAAGAACTACTACCAGATGGCAGCCATCCTGGAAGATTACCCCCAGGTACGACAGACCTTTAATCTTACCCCTTCCCTCCTGGATCAGCTCAAAGATTATACCGAAAAGCGGTACGACGATTATTACCTGCAGGTGATGAAGCCGGCACCTCAGCTTTCTGAGGCCGACCGGCGCTTTCTCTTGCAGCACTACTTCGACATACAGTGGGACCGGGTTATCGAAAATATACCCCGCTACCGGGAGCTTCTGGAATTGCAGGGGAGGCAGAGGGAGCCGGATGCGGTGCGGGAAGTCATGAAAAGGTTCACGGAAGAAGATTACCGGGATCTCCAGGTATGGTTCAATCTGTCCTGGATGGACCCGGAAATAAGGGCCGGGGATCCCTTTTTGAGCCATTTAGAAAAAAAGCAGCGCTCTTTTTCAGAAGAAGAGCGGGAGAAGCTCCTTGAAAAACAGGAAGAAATACTAAAGGAAGTAATCCCGGTGCACCGCCGCCTGAAGCAGAAAAACCGTATAGAAATTACTACTACTCCTTTTTATCACCCCATTGCCCCACTACTTATAGATAGCTACAGCGCCCTGCGGGCTACCCCCAACCTCCCCCTGCCTGACAGCCGCTTTGCCTACCGGGAAGATCTTTATGCTCACCTGGAATCGGCTAAAAAGCAGTACCAGGAGTATTTTGAAGGATCTCCCGCCGGCATCTGGCCCCCGGAGCAGGCCGTAAGCCCTGAAACCGTGGCGGTTTTCCGTGATGCCGGCTTTACCTGGACCATATCCGACGAGCAAATCCTGGAGAGGTCCCTGGGTTTGGAGATATACCGGGACGATTACGGCCACGTTTTAAACCCGGAAGTGCTCTACCAGCCCTACCTGGTAAGCGGGGAAGGGGCGGAAATGGCCATGGTTTTCCGGGACCATCACCTTTCCGACCGGATAGGTTTTGAATACCAGAACTTTCACGGGGACCACGCTGCCGAAGACCTGGTCCACCGGCTGCACCGTATTCGGGAAAACCTGCGTCACTCCCGGGGCAATTTCCTGGTCACCATTTCCCTGGACGGGGAAAACGCCTGGGAGTGGTACCCCGACGACAAGCGCACCTTCCTGCACGGTCTTTACCGGCGCCTTACCCACGACCCCCTAATAAAATGCGTAACCGTCAGCGAGTTTCTGGAACAGAATCCGCCGCGCCGCCGCATAGAACATCTCTTTACGGGTTCGTGGGTGGACCACAGTCTTACCCGCTGGATTGGAACGGAGCACAAGAACCGGATGTGGGACCTGCTGGCTTCAGCGCGCAGGGAGGTTGAGGAGTACAGCGAAAGGCTGGAAGCCCCCGATGAAAAACTGGAAACGGCCCTGGAGCACGTTTACACGGCGGAAGGAAGCGACTACCAGTGGTGGGCGGACAGCATGCCCTACTACCTGGCGGCTCCTTTTGACGCACTGTTCCGGAAGCACCTGGCCAACATCTACCGCAGCCTGGAACTTCCCGTTCCGGGAGAGCTATTTTCCCCTGTCCTGGAGCCGGAAGAAGGGGAGCCTGCCTGGGAGGAAGATCCGCTGGCGGGACCGGTTTCCATCTCCCGGGGGAAAACCACGGAATAATACACCGGGAAAATTAGCTTTTATTTGCTCCCTCCCCTTTCCCGGGCAAAATAGAAGAAGTGTTTTCCCCCTCTATCTGCCTTTTTCTGAACCACTACCCATCGAAATTTTCAAAACACGGTACTTTTCTTAAAGGAAATTGTTGCACTTCCCCCGGCCAAAGAGTAAAATCATAGGTAAAATATACGCGGCAGTGGAGTAAAAGGAAAAAATCCCGATAAAGTGGAAAGATAAAAGTATCTCAGGTTTTATGCTACATCATAGAATAATTTAAAGGAGAGGTGAAAATATGGGTATAAATGACATGAAACAGGTAATGGAATCGGTGGCGGGTTTTATGGCCCTTTCCGCCCGTACTGCACCCAAAGCCAGGGGGGAGGACTACCTTGAAATAGAAGTCATAACCGGGGAAAAAGTGCAGCAGCTGGGTGATGAAATGAAGCGGTTTGGTGTAGAAAACGGCAATCCCCATTTCGAGCGCGACGGAAACAACGTGCTCTCTTCGGAAGCGGTTTTGCTTCTTTCCCTGGCCTCTTCGGATTCCCTGGGGTTGGACTGCGGAGCCTGCGGCTTTAAAAGCTGCCGGGAAAAAGAAAAAGCAGCCGGGGAAGGTGCCCTTTTCTTCGGCCCCTTGTGCGTCTGGAGGGTGGTGGACCTGGGAACCGCCCTGGGGTCGGCGGTAAAAACGGCTTCCCTTTTTAACGCGGATAACCGCATTATGCTCCGCATCGGAATAGTGGCACGCCGCATGGAGTTAATAGAAGGTGAAGTTGTTATAGGGGTTCCCATTACCGCCAGCGGCAAGAGTGTATATTTCGACAGGTAACTAACCGGGAATCCACCTGGGTTGCACGGGCATGATACAATACCGTTAGTACTTATTATAAATCAATGGATGTTCAAACATACCGTACTCGCCGGATGCGCGGGGGAATAAACAAACAGTTAAAACTCCAGGATTAAAGGAAAGGTGAAGAAGAAGATGCATATTATAATTGTCGGCGGCGGGGGAGTAGGCTACGAGCTGGGCCGAAACCTCTCTACCAAAGACCAGGATGTAGTAATAATAGAGAAAAACCCCAAGAAGGTTAAAGAAATTGAAGAAAGCCTGGATGTGATGGTGGTTGAAGCCAACGGGGCCAGCGTTAAAGCACTCCAGAAAGCGGGAGTTAAAAATGCCCAGATGCTTATAGCAGTAACCCACGTAGATGAAACCAATATCATAGCCTGTATGATGGCCAAGCGGCTGGGAGTCCCGATTACGGTGGCCCGGGTACGCAACCAGGACTATATAGAAAGTTCCGATGTTCTGCCCAGCCAGCAGATAGGTATAGATTTTATTATCAACCCGGAAAAAGTTGCAGCCCAGGAAATTTCTCACGCCATTCACTTTCCCGACGCCAGCGACGTAGAATACTTTGCAGAGGGCAGGGTGAAGCTGGTAGGGCTTACCGTGCACCAGGAAGCGGATATAACCAACCGTCCCCTGAAAGATGTGCCGCTCCCGCCGGGCTGCATTATCGTGGGGATAGACCGCCCCAACGAGGAGTTCCTGGTGCCCAGCGGGAAGGACCAGGTCAAGCCCGGTGACAAGATATACCTCCTGGGGAGTGCGCGCCTGCTGCGCAGTATCAGCTGGCTGCTGCAGCACCCCGACACCCACGTGGGGAGAGTGACCATCCTGGGAGGTGGCAATATAGGTTACCGGGTTGCTTCCATGATCGAATCCCAACGCAAGCAGCATTTCTCGCTTAAAATAGTGGAAAAAGATCCAGAAAGATGCAGTGAATTAAGCAGCCAGCTTTCCAGGACGCTGGTGCTGCACGGTGACGCCACTGACCTCTCCTTCTTTAAGGAAGAGGAGATCGTCGACGCGGATATGCTGGTAGTGGTAACCGGCGAGGATAGAACCAATATCGTGGCTGCCGTTCTGGCGAAGCAACTGGGGGTAAGAAAAGTAGTCTGCGAAGTCATAGACCCCCAGTACGTTCCCATTTACCTGAGACTGGGTATAGACAGCCTGATCAACCCCCACCTTCTGGCTGCTTCTCGCATTCTCCGCTTTACCAGGCGGGAAGACGTAGTCTCCCTTTCGGTGCTGCAGGACCAGAATGCCGAAGTAGTGGAGCTAATTTTACCCGAAGAAGCCAGGGTAGTGGGTAAAAAGATTGTCCAGGCCGGGCTGCCCCGGGGGGTACTTATTGGAACTATTGTGCGCGGGGAGGAGATTATTATTCCCCACGGGGAAACCCGCCTTCAGGCCGGGGACCGCCTGGTAGTATTTGCCCTGCCTGAAGTTAGCACCAGGTTAAATCGCTATTTTGCCGGTAGTAAACGCGTTTCTCAGGAACAGAAAAAAAAGCTGGTTAATTCACAGGAAATTTAAAACCGGTGCAGATAGCGGGGTGACAGCATGATCCGTAGTTCAGTAATGTTTTTTTTGGGAAGTTTACTCCTGGTTCTGTCGGGCTTTATGCTTGTATGCGCCCTGTTTTCCCTGGCATGGGGAGAACCGGATTTTATTTATATTCTCTTATCAGCGGGTCTAACCGGTGCGGTGGGCCTGTTGATGCGCTTTATCCTGCCCGGTAAAAAAGAGATAACCATAGCTGAAAGTTTTTCCCTGGTGGCGCTGGCCTGGATACTGTCCGGTGTTTTTGGCGCCCTGCCTTTCTATTTTTACGGGGTGTTTGACAGTTTCCTCTCGGCTTTTTTTGAATCTGTTTCCGGTTTTACTACCACCGGGGCCACCCTCATCGAAGATGTAGAAAGCCTTCCCCGGGGAATTTTGCTGTGGCGCAGCCTTACCCAGTGGCTGGGGGGCATGGGAATTATTGTCCTCTTTGTGGCTTTTTTGCCCCGCCTGGGCATCCGGGGTATAAACCTGGTTAAAGCGGAGCTGCCCGGGCCTATTACCGACCGCGTGGTTCCCCGGGTAGCCCAGATGGCCAAGTGGTTGTGGTTAATATACCTGCTCTTTACCGTTATTTTGTTCCTCCTGCTAATGTTAAGCGGGGTGTCTTTTTTTAATTCTATCAACCATGCCTTTACCACCATGCCTACAGGAGGCTTTTCTCCTTTAAATGACAGTATTGCCGGTTTAAACAACCCCCTGGCCGAAGGTATTATAACCGTTTTTATGCTTTTTGCAGGCATAAACTTTGCCCTGTATTACCTTTTCTTACATGGAGATCGCAAAGCCTTTTGGCGCAACGAGGAATTCCGTTTTTATTTTAGCGTGGTGCTAGTTTCTATAATGCTGGTAACCCTTACCCTGCTTTTTTACTATCAACCCTGGGAAGCACTGCTCAAGGGAGCTTTCCAGGTAGCATCCATACTTACTACCACGGGTTACGCCACGGCTGATTTTGATGCCTGGCCTCCTTTTTTGCGAACGTTGCTGCTTTTTTTCATGTTTGTCGGCGGAATGGGCGGTTCTACCTCCGGTTCCATGAAGCAGGCCCGATTTTTACTGCTATTTAAAGTGGCTTTCCGCGAGATATACCGGCTGGTGCATCCTTCTGCAGTTACCACGGTAAAGCTGGGCAAAAAAGCCGTATCGGAACAGGTGCTGCGCAACGTTTCCGGGTTTGTTTTTATGTTCCTGCTCCTGCACGTTATTACCACCCTGGCCCTGAGCGCCATGGGCTTAAACCTGGAAACGGCTTTTTCTGCTTCTATAGCTTCTCTGGGCAACGTCGGGCCGGGCCTGAACCTGGTGGGCCCGGAAGAAACTTACCAGGTGATACCACCTGCGGGCAGGCTCCTTCTCAGTTTAATGATGGTAGTAGGCCGCCTGGAAATATTCACCATACTCATATTCTTTACCGGACTGGTACGGAAGCCTTAATATATAAGAAGGAAGACCCGAGGGGCGATTAAATTTTGATTTAAACGGGTAACACCAGGTGTTAAGCGCAGGGAAGGGGAGTAGTCCTTATGCAAAAGGTCATGGACGTTTACAACAGCATGGCTTCCGGGGAGTTTCTTCCGGTATATCTTTTTGCCGGCACGGAAACCTACCTGAAAGAAGAGCTCCTGCGGACCCTCAGTTTTTACTACCTGGGTAAGGAAGATGCCCTGCGGGAGGTGCGCCGGGTGGAAGGCGGTGAAATGACCCTGCCGGAAATCCTAAAAGAGCTGGGGCAAAGAGAGCTTTTCCACGGCGGACGCAAAATTGCGGTTATAAAAAAACCTCCCTTCCTGGAAGCGCCTTCTTCCGGTAAAAAAGCTTCTTCCGGCCCCGGTGCAGAAGAAGAGGAGGACCAGAAGGGGGAAGAGGATCTGGCTTCTCCGGATAGTGATGCTTCCGACTCTCCCCTTTCGGGCAAGGAAGCGAACCTTTCCGGAAAGACCGGAAAGGTCCCCGGCGCAGAAGATAGTTCCGGTTCCGGCAGCAGAAAAAAAAGCGGCAAGGAAGGGAAAGAGAGGTCGCAGAAGGAAGCAGAAGCCCTGCAGGAATTCTGGGAAAAAGAAGCTTCGCGGGAGGTTCCGGAAGGGGTGCTGGTTTTACTGGTAGATAACTGCGACCGCCGCAGGAAGTTGTATCGTTTGCTGGAAGATCGCGGTGCAGTGGTAGATTGTGCTCCTCTAAAGGGTGCCGCCCTTAAAAAATGGGTAACCAGGCGCGTTAAAAATAACAGGAAAGAGATTCACCCGGCTGCAGCGGAAAAGCTGGTGAT
>CAYODA010000116.1:0-6598 GCA_964402625.1 uncultured Syntrophomonadaceae bacterium | reverse complement strand
GCCTGCAGGGCTACCAGGGCCACATTAAACGAAAAAGGTATTTCTCCTGTTCCGTCTGCAACGGCCAAATTCACCCGGTCTTCCAGTTGATGCTCGCGGATTTTCTCCCGCGCTGCCAGTATAGCTTCTTCATCTACATCTATGGCCATCACCCGGGCCCCGCTCAGCAGGGAAAGCTGCATGGATGTAAAGGGAATACCGCCGCATCCTATGTTTAAAACCTGGTCTTTTCCGGAAATGTTTGCCAGTCTAATCTCTTTTTCAATTACTTTCCGGTAATACAGTACGTAAAAGTTGTAGGAAAGTGAACCGGCTAAAGGCTTTTTCTCCAGGAAAGCCACCAGGCTGGATACGGGTTTCATCTTGTGTATGCCTCCTAAAGTTAGTTCAGCCTAACAAGGGCGCAAAATATACTGCTTATTTTGTTAAATAAGCCTAACTTTTTTTTACCATACTTGAAGGGGAGAGTCAAGGGCTTTGGTTTAAAGAGTTTGCTGTTAAAAAAAGGCTTTGTGATAAAACTGATATGAACAGCTAGAACTAACAAAGCAGAATTTTTTGCAGGAGTGACCGAAAGATTATCGAATAAATAGGGTTGGTAATACTTGCGATTAAAATTGTTTGCCCGGGGTGTGATAAAGTGAAATTCCGAAACCGGTTGGCTATCATGGGGATGATGGTGCTGTTCATGTTTTTACTGCATAACAGCTACTGGTGGTGGGGGTTGGATGCCCGCGCTCCTTTGTGGCTTGGCTTTATGCCTTTTGCTTATTATTACTATGTGGCCTACGCTTTTTTGGCCTGCGGAGTTATTTATTTAACTATAAAGTTAGTGTGGCCGGATCCGCCACCGCACCTTATTTCTTCTACTCAAGAAGAAGCAAAAGAAGATGAAGGGCAAGGCTACCATGAATAAATCATTTTTACACACCGCGAAAGGATGATAAGGTTATGGACAACTCCCTCGGGTGGCTATTAACCGGGGTTTATGTATTTATACTGTTACTTATAGGGGGTTATGTAGCTGCCAATGCCAGGAAAACACGGGAGGATTATTTTTTGGCCAGGCGCGGCCTGGGTACAGTGGCTGTTTTTATGGCTTTGTTTGCCAGTAACATCACCGCTTTTACCATTATCGGACATGCCGGGCATGCTTACGAACTGGGTTTTGGCGCTTACGGTTACGTAATCGGATGGAGCATTTTCATTACCCCTTTCACTTACTATCTTATCGGGTACCGTTCCTGGCTCCTGGGTAAACGTTTTGGCTATTCCACCCAGCCCCAGGTTTTTGGTGGGATTTTTAACAGTGGTACCGTATCGATGGTATTTTTGGTACTTCTGCTTTACTATACCCTTCCCTACATGGTTCTCAGTGTCCGGGGTGGAGCCCTCACCCTACATACGATTACCGGGGAAGCCGTGCCCTATGAGTTGGCTGCAGCCTTTATTGTAGGTATCTCCCTGGTTTACACCATCCCTGCCGGGCTGCGGGGCACCGTGTGGACGGATGTCTTCCAGGGTTTTTTATTTCTGGCGGTAGTAGTAGTCATACTTTTTGCCCTGGGTGGAGAACTGGGAGGTTTTTCTTCCATTACGCAGAGAATTATGGAAGAAGATCCGGGGATGCTGGAAAGGGGTGACTCTTTTACCCCGGTAGAGTGGTTTAGCTATTCTTTTATAAATTCACTGGCCGTAATTGTTTTTCCACAGATGTTTATCAGGATACTGGCTACCAGGAGCAGCGGGGTTATGAAAAAAGCCACCCTTGTATATCCGCTGGCCCTGGCCCTGGTGTTTGGAATATCCACTCTGCTGGGAGTGTGGGGGTCACAGGCTGTTCCGGGGCTGGGTACTGAAGAAGCCAGTTATATTGTTCCCCGGCTTATTTTTGAACACCTGACTCCACTGTGGTCGGCTTTGGGGCTGGTAGTCATATTATCGGTTATAAAATCCTCCGTGGATTCCCAACTGCTCTCGGTTTCGCATATGGTGACCGATGATTTTCTTTCCCGGTATATTAAAATTTCTTCGGAACGTGCGGTAAACTGGGGACGGGTATTTTTGCTGTTTTTTTCCGCAGTAGCGTATTACGTGGCAATCCTGGAACCCGCAGCCATAATGACCGTGGCGGAGTATGCTTTTTCAGGTTTTTCCGTTATGCTGCCGGTAATGATAGCTGCACTCTATTGGCCGGGGAGCACTGCAAAGGGTGTGTGCACTGCACTTATTGCTTCGGCGGTTCTTCTGCACCTGTGGGTGCTGGATATACTACCCCAGTGGACCTTGCCCTGGGGGCTTATGCCGGTGGTTCCTTCATTCTTCTTTTCTGCCATCGTGGTAGTAGTGGCTTCCATGTTGCTTCCGGATTCCAGCACGGAGAGTCGTGATAAAGCCTTTGGCCTGTTCCGGGAAGTTTTCTGCAGGGAAAATGGCTGAAGCCGCAGAATAGATCTTTAAGAGCAGAGTTGTTAATAAAGCAGGTTAAAGGATGGTGAAGAAATGACTTCTCAAGAAGGTTATCTCAGAGCAGGCTCTTTTGATAAGAGAAGGCTTGCGGAACTTTACCGTCAGTACGCATACTTGACGGGGGAATTTCAGCTTTCCTCGGGGATGACCAGCAACTATTACATTAACAGTAAAACGGTAACCCTGCTGCCGGAGGGGGCCTACCTGATTGCCAGGGGGATTCTGGATAAAATAGAGGGCGAAAAAGTTGATGCAATAGGAGGTGCTGCACTGGGGGCAGCTCCTATTTCCGGAGCCCTGGCAGTATTATGCTTCCTGGAAAAAGAATTCAATAATATGGTTCTGTTTGTGGACCGCAAAAAAGCCAAAAAATACGGCGACCAGAAGAGGCTGGAGGGACCGGATATAAATCCCGGCAGCAGGGTGGTAATAGTTGACGATGTGGCTACTACGGGAGGTTCTTCCCTGGAAGTGGCCCGGGAGTTGAAGAATAACGGTTGCGAAATAGTCAAGGTGGTTTCCCTGCTGGACCGGAAGATGGGGGCGGGGGAGATGTTTGAAAAAGAAGGTATCCCCTTTGAAGCGCTTCTTACAGTAGAGGACCTGGATAATTAAACTGGGCTGCATAGCCAGGCTGTTATTGTTTTAGCTGGTTTTTAACCAGGAGAAAATAAGGGTTGACCCCTGCCTCCGCCGTGGAGCAGGCAGGGGTCAACCCTTTTGTGATTAAAAATAATTGTAGATGTTATTCCAGGATTACATTTTCCCAGCTGCCGTCCAGTTCCCCGCCATTTCCGGATAGGTTTATGGCATCGAAGGCTGAATAAGTTTCGATTATGTGTGAAGCCGAAGGCAGTTCTGCAAAATACCCGAAGGTAAGATCCGCGGGTATCCAGCCGGTTCCCTCAATATAAAATTCCGCCCAGCTATGGCGCATCCCACCCAGGCTTCCCGGCGAAAAACTTCCCCTTTCCGGGTTGGCAAAACCGGTTACTACCCGGGCCTTGATCCCTTTATCATCAAGTTCCTCCACAAAACGGACGGCCAGATCGTGGCAATTGCCGCTTCCCGACAACTTTTTAAAAGTTTCCTTCGCAGTTTCCATGGCTGTACTGGAATTATCCATAGAGAAGGTATTGACCCTGATAGTATAGTCGGCTGTCACTGTAACTGTTTCCCCTGGGGCTATCTCCCCTACGGAGAAAGAGCTGTTTCTCCCGGAGGAAGAAGCGGCCGGATGGCTGGTACTTTCCAGGGTGGTTTGCTGATAGGCAGAGCTGTTTTCCAGCATGGGTAACTTTACACTTACTTCTTTGGCTGTAGAGTCACCCCGGTTGTTTACATTAACCTTTACCTGCAGCCGGTAATGCCGGCTGTTTTTCCACTGGTATTCATCAAGGGCTGAAGTCTCGTTGTTTTCTTCTTCCGGGTGGTTTGTCTCTTTATCTTCCCGGGATTCTGTCGGCTCTGGACGGGGATTATGGCTTTTTTCTGTTTCTTCACTATTTCCTGCTTGTTCTTCTGTTTCTTCTGCAGTTACCGTATTGGGTTCTTCTTTTTCCTTATTGGTTCCGGTGTCTTCCGGGTTGGTTTTTTCACCCTCATCTTTTCCGGGTGATGTATCCTCCAGTAATGAGGCCGTATTTCCAGGCATAGAAGGATTTTCTTGATAAGGTTCATGCAGGTCTTCTTTGTCTTTGCTGTTTTCTTCTTCGCTGTTTTCTATGGTTTGGTTTTGCATTTTGTCCTCTACGTTTGTGCCTGAAGCAGTGTTTTCCGTAAAGTCTCTGACTGCCGGCATCTCCGGGCCGGTTTCTTGGCAGGCGGGTTCTGTGTGGAGCCCGGTTACGGAAAAAGCACCTGGAAGGGGCATGGTAGAGCTCTGGCTCGTATTAGATAAGGTGTTGTCTCCCACACCTGGAAACAAGTTGATGAACAGCAAGATGAACCCGGGAAGGAGCAGTCCCAAGAGGTATTTCTTCATTATTTCGTCCCTCCTTATACAGGGGGACCGAAAAGCCGAAACAAAAAACCTGTTTCGGTAGCCTGGCGATCGTAGCCTCCGCTGGAGACAGTAGACCCATGGCTTTGCGTCCCTTCCTTTCGGAAGGTTTGCCTTTATCGGTCAGGTTCCTCTGATATTGATACTTGACTTTTAACCACTTGCTCTATTACATCTTTTATTATACATAATTAATCAGGGGAAGACAAACCTAAATAACAGGGAGAATCCTTAAAATGAGCTTCTCAGTTCGTGCTTGAAGCTAAAGTTGTATGTTATAATTTAAATTACACGCAATATTGACACTTTTTATGGTTAAGTGTAAATTAATTAACAGTGCAGTGATAACGAAAAGAAAGGGTGTGGGTTACATGTTTAAAACGGTTCAAGGCGGTAGCTTCAAGGTATTCAGTGAGGAGGACATGAAAGAGATCCACGAAGCCTCTGTTTATTTAATGGAAAACGTGGGTATTAAAGTGCCCAATAAAAGAGTCCAGGAAGTATTTGCACAGAACGGGGCAACAGTGGATACAGAAGAGGGTGTAGTGAAAATTCCCCGTTCCATGCTGGAAGACGCGTTGGATAGCGCCCCGGAAAGGGTGGTGCTTTGCGGCAGGGAAGAGAAAAACGACCTGGTTTTAGAAGGAACCAATACTTACCTGGGCACCGGGGGAACTGTATTGAATACCCTGGACCTGGATTCAGGCGAACGCCGTCCTACGGAAGTCCGCGATGTAGCCGGTTATGCCAGGATGACCGAGGCCCTGGAGAACATTGCATTTTTCGTAATTAACTGCTACCCCAACGATGTCAAGACAGAAGATGTGGATGTTAACCGCTTTTACCATGCCCTTGCCAATACTTCCAAACACGTTATGGGTGGAATTTATACGGAACAGGGCCTTAGAGACGTGATTAAAATGGGGGAGGATATAGCCGGTGGCAAGAAAAAGCTGCTGGAACGCCCCTTTATTTCTTTTATTACTCTTATGATGAGCCCCCTGACTATGGAGATAACTTATACTGACTTTTTAATGGAAATAGCCCGGTATGGCATTCCTGTAGCTGCACCTTCGGAACCCCTGGCCGGGGCAACTTCCCCGGTTACCCTGGCGGGAACCGTAACCTGCAATAACGTGGAATCTTTAAGCGGGGTGGTGCTTTCCCAGCTGGTAAACAAAGGTACCCCGGTGTTGTACGGTTCCACCTCCAGTATAGTGGATATGCAAGCGGGTATTTACATGGCCGGCGCGATAGAGTCTTCACTTATAAACGCTGGTTGTGCCCAGATGGCCCGTTTTTACCGCATACCCATCTATGCTACAGGCGGCATGTCCGATTCCAAAATAGTGGATGCCCAGGCCGGCTATGAAAGTGCGGCTACCATGATGGGAGTGGCCCTGGCGGGAGCCAACTATATACATGACGCTTTTGGCCTGCTGGAATTTTGCACTACCCTTTCCTACGAGAAGATGGTAGTGGACAATGAAATTGCCGGGATGGTTCTCCGGGCAGTAGAAGGCATAGAAGTAAATCGTGATACGGTTGCCGCTGAAGTAATCGGTGAAGTTGGTCCGGGAGGGCATTTCCTGGCCCACCAGCATACCGCAAAGCACGTGCGCCGTGAGTTCTTTTTCCCCGTGCTATCCAACCGGCAGCAGAGGGATAGCTGGGTGAATCAGGGGAGTTTGGATACTGCAGAAAGGGCAGCGCAAAAGGCACGGCGTATCCTGGAAGAACACCCGTCCCCTGGTTTTTCCGAAGAGATGGAAAAATACCTGCTGGAGAATTACTCCGGTATAAAGCCGGTAAAGAAGCTGCTTTAATTCCTATACCTGGACTGCGGAGTCAGGAAGGAAGCATAACTCATGTTTTCGGGTAGTATCCCCCCACCCTGCCCCTCCCCCCCCGGTGGGGTCCCGGTGGGGGGAGGGAAATGAACGATGAAGGAAAGTAAAGGTAGGGATGGCCAAGGTTATTTTCTGAGTAGTCTGTAAAAATAGTCTATTTGTTTTCTGAGTAGCTATTTAGAGCTGACTGGTGTTTTGCGCAGTACCAAAACATAAAGCAGGCCAAATAGTAAAGCAGTAATACCCAGTGCACCCATAACCATGTTTACCGTGTCGG
>CAYODA010000115.1:0-6692 GCA_964402625.1 uncultured Syntrophomonadaceae bacterium | reverse complement strand
GCTATCACTACTACCCCCAAAACAATACCTGCCCCCAACAGGTTTAAGGCCTCCATTTAAAACCCCCCTTATGCGGAGCGCAGTCTTTCCTTGAAATCTGAGTACCTCTGTCGGGCGTCGTTGTTTTTTACCGCTATAGCCAGGGCTTTCTTGGTTCCTACCAAAACTACCAGCTTGCTGCCGCGCATAACAGCCGTATACAAAAGGTTCCTCCTTAAAAGTATATAGTGCTGTGTGGTTACCGGCATCACCACAGCCGGGTATTCACTTCCCTGGCTTTTGTGCACGGAAATAGCGTACCCCAGGGAAATCTCATCCAGCTCGGTAAAATCGTACACCGCGGCGTTGCCGCCAAAGCTTACTTCCAGCTCTTTTTCAGCCTCATCTACCCTCTTGATAATGCCCACGTCGCCGTTGAAGACCATCTTATCGTAGTTGTTTGAAGTCTGTATGACCCTGTCGCCTTCACGGTAAACCCGGCTTCCCCGGACAGCATTCCTGCCGCAGGGATTCAAAGCCGTTTGCAATACTTCGTTCAGATTGGCTACTCCGGTTGATCCCCCGTGCATGGGGGAAATCACCTGAACGTCGTTAACCGGATCCAGGCCAAAGCTGGCCGGTATGCGCTCAGACACTACTCTTCTAATCTTAACAACGACCTTTTCAGGGCTCTCCTCTTCTATAAAATAAAAATCCCCGCCGTTTTTCAGGTCGGGCATCCTTCCCAAATTAATCAGGTGGGCGTTGGTTACAATCCGGCTCTGCCTGGACTGGCGGAATATTTCATTCAGCTCCACCGTTTTTACCACACCCGAATCTATTACATCCCTCAGCATATTCCCCGGCCCTACCGGCGGCAGCTGATCCACATCCCCTACTATTACCAGGATTGTGCTGGGAGGCAGGGCCTTGATAAGGCTGTAGGTCAGCGACAGATCCATCATGGAGGCTTCGTCTATGATGACTGCATCGGCTTCCAGCGGGTTGTCTTCGTTGCGGGTAAATACTCCCCTTTTGGGATCGTACTCCAGCATCCGGTGTATGGTTTTGGCCTCCTGCCCCGCGGATTCTTCCATTTTTTTGGCAGCTCTTCCCGTGGGAGCCGCCAGGAAAGCATCCAGACCGCAGGTATTGAATACCTCCAGCATCGCCTTAACTATAGTGGTTTTTCCGGTGCCCGGTCCTCCCGTAAGAATTAGAATTTTTTCTTCCATCACGGAATTGACTGCTTCCTTTTGCTTTTCCGTCAGCTTTACCCCGATGTTGTCCTCGGCTTTTTTCAGCAAATCCGGGTCCTTTTTAATCGGGGGAGGGCCGTTGAGCTCCCTTAACTTTTCCGCAAGCCTGGTTTCTGTTATATGCAGCCATTTTGGATAAACTTTCTCACCTTCCACAGCCAGCCTGCCATCCTGCTGATCCAGCGAATACACGGCCTTTTTTACCAAGTCAGGCTGAACCTCCAGCATGTCCGAAGCTTCGGCCGTCAGCTTCTTTAGCGGATAGTAAACATGGCCTTCGTCCACCCTCTCCATCAGGACGTAAACTGTTCCTTCTTTTACACGCACAGGAGAATTCTTTGGGAAGTTCATCTTGCAGGCAATCTGATCCGCCGTCTGAAAACCTATACCCTTTATATCCCGGGCCAGGCGGTAGGGGTTTTCCCGGATCATCCGAACAGCTTCATCCCCATATTTTTCGTGTATCCTGGCGCAGTGCACTGCGCTTACCCCGTAGTGCTGCAGGAACATGATCAGCTCCCGCACACTGCGGTGTGCTTCCCAGGCCTTCTTAATCTTTTCTACCCTTGCTTTCCCAATATCCCTTACTTCTTTCAAACGATCAGGATCGTTGTCTATTACTTCCAGGGTGTTGCTCCCGAATTTCTCCACAATCTTCCCGGCCAAAACAGGGCCGATGCCTTTAATCCCCGAAGAAGACAGGTATTTTTCTATACCTTTGGCAGTGGAAGGAACAGTAATGGTGATGTCGTCAAACTGAAACTGCTCACCGTATTTTTTGTCCTTTACCCATTTACCGGTAAGTCTTACCGTTTCCCCCACGTTTACGCTCACGGCGCGCCCCACTGCGGCGGTTAAGTCCTTTTTGTCCTTTTCTTGAATGCGCATCACCAGAAAGCCGGTTTCTTCGCTGTAATATGTAATCCGCTCTATGTACCCCTCTATCTGCACTCCCACACCCCCTTGTACATTAAAACAAGCGCACCCGCGTGCGCTTTTTCTCTCTAAAAATATATAGGTAACAGGCCTCCCCACTACGGGGGGACAGAATTTTATCTATTAATTTTTACACCAACAGCATATCATGCAGAACACTGCATGTCAATAGTTATGTGCATATTAGGCTGTCTTTTATGTGATAAGTAACCCCCAAAAGTGGGGGTTACTTGCTCACCACCCGGACGGAAGCGCCCAGGTTGTATTGATCCAGGTATTCCAGCGACGTCCAGAAACCCGGCGGCAGGATATTCTTGCTTCCGTTTTCCCTGATATAAACCGGAATATTCCCCGGGGTGTTTAAAAGCCAGTTTTTGACCTTTTCCCGCTGGTGCGGGCTGATTTCGGTTACATCCACGACAACCCTTTCCGGATTGTTGGGGAACTTCACCACGGCCTCCGCGAAATACTCTATTTCGCCTTCGTCATCGAGATCTGCCTTTAGATCTAAGAGGACCACGGATCCTTCCCCCAGGTTGCCGCGGTACTTCTGGTAAGTTTTGGGAAACACGACTACCTTGGCTTTTTCGGTCCGGTCTTCTGCATGAAGGATGGCCATTCTTTCCTTGTTCTTGGTGGTTATCCTTTTGTCGCTGGTAATAACCGCCGCCACGGTAGCCCTTTCCCCGGAAGAAACCTGCGAAAAGCTCTTCAAAGATCCTGTCTTCTGCAATGCTCTAATCTGTTCCCTGTAGTTGTCCAGCGGATGCCCCGATAGATAGCATCCCGTCAATTCGCGCTCTCTTGTCAGATTCTCAAGGAGGGAATCCGTGCGTTCAGGCTCCTCCAGTTCGGGGGCGGACTCGAAAAGCTGCATCTGCTTGCTGGACTTCTGGGCCTTCCTGCCCTTCTTGACGGCTTTTTCCGCTATCTCCAGGGCGGATTCCCTGGACTTGACGATGGAATCCATGGCCCCTGTCTTAACCATGGACTCCACCACCTTTTTATTGCAGGTGGTAAGATTTACTCTGGAGCAAAAATCCAGCAGGCCCTGATAAGGCGCATTTTCCACCACCGTCTTTGCAGCCTTGCCCACGTTTTTGATGTGGGCCAACCCAAACCGGACGGAATTCCCTTCCACCAAAAAATCCTCTCCAGATTTGTTCACGCACGGCGGAAGAACCTCTATGCCCATGGCCCGGGCCTCAGAGACGTAGTTCTGCACCTTGTCGCTGTTCTGGCAGCCCGACAGGGTGGCTGCCATGAATTCCTTGGGCCAGTGGCACTTGAGGTACGCCGTCCAGTACGCCACCGTCGCATAGCTGGCAGCATGGGCCTTGTTGAAGCCGTACTCGGCGAACTTCAATATCAAGTCGAAAAGCTCTTCGCCGAGCTGGCGGCTGTACCTTTCCTCCACCCCTTTTACGAATTTCTCCCTCTGCTCTTTTAAGAGCTTCTCCTTCTTCTTGCCCACAGCCTTGCGCAGGACATCAGCTTCACCGAAGGAAAAGCCCGCCATCTTAACCGCAATGTTGATAATCTGTTCCTGGTAGACTATTATCCCGTAGGTTTCCTTTAGTATCTCTTCCAAATCGGGGTGGGGGTATTCTATTTCTTCCTCACCGTGCTTCCTTTTGACGTACCTGGGGATCTGCTCCATGGGCCCCGGGCGGTACAGCGCCACACACGCAATGATGTCTTCGAAGCGGGAAGGCTGCACCCGCCTTAAAGTGTTCCGCATGCCCGCAGATTCCAGCTGAAACACGCCGGCGGTATCCCCGCGGGAGATCATTTCGTAAGTCGCCCTGTCATAAGAAATCTCCTGCGGGTTAACCTTTTCCCCGTGGTTTGCTTCAATCATTTCCAGGGCCTTCTCTATGGTGGTCAGGGTCCTTAACCCCAGGAAATCCATCTTCAACAGGCCCAGTTCTTCCAGGTCCTCCATATCCAGCTGTGCAGTTACTTTACCTTCCGACAGCCGCAGGGGGACCAGTTCATCCAACCGCCGGGGGGAGATTACTACTCCGCCGGCATGCACCCCGGGATGGCGCGGAGTGTTTTCTATGAAAGATGCTTTCTTGATCAGGTCCGGATGCTTTTGTGCTGCCGCGTCGAATTCGGGGTTGGACTGCTTTGCATCTTCAATGGTTTCCCCTGAAGGGATGGATTTGGAGAGGAAGTCGTAGGCTTCGTAGGGATATTCTGCAATCCTGCCGGTATCCCTGATTGCCATTTTCGATCCAATACTGCCCACCGTCATGATGTGGGCCACCTTATCCTCTCCGTATTTTTCCCTGGTGTATTCGATGATTTCTTCGCGCCGGATGTCGCTGAAGTCTATGTCGATATCCGGCATGTTCAGCCTTTCGGGGTTGAGGAACCTCTCAAACACCAGGTCGTACTTCAGGGGATCCACTTCGGTAATGCCCAGGCAGTACGAAACCAGCGAACCCGCAGCCGATCCCCTTCCGGGGCCGACCGCTATGCTTCTCCTTCGTGCTTCGCGGATAAAATCCCAGACGATCAGAAAATAATCCGCATAGCCCATCTCTCCAATAACTTTCAGCTCGTGCTCCAGCCTTTCGCGCTGTTCCCGGGAAGGAGCCCCAAACCTCTTCTTTAATCCGTTCCAGCACAGCTTTCTCAGGTACTCTTCAGAAGAAAGGTTCCTGGGCGGCTGGAACTCCGGCAGCAGGTTTTGCCCCAGCTGAAGGTCGAATTCTACAGCTTCTGCTATTTTGGCTGTGTTATTCAGGGTTTCCCTGGGGAACAGCTGCGCCATTTCCTCTTCTGTTTTGAAGTAGAACTCTTTTGTTTCGAACTGCAGCCGGCTGGAATCGGAGAGCTTTTTGTTGGTCTGGATGGCCAGCAGGAGATCCTGGGTTTCCCAATCTTCCTGATGCAGGTAGTGGCAGTCGTTTGCAGCCACCAGCTCTATGCCTTTCTCCTCCCCGATTCGGAACAGCTCCCGGTTTACCTCAGCCTGATCCGGAATTCCGTGATCCTGAAGTTCGAGGTAAAACCGGTTTCCAAAAATGCCTTTGTACTGTTCTGCTGCTTCGCGGGCTTTAGAGTGTTCCCCGCGCTGGATCCACCTGGGTATTTCACCTGCCAGACAGGCGCTCAAAGCTATAAGCCCCTGGGAATGATCTCTTAAGAGATCTTTATCCACACGGGGCTTATAATAAAAGTGCTCGGTATGCGCCTGGCTCACCAAACTGGTCAGGTTTTTGTATCCCTGCTGATCCTTTACCAGAAGCACCAGGTGGAACTGATCTTCGTTTTTGTCCTTCTCCCTCGCATTTTCCGTTACATACACCTCGCACCCATAGACGGGCTTGACGCCGTACTTCGCGCAGGCTTGCGCAAACTTCACCACGCCGTACATGCCGCCGTGGTCGGTTAGCGCTACTGCCGGCATATCCAGCTCCTTGGCCCGTCGGGCGAGGTCCTCCACACCTATGGCTCCGTCCAGGAAACTGAACACGGAATGGTTGTGGAGGTGGACAAAATTGCCCATTCTCCAGCACCTCCCTTCCGAAACACTTTTAGTTTCGGTTTACCCTCAAAGGGCAAACAATCGCCTTTCTGCTTTACGGGAGAGTGCTGGCGGAATTTTTTGCTGGGGCTTATATGTGTACCAGCCCGTGGGGCTCGTTGTATCCGCTTGTTGGGGGTGCGGCAATACAGTTGGGAAGAACTTATAAAGGAGGTCTTCCCCAGCCCTCCATGAGGGCATCTCAATCTGCGCTCCCACGAAAAAGCGCCTCTCTATGCCCCACGGGCGGCCACTTGCTGTTTAACAACAGTCTACCAAACCAGGCACAATCAGGCAACTTCACCCAACCCCTCGTGCACTATTTTTCAATATTTTGGCCAGTGACAGAAAAGCGCTTTCTGCAAGGGCATCCAGCTTTTCCCCATCCAGGCAAACCCTGCTGAAATTTGCAGTCACATTCGATGCAGCAATCCCTTTGGTTTTCAGTATTTTGGCTAAAGAAAGCATGGCTATATCCCTGGAGCCTTTTTTCCCGTCTTCCACGGGTAAAAATGCCCCGAGGAATTCCCCTTTGCTGTACGCTTTCATCCCCAGTGGAGACTGCACCGGGGAAAACTCTGCTTCCTCCAGGAAAACAGCTTTCTCTTTCTTTATATACTGTTTTCCATTAAATCCTTCCTTTGGATCTTCTTCAAGAAAGCAAAGTCTTCCCAGGCCCAGCATCAAACACAAATCCGTCAGCATACCCTCTAAAGCCTCACGGGAAAAATCAGGCAGGCGGAGCAGACGCGGGCGCAATACTCCTTCAAAAGGATAGGCGGTGAGCCAAAGTACCGAAGCTTTCTCGTTTAGGAATGCCTGCCTTTCGTAGATGGCCATATCCAGCTCCCCACGATCAAAGTAATTAAAGGTTTTTGCCATTTCCCGTTTTGAGGCTATTTTTTCCGCCAGATCATCAAAAACCGAATTGGCTACCTCCAGCCACTCAAAAACATCACTTATTTCTTCACTTGAAGATA
>CAYODA010000114.1:0-6738 GCA_964402625.1 uncultured Syntrophomonadaceae bacterium | reverse complement strand
AGGGGAGAATCAAGATAACGAGAGCCGGGAAGATAACGTCGAGGTTGAAGAGAAAACCCTTGAAAAGCTTTACCTGGCGTATTACGTGGGTGATCACGAATACAGGGCTCCCGAGCCTGCCTGGGTAGTCCGGGTTGACGGAGAAATCCTGGTTCTGCAGGCCGACAGTTTAAACATTTTGCATAGAGGAGAAGATAAAGATGAATTTTTCCCGGGCTCTTAACATTTTAATCCTGGCCTTTTTGGGATTAAACCTGTTTCTGGCCTACCAGATTTATTCTCCCGGCTGGAGAGTAATTTCCGGGACGGTAGCCCCTGTAGAAAAAGAACGGCTGGAAAGCTATTTACAGGAATTTAACTATCAGCTGGAAGCAGAGCTCCCGCATCAACAAATTAAAAGTTCGTTTTTAACGGTACAGCCTGGAGAGTTAAGCGTCGGGGAACTAAAAGAAAAAATATTTGAAGGGAAAACACCGGAGAAGCAGGAAAGTGATGACAGGGAAGTGGAGGGAACGGTGTACCATCACCCGGAGATAGGAGTTTTAACGGTTTTCCAGAACGGATTTTACCGCTTTTACAGGAATCCCCCGGAGAGCCCCCTTGATATTGAAGGCGAGCATTCGCGTGAGGAAGCAAAGGAACTGGCCAACCACTTCCTGGAAGAAAGAGGGTTAAAGCCCGACGGAGCTATTTTTGATGTAGTACATGAATACAGGGCCGGGGCCTATCGTATTTATTATAACCAGAAAGTATCCCATAATGCCCTCCCTGTTTATGCCCAGTTGGTAGTAGAAGTGGAAGAAGGAAAGGTGACGGGAGTGGAAAATTACTGGCTGGAGGATCTGGATTACCAGGGAGAAAGGGAAATGGAAATTATCCCGGTTTCGGCAGCATTAATTCGTCTTCTAGAGGAACTGGGACGCAGTTCCCAGAGTCGTACCATTAAAGAGGTGGAACTGGGCTATTACAACCCGGAATCTTTGCCGGACCAGGAATTTAGCGCGGAACAGTGGGAGATTCCGCCCGTCTGGAAAGTAGAGCTGGAAAAAGGAGAAACTTATTATCTTAACGCGCTGGCAGGAAATTTGGAAGAAGGTTTATAATTAATAATAAACAGGAAGCAAAAAACTTTTTTAATAAAAAGACCAATAAAAAGGTGGGCTGGCATTGGCAAAATTGATTATACCTGGAGAACAGACAATACGAGGAAATGTAAAAGTAAGTGGTTCCAAGAATGCGGCTGTGGCTATTTTGGCGGCTTCTATCATACCTGGAAAAAAGGTGACCGTGGAAAACATCCCCGACATAACCGACGTGCACACCCTCCTGGAAATACTGCAGCACATGGGAGCCACGGTGCGTCCGCGGGGTAAAAATGCTGTGGAGATAAATACCAGGAACGTGCAGAACGGCCGCGTAATACCTTATGAACTGGTTAAGAAGTTGCGGGCATCGGCTTACTTCATGGGGAGTTTGCTGGCCCGTTCCGGGGAGGCAGAAGTTCCCGTGCCCGGCGGATGCAAACTCGGACCGCGTCCTATAGATCAGCACCTCAAGGGTTTTGCCGCCATGGGTGCGGACGTGGAAGTAGAACATGGTATGGTAAAGTTGAACGCTTCCCGGCTGGTAGGCACCCACATCTACCTGGACGTGGTAAGCGTGGGGGCAACCATTAACCTGATGCTGGCTGCTTCTACCGCCGAAGGTCGCACGGTTTTGGAAAACGTGGCCAAAGAGCCGGAAGTAGTGGACGTGGCAAACTTCCTGAATGCCATGGGAGCTTCCGTGCGCGGTGCGGGGACGGACCTGATAAGAATTGACGGGGTTCCGGAGCTACACGAAGCTTCACACAATATTATCCCCGACCGGATAGAAGCGGGCACCTTCCTGATTGCCGGAGCGGTAACGGGTGGACAGGTTTGCCTGCGGGAAGTTATTCCCCAGCACCTGGATGCAGCCATGGCCAAGCTAAAAGAAGCCGGTATAGAAGTATGCTCCTCCGAAGATACCATCTGGGTAAAGGGAAGTGATTCTGTAAAGCCTGTTGATTTAAAAACATTCCCCTACCCGGGCTTTCCCACTGACCTGCAGCCGCTGGCCATGGTCCTTTTAAGCCGGGCACAGGGCACCAGCGTGGTAACGGAAAATATATTTGAGGGTAGGTTTAATCACGTGGACGAACTCAAAAGAATGGGAGCCAATATAAAAGTTGATGGAAGAACCGCCGTGATAGACGGTGGAGCTCCCCTTACCGGGGCCCCGGTAAGGGCTACCGACCTGCGGGCCGGTGCCGCCCTGATAGTGGCCGGCCTGATGGCCCAGGGAGAGACCGTGTTAAGGGGAGTTGAGCACGTTTACCGCGGATACGAAAACCTGGAAGAGAAGTTTCTAAACCTGGGAGTAAAGATTACCTGGTCCGAAGATGACAGCGGTGAAGCTAAAAGAGTGAATAAAAATTAAGGGCATGGAAATATGGTTGGCCCGCCACGGGACTACTGCAGCCAACCTGGAAGGCAGGCTGCAGGGAGTACAGGAATTCCCCCTTTGCGGGCAGGGGAAAGACGAGGCCTGGAAACTGGCCCTGCGCCTAAAAGAAATCCCTTTTGACGGGGTTTATACCAGCCCTTTATCCCGGGCCAGGGAAACCGCCGAAGCGGTAACCAGGGAGAACCTCTACCTGCAGGACCTTACCCCGGAGTGCCTTTCCCTTTTACGGGAATTCAGCTGGGGATGTATAGAAGGGTACACCTGGCAGGAACTAATGCAAGAACAGCCCACCTTTTACCAAAAGCTGAAAAGTGATTTTTGGGGAACCCCGGTTAGCGGCAGGGAAGACAGCACTGCTTTTTTACAGAGAGTCCGGGGAGCCCTGGAAACTTTGCTTTCCCGGCGAGGGTCTTGCGGCAGGGCGCTGGTTATAACACACGGCCGTTTTATTAATGCCTTCCTTACCTTCGCTCTGGGACTGGATACCAACGGTAGATGGCCTTTTTCTCCTGCACCTGCTTCCCTTTCTATATTAAAAACTTTTAGCAACGGCAAAAACAGGCTCCACCTTTTTAACGACCGGTGCCACCTGTAGCCCTGTCTTGTAGTATCAAAGGTGCGGTGGGTAAACCCGGACCGGTTTCCTCCCCGTCTTTTTTTGTTTCCAGCATTTATTTATTCTTTTTTCCTTCCTCTTTGAGCTTTATCTTGGCTAATTTACATTGGTTTTTATGATCTTTACTGAAGGTTGCTGCTGGGTTAAACTAATACTAAGGAAAAGAACTTTAAGGAGGGGAACCATGTATTTTGATGGCGGTTTTGACAATGATTCCGGGGCCCGCGGACCTTCCATCTGGACGTATCTTTCCCTGGTAGTAGCGGGAGTTTTAATAGGTGGCGGCCTGATGCTGCTCATGCTTTTTTCTCTCTTTCCGGCCGACTTTGGCGCGGAAGAGCCAGGGAATCAAGCGCGGGAAAACAGCCAGGAAGAAAACTCTGCTGAAGAACCGGAACAAGATATTGTTCTTCCCGCACCGGAGGCCGGGAGCGTGATAAACGCAGTGGGAAAAGTCTCTCCTGCGGTAGTAGGGGTGGTTAATTACGGACAGCAAATGCGCTTTGGCCAGACGGTCATGGTGGAGCAGGGCACCGGCTCCGGTGTGGTTATAAGTTCTGATGGCCTGGTAGTTACCAATCACCACGTGGTTGAGAGAGCCGAGGAGATAGAAATTGTGTTTAAAGACAGAAGTGCGGCAAGTGCCCGGGTTATAGGAGAGGACCCGGAGACCGACATGGCGGTTCTGGAAGTGGAAACGGAAGAAAATCTGGATTACGCGGAAATTGCCAGAGATACTCAAAACCTGGTGCCAGGTCAAACTGCCATAGCCATCGGCAATCCGCTGGGACTGGAACTTCAGCAGACAGTGACTACCGGGGTAATCAGTGCTGTGGAGAGGCAGATAACCATGCCGGGAAGCCAGTTTACTTATACCTATATCCAAACTGACGCTGCAATTAATGAAGGAAACAGTGGCGGACCGTTGGTTAACCTGGAAGGCGAAGTTATAGGCATTAACTCCGCCAAAATCGGCGGCGCCGGAGTGGAAGGAATTGGTTTTGCCATACCCGGTCGAACCGTGCATAGGGTGGCCCGGGATATTTCTGAACACGGGGCTGTACGGCGTCCCAATATGGGTGTATATATAACCGATTACTCTGACGTAACCGGTGATCGCACGGACACGGGGGTTTATGTGGACCGGGTGGTCCGGGGCAGTCCTGCCGAGGAAGCCGGGCTGCGCAGCGGGGATGTTATAGTGGAAGTTGACGGACACACCATCGATTATTACGCACAGCTATTTGACATCCTGCTGGATTACTACCCCGGAGATACTGTGGAGGTCGCCTTCGAGCGTAACGGGGAGAGGATGTCCGAGGAGGTAACACTCGGGGAAGCCGATTAATTAATACAAAAATACTGGAGCGGGAGAGAAATGCGGATGTGAGACAGGTATTTATGATATTTGTAGACGGGCTGGGCCTGGGGAAAGAAGACAGGGTAAACAACCCCCTGGTTTATGCTTCTACCCCCCGGCTCTCGAAATTCCTGCAGGGGGAAAAACTGACCTGCGACAGCGCGGGAGTTGATGCAGAAAAGGTCTCGCTGCTAAAACTGGACAGCACCCTGGGAGTACAGGGACTTCCCCAGAGTGCCTCCGGCCAGGCCGCCCTTTTTACCGGCAAGAATGCCCCCCGGCTGCTGGGGCGACACCTTAACGGGTTTCCCAACCGAAGGTTGAAAGAACTCTTAAAAGAGCACAACCTTTTTAACAGGCTGCAGAAACAGGGGTACCGTGTAGCCTTTTTAAACGCGTACCGCCCCGAGTTCTTTTATGACCTCCGGGAAGGGCTTCAATATAACCACTCCTGTTCCACGTTGATGACTTACTATGCCGGGGTAAAATTTCGCAGCCTGGAAGACCTCCAGCAGGGACAGGCCGTGTACATGGATATTACCAACCAGGTGTTAAACAGCTCGGGATACAGGGTGGAGCTTATAACCCCGGAAAAAGCTGCTGACAACGCGGCAAAACTGGCCGAAAGAAAAGAATTCACCCTCTTTGAGTATTTCTTAACCGATGTAATTGGGCACCAAAAAGATCCTTCGGCCGCGGCGGAAAAGGTGGAAACGCTGGATCGTTTTGTGGCCCGGGTGCTGCAGAACCTTGACCTGAACCACACCCTTTTGCTTCTGGTAAGCGATCACGGCAATATTGAAGAGATCGATCACCCTCGCCATACTTACAACCCGGTACCTTTTATCGTAGGGGGTCCCCTGGAATGGAGGTACAGGGCACGGGAATGCATGGAAGATATTACCGGGGTGGCACCATTTGTCCAGGAATACCTGAAAGGATAAACGTGGGGAGAGCCTTATGCGTATTCGAATAATAGCCGTGGGTAAAATAAAGGAAAGCTACCTCCGGGAAGGAATAGACGATTATTTCAAGAGGTTAAAGCGCTACTACCGCCTGGAAGAGATCGAAGTAAAGGCATCCAAAAAAGAAGGCCCGGAAGCGCTAAAAGAAGAAGCCAGGCAACTGGAGAGGCACTTGGAGCCGGGTAGCGGGCATTTCACGGCAATTCTGACGCCGGAAGGCAAACAGTTTGCCACCGGGGAACTGGCCCAAAAAGTGGAAGGGATTTTCACCTCCGGTCATAAGAGCCTGGACATGATTATCGGGGGAGAAGAAGGCGTACCCCCGGAGATAAAAAAGCAGGCGGATCTACTGCTTTCCCTGTCCAGCCTTACTTTTCCTTACCAGTTAACCCGCCTGGTGCTGGCGGAACAACTGTACCGCTGCTGTAAAATAATTCGGGGAGAAAAATATCACCGCCACTAGCTTTTTCAGGTGCTACCCGGTTGGGTTTTTAATATAAATTGATAAAGTTAAACTGCCGGGCGGACGGCCTGCGCGGCACCAACGGGGGTTTATTTATGATCCTGGAAAAACTTACAGTAGGTTTTTTTGGCACCAACTGCTACCTGGTGGGGTGTGCCCGAACCCGCGAAGCCCTGGTGCTGGATCCTGGTGCGGAAGGCTCCAGGATAGCTGAAAAGATAGAAGAACTGGACCTTCGAATAAAAGCGGTAGTTAACACCCATGGCCATATAGACCATATTCTGGCCAACTCCCGGATAAAAAGCTTGAGCCGGGCTCCCCTGATGCTCCACCGGGAGGATTTAAACCTGTACAGCAAACCCGGATTTTTGCTCTCGTTTTTAACCCGGAAACTTCCCGCCCCCGAGGAACACCTGGAAGAAGGGGATAGTATAACCGCGGGGGAGCTGCAGTTTAAGGTTATCCACACGCCGGGCCATACCCCCGGCGGGGTATGCCTCTACCGGGAAGGTCACCTTTTTACCGGCGACACCCTCTTTGCCGGCGGCGTGGGAAGGACGGATATGAGAGGCGGTTCCATGAAGCAACTCCTGCAGAGTATCAAGGATAAGCTCCTGCCCCTGCCGGAAAGTACAACTATCTATCCCGGACACGGCCCTTCTTCTACCCTGGGGGAGGAAATACGTAACAACCCTTTTTTAAGCGGGGTTTAAACTTTTCCACTCAGAAAATACATTTGCTTTCTAGTGTCGCTGGTGTAGTGGTTGGCTCGGCTCATGCTATCGTTCGAGAGCCGCTACGTTTCTTTCCACCTACCGGAACCAGTTCCAGGGCCACCACGGTGTTT
>CAYODA010000113.1:0-6765 GCA_964402625.1 uncultured Syntrophomonadaceae bacterium | reverse complement strand
CCGAGTTTTTTACCAGGTGGGAAACCCTGGCTCCAATAGTTATTAAAAAGATAAAATAAAGTATGATTGCAAAAACAATTGCTACTTCTTCCATTTGATTTAAGACCTCCTGCTTTCAACTGATTTTTTACTCCGGTTTGTAAAATAAACCCCATATTATCAAAAGGGCAATAATAAAAAGAGGCACTCCTGCAAAAACAAGTGCTACTTCCGTCGAAAGTCCCAGTATCACTTTCATTCCTCCAGTGTTTTTAGAGTTAATTCATGAAGAAAGACTTCCATATAACTTTTGCAAAATCCTTTTCATGCAATAAAAGCATAAATTAATTGACAGGGGTAAAGCATCTTATACGCAGGGTTAATGGCGATATGCACTAATGATAATATTAAAACAACAGAAAGCACTTTTTCAAGGAGAATTTGCAAAAAGCGGGGTAGTTTGATTAAACAAGGGGTTATGTTATAATTACTACTGTATTTTATAAGGAAGAAGGTGGTATACAGTGAAAAATGTCGAGGAAATACTTGATGTTTCCATTAAAGCCATCAAGATAGAAGTGCAAGAAGAAGAAAGACAACGCCTGTTGCAGGAAATTTCCCGTTTGAAGGAGTGGCTGAACCCTTTTTTGGAACTGGAAGCAGGGGATCCTATCCCGGGCTACTATCCTTTTAAAGCGGTAAACGCTTTCCGGGAAGACATCCCTTCTGAGGCGGAAAACGTGGACAGGTTAACTGTAAATTCTTATACCTATGACGGCGAATATTACCGGATACCCCGGGTTGTGGAAGAATAAACTAAAAGTTAATACCCGTGATTAAAAAGGAGGTTGGCTTTTTTGGAGCTCTGGGAAATGAGCGCTTCAGAGGCGGCAGAAGCGGTAAAACGAAAAGATTTTAAAACAAGAGAACTGGTAGAATCGGTTTTAAAAAGAAAAGTAAAAACTGATGCAAAAATAAAGGCCTTTATTAATAGCACCGGGGAAAAGGCTGTTCATGACGCGGATGAAGCGGATCGCAGGGGGCAACAGGTTTCAGAAAGAGTTCGCCTTCCCGGGATCCCTTTTTCTATAAAAGACGATATTAGCTGGGAAGGCACAGCAACTACGGTAGGGGCGGAAGTCCTTAAAGACTACCGGCCACCGTTTAGTGCTTCAGCTGCAGAGTTTCTTTCCCAAAACGGGGCGGTAATGGTAGGGAAAACCAACCTGGACCAGTTTGGACTGGGTAATACTACCCGTAACTCTTCCTTTCATGCTTCCACCAATCCCTGGGACAACTCCCGCCTGCCCGGCGACGGTTCCGCGGCATCCCTGGCAGCCGGTTCATCCATGTTATCCTTGTCTTCGGATGCAGCAGGAGAACTCCGCCAGGGGGCATCTTATTGCGGGGTAGTGGGGTTGAGGCCAACTCCCGGGCGTATTTCGCGTTACGGGTTGATGAGCTACTCTTCTTCTTTTGCCCAGGTAGGGTTACTGGCCAGGACAGTAGAGGATATGTCCATGGCCCTGGAACTGGTTTCCGGCAAGGATCCCCTGGATCCGGCCACCAAAGACTTTAAAGAAAAAGGAGAGGTCATACCTGATGGAAACCGGAAAGCCGCACTACCGGAAGCAGTATGGGAACAGATAGATGAACGACATTACCGGGTGCTGAAAGAGGCAATTTCAGTATTAGAAGGCAGTAGTTCCAGTAACTTTCAAATAAATCAGGTGGATCTACCCCACTTTAACCTGGGATTACAGGCGTATTACGTAATTGCTTTTGCGGAAACATCTTCCAACCTGTCGCGCTTTGACGGGATTAGATTCGGAGAAAATTGCGAAGAAGATAGCCAGAACCTGGAGGAATGGTACTTCAAGACCAGGGGCAGTACGTTTAACCAGGAAGCTCGCCGCAGAAGTATTGTTGGAACCTGGTTTTTAAACGAAGAAAACTACCAGGCTTATTATAGTAAAGCGCTGCAGGTTAAAACCCTTATTAAAAACGAACTGGCAGAGGTGTTTAAATATAACCGCCTGCTGTTATTGCCGGTAGTGCCGGGAGCAGCCCCGTCAAACTTCCCGCAGAATGATTTTTTAGAAGAATACCGGAGAGATTTCTTCTGTGCCCCGGTAAGCCTGGCCGGGCTTCCATCAGTGGTAGTTCCGGCGGGCATGGTAGACCAATTGCCGGTAGGAGTCCAGATTGTTGGGGCTCCATTTACGGAAAAGTTCCTGCTCGAGGCAGCACAAGTAATTGAACAGGCAGCCGGTTTCTCTACGCCGGTGCGGGATATTTAAAAGGGAGGTTTTAAAGTGAATTACGAAGTAGTTATAGGACTTGAAGTTCACGTGGAACTTCTTACGAAAACCAAGCTGTTCTGCAGCTGTCCCAACTCGTTTTCCATGACTCCTAATGAGAATATATGCGAAGTTTGCCTGGGCTTCCCCGGGACTTATCCGCAGTTAAACGGAAATGCAGTAGAGGTTGCTTTAAAAGCATGTCTTGCCCTGAATTGCGATATAGCCATGTACAGCTGGTTTGACCGCAAACATTACTTCTATCCGGATATACCCAAGGGTTACCAGATTTCCCAGTACTTCGTGCCGCTTGGGAATAATGGGAACCTGGAAGTAGGTACCGAGGAAGGAGATAAGAAGCGTGTAGGAATAACCCGGGTACATATGGAAGAAGATGCGGGAAAGCTGGTTCACGGGATCAGTGCCGGTTATTCAGGGGCTGACTACAACCGTGCCGGAGTTCCCCTGATTGAAATTGTCTCCGAACCGGAGATACGTTCCCCGGCTGAAGCACGCAGCTATCTGGAAAACTTAAAAAGTACCATGCAATACGCCGGGGTTTCCGACTGCAAAATGGAAGAAGGGAGTCTCCGATGTGATGCCAACGTTTCCTTGCGCCCCGCCGGTACGACGGCATTTGGAGAAAAAGTAGAACTAAAAAACATGAACTCTTTTAAAGCAGTAGAAAAGGCCCTGGAGTATGAAGTGAAGCGTCAGTCCGGCATCCTGGAAAATGGAGAGGCGGTTATGCCGCAAACCCGCCGCTGGGAAGAAGGCAGGGAAGAGACGATTCTAATGCGGGAAAAACTCCAGGCAAACGATTACCGCTGTTTTGTGGATACGGAAGTAACCCCCATACAACTTTCCCCGTCAGACATTAAGAGAGCCGAAGAAGAGCTTCCGGAGATGGCTCCAGCGCGTGTAGAAAGGTACGTAGAGGAGTACGGGCTGCCCCGCTATGATGCAGAAGTTTTAACTTCTTCCAAAGAGGTTTCCGATTATTTTGAGGCTTGTTTAAAACACTACCCCGAGCCCAAACAGGTTAGCAACTGGATTATGAGCGAGTTTCTTATGCACTTAAATGCAGAAGGTAAGGGCCCCTTTGAGGTTGGTTTTACGCCGGAGTACCTGGCAGAGCTACTTAAGCTGGTGGATGAAGGCTCCATTAGCGGCAAGATCGGCAAGGAAGTACTGGAAAAATCCTTCTACCGGGAAAAGCCTCCACGGCAAATTGTGGAAGAAGAAGGCCTGGTGCAGATATCGGACCGGGGAGAACTGGAACAGCTGGTGGAGAGGATTATCGAGGAAAATCCTTCTTCAGTGGAAGATTACCGTAACGGGAAAGACAAGGCCTTGAAGTTCCTGGTAGGTCAGGTGATGAAGGAAACCAGGGGGAAAGCCAATCCCCAGCTGGTAAACCAGCTTTTTATGGAAAAACTTTAATCAAAATCTCATGCTGTCCGAAGAAGAAAAACTCCTGCGTACTTCAGTGGGGGGACTTCTTCGGACAGTTGTTTATTGACCTAGTGTCGCTCCCTGGTAGTAACTTCTTTATTTTTTTATAAGTTTGCCAATATTCTGGGCAATAATTGTTTTATAATTTATATTCATGGTATTATTTATATATAGTTGAAATATTGTCAGATTTGTTTTTAATTTAAGGTCCAAGGGGTGGAGGGGTGTATGAAGGAGAATACCCGGATAGTAATAAGTGACCGCTACGAGTTGAGGGAAAAGCTCGGTGAAGGCAGTATGAGCAGGTTGTTTGCTGCTAAAGACCTGCAGGAGAAAACCGAGATAGCAGTTAAAATTTTAAAGGAAGAGGTTATATCCAGCAACACGGAAGATTTGAGGCTTTTTCAGTACGACCATAAATTGTTAAATGAGCTAAAAGAACCGGGGGCAGGCAAAGTATACAGTGTCGTTAAAGACAGAGGTATGCTCTGCCTGGTTATGGAGCTGATAAAGGGAGAAAGTTTGCAGGATCTTCTAGACAAGGGAGAATTTTTTTCTCCTCGTAGGACGGCAGGTATAATATGGCGGGTGGCGGAAATTCTAAAGAATGCACATCAGGCCGGGGTACTGCACAGGGACTTAAAACCCGGTAATATTATTATAACTAAAAGAGGAGGTATGGAGGGGGAGGACTCTAACTTAAAGCTGGTTGACTTCGGAGTGGCACGTTTAAAAGAATTTACCCTGGAAATAGCCAGCCACATGGCCGGTTCACTTCACTATATGTCTCCCGAACAGAGCGGTGCTATCAGGAGGCGTGTGGATGAACGAAGTGATCTGTATTCCCTGGGAGTAGTTTTTTATCGCTTGCTTACCGGCAGGCTCCCTTTTGAAAGCAGCAACCTTAGCTCAATAATTCACCAGCATATTGCACGGGTACCGGAGGCGCCTTCGTATTATAATCCCGGAGTTCCCGGGGTACTGGATGAGATGGTCATTAAATTGTTGGAAAAGGAACCGGAAAAAAGATATCAGGATGCCGGGAGGTTGCAGTCAGACCTGGAAATGTATCTAAAGGAAGGACGCAGCTTGCCGCCGGAATTGAACCACAGGGCTATAGCCGTTGGGGAAGCGGATATGGTAAACAGGGAGCAGGAAATGGATAGACTGGTTAAGGCTTATCATAGTGCCAGGAGAGGGGAAGGAAGCTTTTGTCTTTTACTGGGAGGCGCAGGGAGTGGCAAAAGCAGGATGGTAGAAGAAATAAGAAAGTATGCCCTTGAAAGGCAGGGTACTTTTATTCAAGGATTTTGTCGGGAAGGAGTAGGTGGATTTCCCTACGCTCCTTTTAAAGAAGCCCTCCACGAATATACCACCCTTTTTAACGGAATGCCGGGAGCAAAACAAGAAGAAATCCGGGAGAGAGTAAAGGATAACGTGGGTAATTTAGGTAGAGTTATTACCCGTTTTAGTCCGCTGACGAAACAGATGTTAAAAGATACACCTCCGCTGGTTGAACTGAAAGAAGAGCGGGCCAGACAGCGTTTTCACCTGGCTGTAAGCAGATTTTTCTTCTCCATGGGGAAAAAAGAGGCTCCCCTGGTAATTGCCCTGGAGGATCTCCAGCATGTTGACAATGGTACCGTTGAGCTGCTTCAGGAATTGTCTTCTAGTATACACCGGGCACCTGTTCTTCTGATTGGCACCTGTAGGAAAGAAGAAGTGGAAAGCAATAGCTCTTTTTCTGTTTTCCTTAACCGCAATTATCGACTGAATTATCCCCTGGAAGAGGTGGAGCTGCATCCTTTAGATTTGGAAGATATCAGGGAGCTGGCCACCCGGATACTGGGGAAGGGTGTCCGGCGTCTAAATGAGATTACTTCAAAGGTAATGGAGTATTCCGGGGGCAATCCTTCTGTGACAGTGGAAATGTTGCGCAAACCATTAAGGGAAATTAATGAAGGGAAAAGTAGCAATCTGGAAGAAAGTTTGAGCAAATTACTGGATGAACCAGGGATGGAAAACCATGATTCTCCAAGGGTAGAGGAAGAGGCACTTTGTAAAATACCTGGCTTGCCTGCAAGAGAAGAAAATGTTTTGCGGTGCGCTTCGGTTTTGGGACATGCATTTGATTTGAGGCAGCTTTTTTATATATGTGATTTGGCAGAAGAAGAAGTGATAGAGATCCTGGAGCATGCAGTTCGGAGGGAACTAATAGTCCCTTATACTTACGAGCAGAGAAAATTTTCTTTTGTAGATCCGATAACGCGGCGGGCTTTTTATCAACAGCTGTCTTCAGAAAGTAAAAGGGAATTGCATAAAAAAGCAGCACTCAAGCTGGAAGAAGAAATTGCTGCAGGGGAAAAACAAGAGGTACCTGAAGAAATTTATTCCCTGGCATTTCATTTCTCCCGCTCTGGCAATGAGCGCCAGGCCTGGTACTACAATTTCAGGGCTGGTGTACATGCTAAAAATAGTTACGCACTAAAAGAAGCACAGGAGTACCTGGAAAAAGCCAGGGAGCTTTATGAAAAAAGCAAAGAAGATGCTCCTTCTTATTATTCTGAATTATTAAAAAACCTGGGAAGCGTATATTTTGCCCTGGGAGAAAACCGGAAGGCAGGGGAGACGTACCATTTATTGGCCAGTATGTCCGGTGAAGGGTGGTTTAAAGCGGAGATTTATTTGAAACTTACCCGCATTTACCTGGTGGGTGGTGATCTGCAAAACTGTGAAAAGTACGCCGCCAGGGGGTTAAAAATACTGGGGGAGGCTTACCCCGTAAATAGCAGACCCCTTTTAACTCTGACAGTGGAAAAAGTTCGCCGTAGATTCCGCCTTTTCTTTTCGCTGTATTACAGGGTAAAAATACGCCTGTCCAAAAATGAGAGCCAGCGGTGGGTCGAACGCTTGAGATTCAGGTTTGCTTTTTTACACCAGATTGGATGGGCATATATTCTTAGCGATACTTTGAAATACGCCTGCGTAATATTAAAGATGTTAAATGATGCCGAAGTAACCCCGGAAGCTT
>CAYODA010000112.1:0-6884 GCA_964402625.1 uncultured Syntrophomonadaceae bacterium | reverse complement strand
CCCTCTAGTGGTGGTGCCACGCAGTGGGCACCGGGGCGACTACTCAGAAAATAACCTTGGCCCTCCCTACCTTTACTTTCCTTCATCATTCACTTCCCTCCCCCCACCGGGGGGGAGGGAACACGTTTAGCCAGTTACCTGAAATACCCCTCTTACCCCTCCCGGTCTAAAAGTTCCACCCGGCCCTCCTTTAATCCCCGGTAGCTGGCATAACGCAGGATCATCTCCAGGCAGGAACGGTTGCCGGCCGGCAGTTCCGGAAGGAAACTGGTATTTATCCCGGGATAGAACTTTGCCGCCTCCGGGTGCTTGGCCAGTAAAACATTTAACCAGTAGGCTATCTTCCTCTGCCGCTCGAATAAATCATCAAAATCCAGGCTGTGGGCGTGATGCGCCAGGGCGGAAGGGTTGTATTTCAAGGGAACCCCCAACTGGTACATCCTGTAGCCGAGCTCTACGTCTTCAAATGCGGCTTCCCGGAAGTCTTCGTCAAACCCGCCGGCTTCCTTGATTTTCTCCAGTGGAGCGGAGAGGTTGCCGGTAATAAAATAAGCAAAACTGACTTCTTCCTGTCCTTCAATCTGGTAAAAAGGAAAGTAATATTTGCCCACCAGTTCCCGCAGCAGGGCACTGCACTCCACCTCCGGGGCCCACTCGATGCGTCCCAGCACAGCGCATTCTCCCCCATATTCCCGGAGCCTTTCCCGGTGGCGGGCCAGGAGCTCACCATCCGCCAAACAGTCGTCATTTAAAAAAAGGACCGCCCGGCCTTTAGCCCTTTCCAACCCCGCATTGCGGGCAGCCGCCGGACCCCCGGGCGGCCGGCTGATACATGACAGGGGAAAATTAACGGAAGCACTCTTAACCAGGGACCCGGTGCCGTCGGTGGAACCGTCGTCTACCACTATCACTTCAAAAGGCCACCCCTCTTCTGACTGGGCATCCAGCGCATACAGGGACCGCAGCAATACTTCGGACCTGTCGCGCGTGGCAATTATAACGCTGATAAGTTCTTCTTTTTCCCTTTCCTTTTTTTTCATAGGCGCCTCCCCTTTTCAGGCTCAGTTACAATCTATGATAGTCGCCGGAGGCTCTATACCATTCCAGGGTTTTTTGTAGTCCACTTTCCAGGGATACCTTGGGGTTATACCCCAGCACCGATTCGGCTGTACCCAGTTCAGGGACTCTCCTGGGAATGTCTTCGTAATGGGGGCCGTAAAACTCCCGGTACGGCTGGAAGAGGATATTATTCCCCCCTCCGTTCAACCCGTTAATCATTTCCGCCAGCTCCCTGATAGATGTCTCCCTGCGGCTGCCCAGGTTAATAATTTTGCCTTCCGCAGCGGGGCGGTAACTCGCCTCCACGGTTCCTTCCACAATATCGTCAATATAGGTGAAACAGCGGGTCTGGCTGCCGTCGCCGTGCACTGTCAGCGGCTCCCCGACTAGCGCCTGGTCTATAAAACGGGTGACCACACCCCCGTAAGCAGTACTATCGGCCCGGGGACCGTAAACGTTAAAATAGCGCAGGATAACCAGGGGTAATCCTTTCCGGGCATACCCCGTGCAGAGGTGCTCGGCGGCGCTTTTAGAAACGGCGTAGCACCAGCGGTCTTTCCGGGTACTGCCATAAAGGCGGTCTGCATCTTCCCGGAAAGGAAGCTCCCTGCTTTTTCCGTAAACTTCCGAAGTAGAAGTGAAAACAACTTTCTTCCTGTATTGCCAGGCCAGTTCCAGCAAACGGGTCGTTTCGCAAACGTTGGTAACCACCACCTTAACCGGGTCCTCCACGTACTGCCTGACGCCGACCACTGCAGCCAGGTGGTAAACCAGGTCAGACTCCTTTACCAGGCGAGGCAGCTCCCCGGCTTCACCCAGTGAAGCCGTTACAAAAGTAAAGCGGGAATGACCTGAAAGGTGGTCAATATTCTCCTTCTTTCCTTTGCTTAAATCATCCAAGCCTACAACGCTGTTTCCCCGGATTAGCAGCTTTTCGCAGAGGTGAGACCCTACAAAACCGGCTGCCCCGGTAACCAGGAACTTCATACTCCCACCCCCTCATAATTGAAACCCTGTACCAGCATGGCAGCGGGACAAAACGTGTTCCGTCCATCCACGATAACGGGCGCGGCCATAACCCGGCTTAATAGCTCCGGGTCCAGATCACTGTATTCCGGCCAGGCGGTTAAAACCAGCAACCCGTGGCTTCCCTGGGCCGCCCCGTAGGCCGTTTCAGCCAAGGCCACCCGGGGAAACAGGTTCTTAAACCATTCCAGCTGCCGGGACTTTAAAACCAGGGGGTCATGGGCCATAACTTCCGCACCACGATCAAGTAAATCCTGTATAACGGGAAGGCTTTGAGAATCGCGGACATCGTCGGTTCCCGGTTTAAACGCCAGCCCCAGGATGCCGATTTTTTTACCTTTTAAATCACCTGTGTGTTTCTCCAGCTTCTTTACCAGCAGACGACGCTGGCGCTGGTTAACCAGCAGGACTGATTTCAGCAAGGGAGCTTCTTCTCCGGCTTTACGGAACTGATTCAGCAGGGAACGCAGGTCCTTTTCCAGGCAGGGACCGCTAAAACCCGCCCCCGCTTCCAGGAAGTGCGGCCCTATGCGGGGGTCCAGCCCCACGCCACGGCTTATTTCCCGCACGTTTGCCTCCACTTTTTCGCACAGCCGGGCAATCTCGTTAATAAATGAAATTTTAGTAGACAGGAGGGCGTTGCTGGCATGCTTTATAAGTTCGGCGTTTTCCCAGGAGGTTTTAACCACCGGAACACCGGGGGGTAAATAAAGAAGAGCGGCTATATCTGCGGCTTCCGGGTCTTCTGCGCCGGCTACCACGCGGTCCGGCTTCCAAAAATTTTCTACCGCCGTGCCTTCGGCCAGGAATTCGGGGCTGGACACCAGGCTGATATTCCCGTCAAGTTTTTTCCCGGAAAGCAGCATGATAAGATGGCGGGCGGTACCCACCGGCACCGTGCTCTTCTGTATTACTACTACCTTGTTTTGAGCTACCCGCGCCAGGGTTAACACGGCCTGCTCAACCCTGGAAATGTCAGCCTTTCCATCTGCCAGGGAAGGTGTACCGGTACATATATACACCACGTCTACATATCTCAGTTCCTCCGGTTGATCGGTTAATACCAGGCTCCCTTTTTGCAGCGAGGCATTCACCATCTCTTCCAGCCCCGGTTCATAAAAGGGAAGGCAGCCTTTTTTTATATTTTCCAGGGTAGCGGCATCCGGATCATAAGCAACCGTGGGATACCCCAGGGAGGAAAGGCAGGCCGCGTAAACCAGGCCAATGTGCCCCCCTCCTCCCATTACCCCGATTTTTATATCCTGTAGCACTGGATTTATCCTCCTTATGCCTTGTTAATAACCATAATACGTTGATAATAAAAAACAGTGACTGTTAATCAACGGTATTTTAATTAAAAAGTGTTTTATCCACGATAAACCAGTTAAAGATGGACGGGGCAATACATTAATCTTTAACCCGGTAATGCAATCCTGATAAGCTCTTCCTGCATTACAGACAAAAAAGCATGGGCAAAAACGTTTCCCGGGCCGGGGCCAAAGCCGGAGGTTATATAAGCAGGGTATATTAAAATGCCCGGTTCACACCCCTTCACCGGGGTGCATAAAATAAAATCTACATCCCCATATAAATCCGAAAGGAGTACATTATGCTAATATCTTTGGTCATGGCTGCTTATAATGCAGAACCGTATATAGAGGAAGCTGTATCGGGAATCATTCAACAAACTTATAAAAACTGGGAATGCATTGTAGTAAACGACGGCTCCACCGACCGCACCGGCGAGATTTTAAACGGCATCCCGGATACCCGCTTTAAAATAATTCACCTGCCCAATAACCGGGGAGCAGCCCTTGCCTTAAATACGGGAATAGCCAGTGCCAGGGGCGAGTGGATAGCCATACACGACGCCGACGACGTAAGTCTGCCCCACCGGCTTGAAACCCAGGTGGAGTTTGTAAAGAGCAAGCCGGGGCTGGTAGCGGCCGGTTCTTTTATCGAGTGCATCCCCGGCGGGACCGGCACCCTCGGCTCTCCCGATAGCAATTCATTCCGGGAATTTGCCGCCATTCGGAACAGAATACAAGACTTTAACGATGTAAAAGAAATTCTGTTCCACGTTTCCTTTCTAACCCACGGAACCATGTTAATTAAAAAGAGAGCCCTAATAGAAGCCGGTGGATACAACCCCTCTTTTAAAATCGCCTACGACTACGACCTCTGGACCCGCCTGGTTCGCCTGGGTCCCGTAGAAAATGTGCCCGAAGTTCTTTACCGCTACCGGGTTTATCCGGGTTCTCTTTCGCAGAAAGATGTGATTACCACCGGCCGGGAAATTTTCCGGGCGGTTTCCGGCTACATCCTGGATTCCATGAAGCAAAAAGGCCTGGATAGAAAACCTGAAGCTGCACTGGTAGGACCGGAAAAAGGATGCCGCTGTTTTGTAGATGAGGCAAAAGACTCCTTTCATATAAAAAAAGTAACAACCGGAAATTTTCAGGGTTCGCTGATAAATCTGCTGTACCAGTATAAAAAAGGCTCCATAGATTTTTTTATCTTACTGAACAATACCCCCGGAATTAATTTGTTGTGTAGAAAGCTGGAGGAAAACGGTTTAAGTTTAAACGAGGAGTATTTTGTTATCTGGAGTGCTGTTTCCTGAAGCAGTATACTAAACGCAGATAGAAGGTGTTATTACTGGAGGTGGTTTTTAAATGATTGTTTGCACACTGGCGTGCGCCAATCATCTGGCCAAGGCAATAGTCCTGGCAAGATCGGTAAAAAAGCATAACCCGGAAGTTACTTTTGTTTTGTTCCTGCTGGAAAAGAAGGTCCTTCCTGAAGTAAATAAAGTTCCCTGGTTTGACCGCGTCTTCCTGGTAGAAAGGGATGTAAAGCCCGCCGGGTTCCAGCATACCGCTTTTAAATACTCACGCTACGAAAGCTGCAGCGCCTTCCGGGCCGAGGCCCTGCTGTACCTGCTGGAGACATATCAAAATGAAAACTCGCTGGTTTTACTGGACGCCGATATCAAGGTGTACGCCCCGCTGGAAAAAGCGGAAAAGCTGCTGGAGGACCACTGCATTCTGCTGACCCCACATCAACTGGAGCCAGGCAACAATCCCTTCACCGTGGGAGAAGAGATGATCAGTCTAAAAGACGGTATTTTTAACGGCGGTTTTCTTGGTATTTCGCGATGCCGGGAATCTTTTGAGTTCTTAGAGTGGTGGTCAAAACGCCTGGCCGATTTCTGTTATGTAAACTACGGGCAGGGTCTGTTTCTCGACCAAAAATGGCTGAACCTGGTACCTTGCTTTTTTAGCCGATATCACATCCTGAAACATCCCGGCTACAACCTGGCCGCCTGGAATTTTTCCCACCGCCGCCTTTCATGCAAAGAAAGCAGGGGCGAACTACTGGTAAATAATACTCATCCGCTGGTATTTATTCACTTTTCCATGCTGGGAAACCAGTGGTTCAATACCCGCCTTTATAATTATATCCCCGGGGCAAAGGATCCCCTTCACCGGCTGATAAGGGATTACATAAAAGAAATTTCCTCCATGGGAGAAGAACGGTACAAACAGCTCCCCTGGAGTTATGACTATTTTGCCAGCGGAGAAAAGATAGATGAAAGCGTGCGGGCCGGGTTCAGAAGCGATGAGAAGCTCCGGGAAAGGATAAAAAATCCTTTCCTTTTATCCAACAGCTGTTTAAAATGCGGGCAGTGCTTTTCAGAAAATTGAATTTATCAGGAGCTGAAACTGTAAATACCTGTTTTATTTTGCTGCCGGTGAGTTAAACAAGGCTGGCAAACATAAACAGATTCTCATTAAAGGCCATACCGTTTTCAGCCAACCACCTGAAAACGTGGGCTGCACCTGGCAGCGTGTTCAAGACAACGGCACCGTCCAGCCGGCGGCTGTGGTAATAACGTATTATCTCTGACAGGTTTTCCCGGTTAGCCTGGTAAACAGGTACGGCCCGGATGATACCCTCCGCCTGGCGGACAAAGTTCAGGGCCGCTTTTTTATTGCCTGTTACGGCAAGAACGGGTGGTCTTTCCAGGTGGGAAAAGCAGCTGCTCCGGAGGTACCTGGAAAAAGAATAAAAGAGCTCCCTGCTGGTTTCAAGCCACTTCCTGGAGAGTGCCCCTTCGTGCCGCCGGTAGCGGTATAATTTCTGGGGCAGGTTTTCCACAGGTCCCACATTAACCATCCGGGTCCACAGGTCATAATCGTAAGCAATACGCAGGCGGGAATCGTATCCGCCTGCCGCCTGAAAAGCTTCCCTGGAAAACATAACGCTCCCGTGGGTCAGGGGACAGTAACAGAACAAAGTGCTGCGGATTTCCTCGGGGGTGCGAACCCTGTTTTTATACGCCTCTTCCAGACGCAACTCTTGCTCCGGAACCGGATCCGGCGGACCGGTAAAACACTCCACAAAGGTGCCCAGTGCAACCAGGTGAGGGTTTTTCCGTAGGTACTCCAACTGCCTCTCTATCCGCCCGTGATAGCTGATATCGTCGGCGTCATGGACGGCAATCCAATTTCCTTCCGACAGTTCGGCGGCGTAATTTAAGGCAAAGGCAGCCCCCCGGTTTTCTGCAAAACGGAACACCCTGACCCTGTCATCAGCAATGCCTTCCAGGATCTCCCCGGTTCTGTCGGTAGAAGCATCGTTTACTACAATTACTTTTATATCCCGGTGGGTTTGTGAGAGTATGCTGCTTAAAGCTTCTTCTATGTAATTCTCCTCGTTGCAGGCAGCCATTATCACTGAAACAGACATTCTGCATAACACCGCCCTTCCCGTAATTTTCACCTGCTCCCCCGGAA
>CAYODA010000111.1:0-6953 GCA_964402625.1 uncultured Syntrophomonadaceae bacterium | reverse complement strand
CTACCCCTCACCGGAAGCACCATCCAGGCTGGATTTCATTTTTTTCCACAGGGTGGTTCGGCTTAAGTTTAGCTTGCGGGCCAGGGTGGATTTGCTCTCTGAAGGGTACATCTTCTGCACTTTTTTGATAATCTCTTTTTCCATCTCTTCCATGGTACCCATGTCAATTACCAGCTTGTTCAATCCCGGGTCCAGCTCCTCTCCGCTCAAATATTCATTGCCGTAACTAAAGAGCTCCTCTACCAGCTCCTGCAGAACCCTGTAAGGATCGGTGTTTTCTACGTTCAGGGAGACAAATTTTTCTACGAAATTTTCAAGTTCCCGGGCATTGCCGGGCCAGTGGTACTGTTCCAGCCAGTTACAGTGGGTCTGGAAAACCTCGATGAAATTATCGGGAAAACTGGTGTTTTTCAGGTAATGCCGTATCAATAGGAAAATATCTTCTTTCCGGCGCCTTAGTGGAGGGATGTTTAGCGATAAAACATTCAGGCGAAAGTAAAGGTCCTGGCGGAAATACCCTTCCTTTACCAGCTTCAGAAGATCCCGGTTGGTAGCGGCAATAATTCTTACATCCACGGGAATAATTTTATCATCTCCTACCCGCCGCACTGACTTTTCTTGCAGCACCCGCAAAAGGCGGGCCTGCAAGTTCAAGGGTATCTCCGATATTTCGTCAAGAAATATGGTCCCGCCGTGGGCCAGTTCAAAAAGCCCAGGTTTTCCTCCTTTTTTAGCGCCGGTAAATGCACCTTCACTGTATCCAAAAAGTTCGCTTTCCAGCAGGTTTTCGGGAATGGTAGCACAGTTTACCGCCACAAAAGGTCCCTGATCACGGGGACTTTCCTGGTGTATGCTGTGGGCAAAAAGTTCTTTGCCGGTGCCGCTTTCACCCATCACCAGAACCGTGGAATCCGTGCGGGCATAGCGCCTGCCCCTGTTAACCACTTCTTCCATCGCTTGAGATTTAAAAATTACGTCTTCAAATTTGAACCGGGCTACCAGCCCCCTGGAATAGAGCTCTTTTCTTATCTGTGCCTCCATCTTCTGTATTTTGCCTACTTCCTGGAGGGTCATCATCACACCAAAGAGCCGGTTTTTTTTATTCTCATTCATTATCAAAGGAACCCGGCTGGCGTATATCTTTTTATCCCCCATATCCAGCATTTTGCTGGCACTCTCCATTTCCATCTTTAAAATATCTTTCAGGCTGCTGTTTAAATCGGGTATGTCGTGCACCGGCTGCCCAATTACCCTTTCCCTGTTGCTGCCCAGCAGCTTTTCCGAAACCGGGTTATAATGGGTTACCTCCATGCTGTCGTTTACCACCAGGATCCCCGTATCCACGTTGTCTATAACTGTATTCATGAACCCGGCTGCTTTTCTTTCTTTCTGGCGAATATCCACTATATCATGAGCCCTCTGAAAAGCTTCTACCAGTGCTTCCCGGCTGGACTGCACCATTATTCCCTGGGGAATCCCTTTTTCCCTGGCAATCTGGAGAGTGCACTCGCCGGTAGAAACTACCACGTCAGCCTGATTTTCAGCGGCCTTTTCCACCTGGCTGACCAGGGTTTCCCTGTCGCTATAGTAAAAAATATCAATCCCCCCGGGATTTCCCAGGAGCTTAAGTATCTCTTCAAAATCGTAGTGATTTTTCCTTTTCACGTGCTCAAAGAAAATAATCTTTTTCCCCATCTCCCTGGCCTCATAAAGGGCGGTAAGAATATCAAATGCCGTAATTTGAACCAGCACTACCGGGACCGATACATTGTTTTTTATAAAAATCCCGGTGGCCCCCCGGCTAATAATACACTCTACTCCTTTTCTTTCCAGTTCCCGGGCTGCCTTAACCCCTTCCTCCAGGACTTCTTCCACTATCTCTATGGAGAAATTCATTTCCGAAGCTATCCGGGAAGTTGACCTGGAGAGATAGCGGTAAGGAGAAATCATTACAATATTACTGGAGTAACCCTTCTCCACACTTCTCCCTCCAAAAATAGATTTCTTACCGTATATTATATACTAAAATTTTAACGATTTCTAATAGTTAATATTCTGTACACAAAAAAGGACTCCTGCTTGCGGATTGCTTTCCGCAGAGGAGCCCAAGAAAATAAAATTTATGTTCTTTTTAAACGCTGTGTTGTTTAATTTTTCTCGTAATCATAAAAGCCTTTTCCGACTTTTTTACCCCACTCACCTTTCACGTATTTCTCTACCACGCAAGGGTTAGGCTTATCCGCCGGATCCATGGTTTCCTGGTAACGCTCCATGCGCACGTGATAGGCCAGGTCTATTCCCGTAAGATCCATCAGGCGGAAGGGGCCCATCGGGTGACCCAGCGCGTTCTCCACGGCGCTGTCAATATCCTGCATAGAAGCAACCCCGGTATCGTAAAGAAACTGTGCTTCCTGGTGAATGCTCTGCAGGATGCGGTTGACCAGAAAACCGTAGATTTCTTTGTGCAGAAGCACAGGTTCCTTGTTCATACCACGAGCCAACTCCATGGTAACTTCCGCAGTTTCTTCTGAAGTATGGGGACCTTTTACCACCTCCACACATTTCATGACCAGGGCCGGGTTAAAGAAATGCATGTTGCATATTTTATCCATGCGCCCGGTGGCATCGGCTACCTTGGAGCTCACAATATATGAGCTGTTGGTGGAAAGAATAGCATGGGCCGGTGCAATCCGGTCCAGCTGGCTAAACAGGTCTCTTTTAACCTTAATCTTTTCTACCGCCGCCTCTATTACAAAATCGGTCTTTCCGGCAGCTTCTTCCAGGCTGGTAGTAAAACTCAAGTTGTTTTCGGCCTGGTCGGCCAGCTCCTGGGTAATACGCCCCTTGGAGACTCTTTCGGGGAGATACTTCTTTACAAACTGGCGAGCTTTTTCCAGCTGCCCTTCGTCAATATCCACGCACCAGGTGCGGTAACCGGAGAGGGCACTCTGCACCGAGATCTGGTGCCCCATGTTGCCGGCCCCTACCACACATACGGTTTTTATATCATCCGCCTTCATTAAGGGACCTCCTTTCTTTTCCTCTGCCTGCTTTTCTCTTACTTGTTTTTAAATTCAGGCTTTCGCTTCTCCAGGAAGGCCTTCATGCCTTCTTTCTGGTCTTCTGTAGCAAACAAGAGGGAGAAGCAGAGATTCTCCAGGGTGTCTCCCGACTGCAGGTCCACGTTGCTTCCGGTATTAATAGCAATCTTGCTTGCACCTACGGCTACGCCCCCGTGCCGGATATATTTATTCATCCGGTTAACTGTCTCTTCTTCCAGGTTGTCGGCAGGTACTGTATACTCCACCAGGCCAATCTGCTGGGCCTCATCGGCGTTAACCATACGTCCGGAAAAGATTATATCTTTAGCATGACCGGCACCTACCTGGCGGGCCAGCCGCTGGGTTCCCCCGCCCCCGGGAATAATACCCAGCCTGATCTCGGGCTGACCCAGGACAGCATTGTCCGCGGCAATCCTCACGTCACAGGCCAGGGCAAGTTCACATCCGCCTCCGAGTGCGTACCCGGCAATAGATGCTATAACCGGCTTGGGCATGGTTTCTATGCGGTTTACTACTTTCTGCAGTCCCTGGCGGTAAAAGATCTCTACCGCCGAAGCCTGGGACATGGCCTGTATGTCCGCTCCCCCGGAAAATACTTCTTTGCCGCCGGTAATAATTATTCCCCGTACTTCTTCATCTACATTTGCCTTCTCCAGGGCCTCATAAAGTTCCGTGCGAACCTGCTCGTTAAGGGCGTTACGGGCCTCCGGCCGATTAAGAGTAAGAGTCGCTATGGCACCGTCCTTTTGATAAAGAACTACCGAATCCGCCATTACTTCTACCTCCTTGTATAATAGAGTTGTCTTACTTTTTATTTCTTTATAATTAAACCTTACTGGTAACCTTTTTTCTGCAGCTGCCCGGCTATGATCATGCGCTGCACTTCCGAGGTTCCTTCGTAAATCCTGGTAAGGCGAGCATCACGATAAAATCTTTCGATGGGAAGTTCTTTGGAATATCCCATGCCGCCGTGAATCTGAACCGCCTTGTCTACCACGCGGCAGAGCGTCTCCGAGGCAAAAAGCTTGGTCATGGCGGCATCCATGATTATGTCCATTCCCTGGGATACTTTCCAGGCGGTTTGCAGGGAAAGGGTCCGGGCTGCTTCCGTCTCCATGGTCATGTCGGCCAGCATCCACTGGATGGCCTGGTTGTTAATGATAGGAGCGCCAAACTGAACCCGCTCCTGGGCGTACTTCAAAGAAAGATCAATTACTCTCTTACAGCTTCCTACACAGCGGGCACCCATGCCTGCCCTGCCGCTGGCCAGTATCTTGAGAGCAGTCATAAAGCCTTCATTTACATTTCCCAGGACATTTTCTTCCGGGACTTCGCAGTTGCTAAGGATTATCTCCGAGGTATGAGAGCCCCGGTGTCCCATCTTTTCATCAATCTTACCTACCTCGCAGCCGGGAAAGTCCTTTTCTACCACAAAAGCGGTAATACCTTTAGGGCCTTTGGAGGGATCGGTGGAAGCCATAACCGTTAACACGTCGGCCTCGGGGCCATTGGTAATAAAGTGCTTTACCCCGTTCAGGACCCACTTGTCTCCTTTCTTTTCCGCCGTGGTTTTCTGGTTGGACGCGTCAGAACCGGCATCGGGCTCGGTCAGTGCAAATGCCCCAATTTTTTCACCTTCGGCCATCTGGGGCAAATATTTTTTCTTGATCTCTTCCGAACCTGCCATTACCAGTCCCGAAGTGCCAATCCCGGTATGGGCTCCTATAAACCCGGAAAATCCGGTATGTGCCCGCCCCAGTTCTTCGCCAATAACAAATTTGCCAATGCTGTCCAGCCCCAATCCCCCGTATTCTTCGGGAATACTGGAACCGAAAAGTCCCAGTTCCTTGGCCCCTTCTTTGATTTCTTCTGGGATGCGGTCTTCGTTTTCAATAATATCTTCCCGGGGGATTACCTCCTTGTCTACAAACTCCCTAACCGATTTCTGAATTGTCCTTACCTCTTCCGACAGGGTAAAATCCATCTACACGTAAACCTCCTTTAATTTATAAATCTTTATTCCCGCGGTTAAATACTGGGAAAGATAAAATCTCAGAGTAACAGTCTTTTTTTTCACTCTCCTTTAACCGCGTAAAAATCATTATGCAAAAAAAATGCCAGTTCCGGTTATCGTTACCTTTCCAGGCGGCACCTTTATTGCATTATTATTTATCGACTCGCGCTTATGGCTTCTTCAGGCACCCCTTTGTTTAAATAGTTAACCAAATCAGTGTTTTTGTTAATTATTTAAACATTTAATTCCCGGCAAAAAGATAATTTCTCCTGTTGTTAGTTAAAAAAATAACGGCAAGGCTTTTTACCAAACCTTGCCGTTTATAATCAATTTTTTATTTTTACTTCTAAATCTAACTTGTTGTGCAACTATTTCAAATAATGTATAATTTTCAAAAGGAAAAAAGACCAGGCAACACTTCTGGCAATAAATTCCATAAGCACCACAGGGCTTCATTTAATATCTCACCGAATACTTCCACACTTTTGTAAAACACATTCCCGGTTTTTTCAGGCTTTTTTAATTGATAATTTTAAGGGGGTGGTATAAGCCGTTATAAGTGATCTCCATAAGATCCACGTAAATAAAAAATAACCTGCTTTAAGGAGGGATAATGAAGTGTTGTATAAACATTCTTATCTGTATAATTTTTTTATCCTGCTGGCTGCAGCCTCCCTGCTTCTGGGATTACTCACCGGCACAGTATTAAGTGAAGATGATACGACAGATAGTCCGCTGGTAAGGCTGGAAGGAGCCAACCGCTTTGAAACTGCTGCCGTAATAGCTGATCACACCTACGACCAGGCTGACACGGTGGTCATAGCCCGGGGTGACGATTACGCCGACGGGCTGGCGGGGAATCTTTTAGCCGGAGCCCTTGATGCACCTGTTTTGCTTACCTCCACCGACAACCTGCCCAACGAAACAGCAGATGCCGTAACCGCCCTGGGAGCATCCGAGGCTTACATCCTGGGAGGAGAAACCGCCATATCCAGTAAAGTAGAAGACCAACTGGAAGAAATTATAGGAACCGGGAGCACCTCCAGACTGGCCGGTCAAAGCAGGGAAGAGACCGCTGCTTTAATAGCCCGGGCAGCAGATGAAGCAGCCCCCCTTGCCGGTTACGCTTATATAGTAAACGGAACCGCCTACGCAGATGCCATGGCGGTTGGCCCCCCGGCTGCTTCCAACAATGTACCCATCTTGCAGGTACGAGAAGACGAAATTCCCCATGATACCAAAACCGCCCTGGAAGAAATGGGACTGGAAAACCTGGTAATCATCGGGGGAGAAGAAGTTATAAGCCAGGAAGTACAGGAAAAACTGGCCGAACAGGCTTCCGTAAACAGGGTTTCCGGTGAAGATCGCTACTCCACCAGTGCTGCCGTAGCCATGCAGAGGGAAGAAACTCCGGAAAATTTCATCTTTGCCGGCGGCACGGAAGAACGCCTGGCGGACGCGCTGGCCGGGGGCTACCTGGGAGCAGCTTATGATGCCCCCTTACTTTATGTTAGCGACCAGGTCCCCGAAGCAGTGGCAAAGTATCTTTCTTCAGCAGCAAGCCCGGAAAACAAGGGATTCCTGCTCGGCGGAACGGCGGCCATCACTGAAACAGCAGCCAATCAGGTTGCTGCTGCCATACTGGAAGTAGAAGAACCAAAAGAAGGAGAGCTGGTTAAAGAAACCCTGGAACACGGGGAATTTGAGCGCTACTTTGAATACTACCTTCCTTCCGGTTACGAAGAAGAAGATTCTCTACCGGTAGTCTTCTCTTTCCACGGGCTGGGAAGTTCAGCGGAAGACCAGCGCCAGTTGACCGGGTTCACTGAAGTAGCCGAAAAAGAAGACTTCATTGCCGTATTCCCCGAAAGCACTGA
>CAYODA010000110.1:0-7042 GCA_964402625.1 uncultured Syntrophomonadaceae bacterium | reverse complement strand
GGTGTGGTGGAGTTTTTTAATTTTCCCTGGAGCAACCCGGGTCTCCCGGTGATCTCTCTGGCCATACTGGCCACCATAGCAGTGCTGGTCATCTCCTGTCCCTGCGCCCTGGGACTGGCCACGCCTACCGCCATTATGGTAGGAAGCGGGATGGGTGCAGAAAAAGGAATTCTTATTCGCAAAGGAGAAGCTATCCAGACCATAAAAGGAACACAAACCGTGGCTTTCGACAAAACGGGCACTCTGACCCGGGGTAAGCCCGCCGTAACCGACGTTATTCCCCTTAACGGCTGGAGCGAAACGGAGCTGCTCTATTATGCTGGAAGCCTGGAAAAAAACTCCGAGCACCCCCTGGGGTTAGCAGTTATAGAAAAAGCCCGCGGTTTTGGACTGCAGCTGGATGACCCCGCAGAGTTCAACTCCACCACGGGTATGGGCATTCAGGGACAGGTAAACGGCACAGAAGTCACCATAGGGAACTACAAGCTTATGGAACACGAAGGTATAAAATTCAACGGGCACGACAGCAGTCGGCAATGCACTGAAGAGACCTCAGAAGAGACCCGCACCAAAGAAGAGCTGGAAGAAGAGGCCAAAACCGTAATGCTGGTAGCAGTAGGCGGTAAACCTGCCGGCATGTTGGCCGTGGCCGACCCCATAAAAGAAGAAGCACCTGCCGCCCTGCAGGAACTGCACCGCATGGGAATAGAAACCGTCATGATAACCGGCGACAACCGGCGCACGGCGGATGCCATTGCTCGCCGGGCCGGCATAAGCAGGGTTATAGCGGAAGTCCTTCCCGAGGGCAAAGTTAAAGAGATTAAAAACCTGCAGCAGGAAAAAGGCAGCGTTGCCATGGTAGGAGACGGGATCAACGACGCCCCTGCTTTAACCCAGGCAAACGTGGGAATAGCGCTGGGTACGGGAACGGATATTGCCATAGAATCCGCGGAAATCACCCTGGTCCGGGGGAATCTAAACGAGGTAGTCTCCGCCATAAAACTCTCTTCGGCAATTTTTAATAAAATACGGCAAAACTATTTCTGGGCCTGGATTTATAACGCCCTGGCTATTCCCGCCGCTTTCATGGGACTGATACACCCTATTATCGGGGCGGCTGCCATGGCCTTGAGTTCGCTGAACGTGGTGCTTAACTCGTTGCGACTACGCCGGGCCAAAGTCTAACACCAAAATTCATAACACCCCCACCCTCCCCCCGGTGGGGGTGGGAAGATAAATAGGGCAATGTTGGTTGCGGGAAAAGGGGTATTTTCTGAATAAAGCGGAGGTAATGAGCCAGCATGAACAAGGATAGGAATAAGGAAGAAAACAATAAAAAAGAAAACGGGAACTCTCAATACCGGGAAAGCTGCCCTTGCCGTGAGCCCGGCCCCGGCAGCCCTGGTAGCAGCCCCAAAAGCAGCTACCAGAAGGACAAAAAATATTTACTGGACCGCTTAAACCGGATTGAAGGCCAGGTCCGTGGGTTAAAAAAGATGGTAGAAAACGAGCGCTACTGCGTAGAGGTCCTGGATCAAATAGCAGCGGCCAGCTCCGCCCTGGATTCTCTGGCCCTGGTTCTATTTGAAAACCACACCCGGGGCTGCGTCAGCCACGCCATAAAAAGCGAAAAAAGCGAAAAAGAGACCATTGATGAACTAATGGGGGTTATACAAAAGTTCATACGATAAAAACCCGTTAAATTTTACCCGTTACTTGTTCCTGGGCATGCAGATAATCTCTTTAATTTCGCTCTCGAAAAAGTAGTTGGAATGAGCCGGAACTATTACTACCGCCGTATCAGCCCCCTGGGCCGAGCCTCCTACTGCCACAATCTCTTTACCATAAGGAACAAGCCCTGCATCCAGTGCCATACAGCTGATCTCGGCACATACTTTAACCCCTTTACCCAAAATCCTGAGGGTAGCGGCAACTATTTCCGCCGGGAAAACCCCCTGGTACCTGTAACGAAGTGCCCGGTCCACACCCGCAAACAGATGGGTGGCAGTTAACACTTTTGCTCCTTCGTCCTGAAGCTTCTGCCGCAACTCAGGATCCATCTCATCTTCCCCGGGATTTCTAAAACCCACGTGGTGAGTAACGCATACCACTTCTTTTCCTTTACCCAGGAACTTGGAAGCAGTTTCTCCTGTATTGGAAGCCACTACTATATCTTCCACCTGCAACTCTTCAGCCCTGTTAAGCGCAGCTTCCAATACCCTGTCCGTATTCTCGGGTCCTGTCTTATCGAAAAGAATCAAAATGACACCTCCGTTGCAACTTGGTCTCAGCTCAAATTTTAATTTGTGCTTCTATCGATCACAATAGTACAGGCCTACCTTTTCCACCGCGGTCTTCTGTCCGGGCAGCCTGCCTGGTAATTAAATTATCACTCTTATTATTTCTTTCCCCTGTCCATGGCCATGCGAATCATCTGATCCTTCTTGCCGGCGGGAGGAATATGAAGGGTCTGTCTTCTCAACAGATATACAGCGTCCTTCTTGCAAGCGTCTATACAAATGCCACACCCGATACATATATCCTCGTTTAATACCGGGTAACGGCTGTTTTTATCGCCGGGTGTCTCTTCAACAATTTTAATTGCACCCAGGTGGCACTTTTCAGCACAACTGCCGCACCCGCTGCAGTTCTCCAGGTTAAAGGCCGGGATAAAATTACTGGGATGGACCGACATAACACCCTGTTCCTTTATGGCGCGTAGCGGCCCGCAGCAGCAGCCGCAGCAGTGGCACAGGTACGCCGGCTCCTTCTGGACATTGTCCGCCAGGTGCACCAGCCCGTATTCTTCCGTCCTGTCCAGGACCCGCAGAAGCTCATCCACGCCGGCCCTCCTGGCAAAACCTTTCTCAATCAACCACTCTGCAGCCTTGCCCAGCGAGGTGCAAACATCTACAGGAGCATCGCAATTTTTGCCCAGGTGCCAGGCCTTGTGACGGCAGCTGCAATCGGTCAGGGCCCCTCCCCCCGCTTCACGTATCATGGCCGATGCTTTTTCGTAATCCATTACTTCCGTTTCAACTTCCGGTGGGATGAACTTTTCATAGGCCCACGCCTGGAACATCCTGGTATTGCCTCCGAATATACCTTCAGCCACACCGTTTTCCTTAAAATATTCTTCAAACAGTTGCGCCAGTTCCTCCATCGGCAAATCGGAAGGAGCACGCATAAAAGTGTATTCAAAAAAACCCACTACCATGGGGGTAAGCATGTAATAAGTATTACCCCTGGTTTTTAAATCCGTAACCAGTCCTTTGGCAACCATGTTATCCAGATGGTAAGAAAGCTCCTTTTCACCCAGGGAAGTCTTCTCTTTTAAATCATCCCAGCTGTTTATAAAACCGGGAAATTCACTACCCAGCCGCGCCTCTTCTTCCGTATACAGATGCTTGAGAATGGAAAGAAGTGTTTCAGTATAGGGAGCCCCCGGGGGATTACGGTCCAGGGTGCCAACCAGCGCCCGGTACACTTCTTCTTTTTCCCTATGCAAGTGTCCCATTAAGGTTTTCCTCTCCCTTGCGTATCAATAATGCCGGTACTTTTATCTGTGATTAACCGGAAAACCGGCTGTAATATACCGCCGTCTTTTAAATCTGACCCTGTTTGCCCCCGATGTTCCTTAACCTCATCCCGTAGCTTTAAATTTTCTAATATGTTATACCGTACTTCCTGCTACGGTAATTTTCCAGTGATTTTTGGCCCACAGTAGCAGCCAGCATTAGAAGTATACCAATTATTCCCATAATAATACTGGCCTCGTCTATCCTTTCCAGGTAAGAGAGAATGTGCCCGGTAGCCTCCGCCTCATAGGGTACAAACACCCTTATTATACTATGGATGATTTGCACGAAAATCACCGTAACAATAGCCAGGAAGCCGGGAGCCAGGAAAGATTTCAGGTTCATATCCAGGAAGTACAGAAATACCAGGCAAAATCCCAGCACCGAAATGGCAAGCCACATGGTGTTTTGAATAATATACGGATTCAGGTTGGCGCTTATCATGGCTTCTTCCTGTTGAAGGCCGGTAGCTTCCGTAATTACAATCTCCAGCGTGTCCATAGCAACGGTACCTATCAGTCCATAAGAAACTAGAAGCACTATTACAAACACGGAAAAAATAAAGCCAAGGAAAATTTTTAACCAGAGTTTAACTACGTTAAACAAGTCTCTTCCTCCTCTCTTTAATCGCTGAATATCCTATTTTGCCGGAACCTGCTTCTCAGTCTTTTCTAATTAAATTTAATTCTATTTTGCATTAACAATTTCCTTCTTTAAATCTAAATAAACTGTTGTTTCTGTGCAAAAGGCCAGGAGCCAACGCTTTGTCCCCTTAAATAAATTATAACAAATTGCTTAAGAGAAAGTAAACTAAAAGCAAGAATCATTCAAATAGATACGCAAATTTAAATTTTTTTAATAGAATGGGTTTACAAATAGTGATTGAAGGTTTATAATATTTAGAGAATATGAAAAATTGTTAACCCTAACCCCTGTTCACCACATAACGGTCCCTTATCATAAGGGGCCCCTTTTTTTGCTCCGGGCGCCCCCGCCTATCATATAAAAGACGGTAAGCTCATCACCGTCTTCCAACCTGGTATTTAAACCTGCTTCCAGGCCACGATAGTGTATCCCGTTTACCATGATATTCAATCCCGGTCGCAGCTTGTTTGTCCCCGCCAGGCAAATGGAGGGGCATATTTCCGACAGCTGCAAACACAACTCCTCCAGGGTGGCACCGGGGGAAAGAATGACCGATATTTCACGGACTCCACAGCTAATATCCAGGGGAGGCAATAACCTGGCGGTTACGGATATACTTTTCCCGCCGGTTTGCTCTATTCCATTACTCCCTGTATCGCTTTTATCCTCCGGCAACCAAATGACCTCCTTCTTTATAACCTTTAATCCAAACCCCGGCACCCCCGGCGGCAGCCGGAAATCTGGATGCCTTTTCTTATCCCCGGTTTAAAACCCCGGGACTCAGCACTCTTTTTGGGGACGGCCCGTTTGCGGATCCCACTCCCTTAGCCTGTAATACTCCTGTAGTTGCTGCTCCAGGTACAGCTCTTTCCCCGCGGCCCCGCCATCCGGCAGCGGTCGGCACACTATTTCCGGCAGCCGGTCCCCGGCAGGGGTAACACCCAGCTCGCAGTTCAGAGCTCTTTTCAGGTCGCTGCTCCGTCGCCCTGACTCCAGCACTTCTTCCGGGGTCAGATCCCAGCCGGTGACCGCCCCCAGAAGGCCGGTAATTACCTGCAGGGGAAGCATGGCGTAATTGCATAGCAGCAGGTTGTTGAAAAGCTCCCTGTAATCTTGCATGTGGATCACCTGCTGTATGCGCCCCTCTACGGTAAAGCGGTCCCCGGGATAAAAGCCCATTTCGCCCGGGTCGTCAAACTGTCCCAGGTCTACCATGTAAAAATCCCCCCGCTGGTGGCAGGCTCCCCGCGGCCCGGTGGCATAACAAAGGGCCTGGCCCTCAAAAGCCCTTGGTTCGTGCATGGGGATTTCCAGCCCCTTTGCGTGGGCCGCCAATCCGGGGTCCACCTCCAGCTTTTCCGCCATACGCCGTACTCCCTCCGCCAGGAGGTCCCCTTCACCTTCACGACGGGAAATTTTTTGGAGCAGTTCCCGGGTGCTTCTTTGGTCTCCAAAAGCAAAAGGAGCAATCCCTTCCTCACCGGCGGGAACCAGCCCCTCCTCCTGCAAGTGAGCCGCAAAACCTAGACTCACCCCGACTGAAATAGTGTCCACACCCAGGTCGTTACATTCCCGGTTTATCCTGCAGAGAAACTCCAGGTCGTAAATTCCCAGCAAAGGCCCCAGGGAAACTGCCGTTTCGTATTCCGGCGCCCTCAGCTTCTCCTTTTCCTCCAGGTGCACGGTTTTTTTGCAGGATAGAGCACAATAACAGCATGCCCTGGATTCCACCACGTAATGCCGGCGAAGGGTGCTGGCGCTGACCTTCTCCACCGGGAACAGGCCGCTGGTAAAATAGCGGTCGGGAACATCACCAAAGCTCGTTCCCACATCTATATACCCCAGGGTTCCGTACTCCTTGAGGAGGTCTCCCTTGAATTCCAGTTCCTTGTAAACTTCCCCGGAAGCGTATTCAAAAGGACCGGGGTTGGCCAGGTAAGGCAGTCGGCGGCCACGGAAAGCCACGGCTTTCAAGTTTTTGGACCCCATTACCGCGCCCAGGCCGCAGCGGCCGGCTACCCCACCGCCGCTGCAAACCACGCAGGCGTAACGTACCAGGTTTTCCCCGGCGGGACCTATGGCAGCTACCTGGGTGTTCCGGGTAGTCTCCTCCCGGATTCCTTCAACTGTCCGGTGAGTAGTGCCGCCCCACAGGTGGGAAGCATCCTTTATTTCCCATCCCCCCTCGCCCAGGTACAGGTAGACCGGTTTTTCAGCTTTACCGGTAATAATAATCCCGTCATAGCCGCATCCCTTGAGATTGCGGGCCAGCAATCCCCCTCCCGTCGCCTCCCCCCAGCAGCCGGTAAGCGGGGACAGGGCGGTAACAGCGTGGCGTCCTTCCGAACTAACCCCGCTGCCGGTAAAAGGACCGGTCATAAAAGAAAGAAGATTATCCGGGCCCAGGGGATCCTGGACCTTGGCCATCCTTTCCCCGGTAAGATGGCAGGCCATGGCAGTACCTCCCAGGTACTTTCGGTATTCTTCTTCTTTTATCCCTATCTCCCGGCTCTCACCGGTGGTAAGATCAATTTCCAGCACTTTACCATTGACGGCGTACATGAGATTATCCTCCCCTTTATATAATTAAAAACTCGCATAATAAAATCCTGATTAAAAATCAATATCCCTTCCGTAAAACACGTACTCCATAAAGGTGCGATAACCTTCCAGGTTTATGGGGCGTACAGCAACCAGGCTTACCACGTCCTCATTGGCTGCCTGGCACAGTAGTTCCAGGTTCTCCTGGAAATCTTTTTCGACTAACAGTTCTTTGCCGGCCATAGGGCCTCCCACCAGGCGGTACAGTTCCCGGAATC
>CAYODA010000109.1:0-7124 GCA_964402625.1 uncultured Syntrophomonadaceae bacterium | reverse complement strand
GCCGGCAAACACAACAACCCGGTACAAGAAAGAATATAAGGTATTTTCTGAGTAGGTCCGTAAGCCTGGTTTTGCCATCTGATAGTTGAAAATGAGAAAAACCTGTTTTCAGTTTGTTTTTGTTACCCGGGCGGCAGATACTGAATACTGTTTTTTATGTTTCCTGCTGAAGCCGGTGTATCTTCTTAGCATAGAAATCAGTCAGGGAAGCGGATATTTCCTGGTTAAAGCCTTCCCCGTAAACGTGGTAGCTGGGTTTTTCCGCATCAGGTAAAACCAGGGCCCACCCATCACTGTGGTGCACCTTGAGTCCGTCTACCATTTCCACCCTTTCCGGCGGAGCATCTTCTATCAGGCGGCGCATTATTATACCTTTTTTTCCCCACGGGCAAGGAATTTCTTTTTGACGCAGCCTTATCTCCGGAATATCCGAGAGCAGATAAGAAAGGCGGGTTTCTTCTACCGCCAGGAATTCTAACAAGTAAAGTAAGGCTGCTGCGGCATCAAAGTAAAGGGAAAACGATGAAATCCGGTTTTCCCGGAAATCGCCACCGCGAAAGATTTCATCTTCCCGCTGCCCATTTCCCGCTTCTAACAACTCTTCCATACGGAACCGGGGAGCGGTCTTGGTCCGCCTTACCTTTCCCTGGTATCTTTCCGCCAACTCTTCAATGGCGGAAGTAGCGTTTACCGGTACTGCTACCGTCTCCCCGCGCCCGGCGCGGAATACCAGGAGGGAAAGAAGGGCCGTGTAAGTCTCTTCTTCTACAATGCGCCCTTTCTCGTCAATGAGAAGCATTTGCTCCCCGTCCGGGTCCATAATAACTCCCAGGTGGGCGGCATGCTGCCGGACCGCCTGGGCAACTTCACGGCGCCTGCTGCGCAATGACTTGAAGGAAAGAAGTTCTTCCTGTTCCGTTCCTCCGGCATGAAGGGTGATAACCCGGCAACCCATCTGCTGCATAAGGGGGTGCAGCAGCTTCTGCAGCAGAGGCGTGGGATAGCCCCAGACTATCCGGAATCCGGCACGCTGTATTTCCCCCTGTTTTAACTGCCGAAGCAGGTCCTGCCGGTAACCGGCATAAAGGGCGGGAACTTCCATCTCTTCACCTACTTCGCTGCCAGGAAAACGGTTAAAATCTCCCCGGAAAAAATTCTGCTCTATTTTTCGCTCTTCGCCGCGTGAAATGTTCATTCCATGTCGGTCCAGGAATTTGAATTGAACCATGGGAGGATGGGACTGGTAACAACGCAGGTGTACGCCCCCTTCCGAGCCGAGTTTTAACATGAGGCGGCGGGTTACGGGTACCACGCTTTCCCCCAGGCGAAAGACGTTTTTACCCGCAGAAACCAGTCCGCTACTCAAAGCGTATTCCAGCATGCGGCAGAGGCGGCTCCCGTCGCTGCTCACCAGGACAGATCCTTCTTTTAACAACGCAGCGTAAGAAGCGCCAACCTTGGCAGCTATTTCCGGAGTTATTTCGCGGTTTCCTTCGCCTTTTACGCCTTCCACGCCGAAGAGGCTGCGCATTCCCCGGGTGCCCCAGATGAGGTTTTCCCTTAAAATGGTGCCGCTCTCCACCCTTTTTTCCGGCCATATTTTTATTTCGGGCTTTACTAACACCCCTTCTTCCAGGATGGAAGAGTCTCCAATTACAGAACTCTCGTAAATAGCACTGCGGGAACCTACCCTCACCCGGCTGCAGAGAACTGCACCCCTGACGCTGGCCTTTCTTTCCAGGCAAGCTCTTTCCCATGTTATCCCCCTTTTAACCGAGGCGCAGTTTTCCAACCAGTTATGCGGTCCTAACACCGTTTCTTTTATTTCTACCCCCGGCCCCAGGTATGTTCCTTCCCCTAAGTACGAAGGGGAAGAGACGCTTGCCCGGGGGTGAACTTCCACTCCTTCTTCCATCCAGATTCCTTTTTCGCTTTCCCGGGCCTTTAAGTTTACGTTAACCCCGCCGGATAGAATATCCCGGTGGGCGCGGCAGTACTGTTCCAGGTTGCCCACATCGCACCAGTAACCCGGCAGGACACAGCCAAAAAGGGGTTCGTTATTTTCCAGGAGCCGGGGGAAAACATCCTTACTAAAATCCACCATTTGGCCTGGTTCCACGTATTCCAGGACTTCGGGCTCCAGTATATAAATACCCGTATTTACCGTATCGCTAAACACCTCGCCCCAGCCGGGCTTTTCTACAAAACGGGTGATACGTCCATCTTCACTGGTAATAACCAGGCCGTATTCCAGGGGATTTACCACCGGCGTCAACACCAGGGTAGCCATGGCTCCTTTTCTACGGTGAAATTCCAGGGCGTTAGTAAGATCTATATCGGTTAAGGCATCCCCGCTGATTACTATAAAGGTTTGGTCCAGAAAAGGTGCGGCATTTTTCACGCTGCCGGCAGTCCCCAGGGGTTCGTCTTCCACGTAATAACGCATGCGCAGGTGGTGAGCACTGCCGTCACCGAAGTGCTCCCGGATCTGTTCCGGGAGATACTGCAGGGTGACCGCCACATCGTGTATACCGTGGTAGTAGAGGAGATCGGCGGTGTATTCTATCAGGGGGCGGTTCATTACCGGTACCATGGGTTTGGGGATCTGGCAGGTAAGGGGCCGCAGGCGGGAACCTTCTCCGCCAGCCATGACTACTGCTTTCAAATCAACCACTCCTTTTTTAATTATAGGAATAGAGTTTGGAACAAAATCAGCTCCAAACAAAAAACCACCCGTCACCAATAGGGTGGTTTTGCTGGAGTGGAATTATACCTTTCTGCTAAAAGCATTGTTTGGACCCGGGTTTACCTTCGTTCAGCTTCAATAAATTCTATCAGCACCTTTTCTGTCTCCTGGAGTTCTACTGCCTTGTCCACTCCGATGTAACGGTAGTGCCATGGTTCGTAAATATAACCGGTTATATCCTTGGAATCTTCAGGATAGCTCATAACAAAACCAAACCGGTACGCGTTTTCTTTCAGCCACTGCCCCTGCGGGGTTTCCGCAAATTTATCTGAAAAGTCGTCAGGAGTACCCCCAAAATCCACGGTAGTGCCCAGTTGATGTTCCGACTGCCCCGGGCGGGCACTAAAACGGTTGGCTTCTTCTTCCCCGTGTTGCTCGGCGTACCGCTGAAAGATACTCTGCTGGTTTTCGTAACTGCGGTAAGCCGAAGCCACCTGCAGAGTAACCCCGTCTTCTTTTGCTTCCTGGTACATGTCAACCAGGTATTCCAGTGCTTCACTCCTCAGGTGCTGGGTATGGTTCCTGGCATTAAGCTTATCCGGGATTTCTTCCAGGTCATCCGGGGCGTAACGTCCCAGGTAGGTCTCCTTGCCCACCGGGGCCAAAAGGCCATCCCCATCAACTCGTTCCAAACCTTCTTCAAAATTTGCCACCAGTTCTGTCTCCTCCTCCAGGTCTACGGTATACTCTCGGCCGGTGCTTACCACCTCTCTGCCTTGTTTCCAGTTATTAAACTGGAAACCAAACTCGGGGCGGGAAGTTAAAAGGAGCTTACCCCCCGTGGACCCGTGTGCTTCCGCTTCTATATCCCCGGCTCCGGAGGGATTAATGGTTACTTCCAGGTGCTCCTTCAGGGCTTCTTCAACCGGTAGAAAACGGGCGTTTAAGGAACGATCCCGTTGGATAGTAAAACGGTACTCCATGTCCCTTTCCAGCTTTTCCCCGTTTTCCTCCCAGTGGAGAAACAGATGATCCTCTTCCGGCACGGCCTGCAACACCACTTCTTCACCGTGGCGGGGTTCCCCGGAAATTTCTACCCGCCCACCTCCGGTATGGTCCACCTGGAGGTCATAGCTGCGCAACTGGAATGCTGCAGTTAATACCCTGTCTTCTTCCACATTAAAGGAGTACTCTTTCTCAGCACTAACCATTTCTCCTTCTGCCTTCCATCCGGCAAAAGTGTACCCTTCTGCAGGGAATGCTTTTAGCGTCACTTGTTCTCCCGGACTAAAGCTACCTTCACCTTCTACTGTACCGGCATCTTCCAGGTTATAGGTTACTTCCACGCGGTAATTTTCACCGGATAACAGGGAACCGGCCAGCACAATTACGAGGCAAACTGCAGCCAGGATTACCGTGATTTTAATTACTTTTCCAGCCATACTGTTTCACCTTGTTTCTAGTTTATTTATTTTACTGCTTTAAATAACTGAGTGGTTGCAATAATTTTTATTCTCCCCGGCGCAAAACCTCCAGGGTTTCCGGAGCGGGCTGGTTGGGTATGCTTGCTACTGGCTGTCCGGCGTAATTAAACTCCGCAAATTCTTCACCGGTAACTTCCCCTATCACTTTAGCCGACACTCCGCGGGATCTTATGGCATTTAAAACTTCCTCGGTGTCTTCGGCTTCCACATGCAGAAGCATGCGTCCCTGCGTCTCGCATATTAATATCTCTTCAGGAGTCAGGTTTTCTTCTTTTACCGGAACCCTGGAAAGGTCAATCTGGGCGCCGAAACCTCCAAAACGAACCGATTCACATACGGCTGCCCCTATTCCCGCGGCCCCCAGGTCTGAACATGCTTGAATTTTACCCGTCTCAAAAGCCGCCAGGGTAGCTTCCATGGTTGCTCTTTCTTCTTCAAAAAGCGCTATGGCAGGTAAAAGCCTGGATACCAGGCCGGCCCGATAAAGAGTATCGTTGCCATCGCTGCCGGTTTCTCCCACTACAATCAGGCGGTGTCCCGCCTTTTGGGCGGGTTTGGTTAGCGGTTCTTTCGTAACCAGCTTGCCAATAACCGATACCACCACGGCAGGCACAATATCGCTAAAGGAAGTGGAGAGGCCACCTCCCACCACAAATACTTCCATGTTGTCGCACATGTCACTTATACCCCTGATAAGAAGATTGACCCGGTCCTGGCTGGTCATCTCTTCACAGTTGCCACAGGTGCACTTTCCGTCAAAACCACAAGGTCCTACAATTACTTTTTCCTCCAGGGGTCGCGTGCCTATAAAATCCATTAAGAACTGGGGGCGTCCACCCATGGCTAATACGTCTCGCATGGCTCCCCCCGCACCCGTTGCGGCACCGTCATAAGGGCGCGGTACACAGGGTGAGCAGTGGCTTTCCATTTTAGCCGCTACGTAACCGTCCCCGGAAATATGAAATACGGCGGCATCATCATTATCTTCAGGGCCTACTTTAAGAACATCAGGCCAGGTACGCCCGATCTTCTGGTTCAGTTCCTTAAAAGCCCCAAAATCAATTGCCCGGTCGATATTGTGGTGCAAGTGGATGAAAAGGGCATGCATGAGCGCCCGTTCAACTTTATTCATGTTAACTACTACCTCCCTTGATAATATTTAAACCTTGTGGGAATACCGTAAAACTAAAACCCGGCAAAAGTTATTTTACTTCAGGATATGGCTTACCTGCAACATTTGTCGGCAGGGAGGTATAAGATTTTTTCACCTTTGGGAAAACTCTTTACCAGGCCTTTTTCTTCCATGTGCCTCAAGTGAGCCCTGGCTTCTCCTGCAGCAAACCATTGCTGGGCCACAGGAAATTCTGCCCATGAACGGGCCTGAATATCCCAGTCCATATAAGATGCAATCTGGTAAGCATCCATCCCTTTTTCATCAATGATTTCCATAACTTCTCTTATGCGCTGGTGGTGATGCTCCTTGAGCTCCCGTATTCTTGCCTGCAGATCACTAAAAATTCGGCGGTGGCCGGGCAAAACCAGTTCAACTGGCAGGTCATATATTTTGTCCAGGCTGTCCAGGTAATGTCCCAGGGGATCGCGTCCATCCAGCCACATGGAAATATTGGGGGTTATATCACCCAGCACATGGTCCCCGGTTATAATTACTTTCCATTCCGGCTCGTACAGGCAGATGCTTCCAGGTGTATGGCCGGGTGTCTCCAAACATTGAAATTTATATCCGCCAACTCTTAAAACATCTCCTTCTTTCAGGAAAGTAAATTCGATATCGCTGGTGGGACTGTACCGGTTCCCGGGGTGTCGCTTCAGGGCCTTGTAAAGGGCATCCGGGGGAAAGCCGCTCTGGGTAGCCACCTGTCCCATTTTATCCCATATATCCTCCACCATAAACTGCATATCCGGGTAGTTAAAGTATATTTTCGAAGTTTCAGTAGCTACTTCGTTGACCAGACCCAGATGATCGGCATGCATGTGGGTAATAAACAGGTCGGTTCTGTGCAGGTCAATGTTTAGTTCTTTTAAACCTTCTTCCAGCGCTTCCTTACATTCCTGCCGGTTCATACCGGTGTCAATAATTAGATTTCGTCCTTCTTCCCCAATTTTACCGAAGTTCTCTCCTTTGATCACGTACGAATTAACCGACTTTAAAGGACTGCCCGGCAGAGGCACCTGAATCCGGTACAGCCGTGGAAGAATTTCTTCCATGGTTTCACCCCTCCTGATATTACATTCTGCTTTTATCAGCGTTTTTTCATACCTTTATTAACTTAAATACCATCCGATCTTTGCCCATGCTGGTTACTAATAAAAGAGGGCTTATTTTATAAACGGTATCGTCAAGGGATACCGGTAATATTCCCCATCGCTGGTTTTTACCGCAGCTACAATAATAAACGCAAACCAGAAGATTAAGACCGCCGGAACCAGGATAAAACCTATCACAGCAATCATCAGTAATGCACTTACCACCAGATATATAAAGCAGCTGATCTGGAAATTAAGAGATTGTTTGCCGTGATAATCAATAAATGCAGATTCTTCCCTTTTAATAAGCCATAAAATTAGCGGGCCGAGAACAAAACCGGGAGGGATAACAAACATGCTAAAAGCCAGTATATGTACCAGCACACCCATGTTTCTTTCTTCCTTGCCAACAGATTCTTCCACGTAAATGCCTCCTTTATATTTTTTTATTAAATAAGTAGACAAAAATCAAAATATTTTCTTTACACTTATTCTTTTACACTTACCTCCTTTATTTCATTATACACTTATTCCATACCTGTTTGACAATTTCCTTTTACCGCTATAAATTATTTTTGTTACTACACTGAAAATAGATCACAACCATTTTCATCCTTCTGATGGTGCCCCCGTATGTGGGGGCATGGAGGTCTACTCTGAAAATACGTTTGCTTCTAGCGTCGCTGGTG
>CAYODA010000108.1:0-7152 GCA_964402625.1 uncultured Syntrophomonadaceae bacterium | reverse complement strand
CCCACCCGCCCTTCCGCCGGGACATTTACTCCCCGCGGGAGAGGAGATAAAAAAGACTGTCTCCGTACCCGTTATAACCGTGGGAAGAATAAATCATCCCATGCTGGCTGAAGAGGCCATAAGTGCGGGGAAAACTGACCTGACTGCCTGGGGGAGGCAGTCCCTGGCCGATCCGGAATTACCCAACAAAGTTGCCGGGGACAGACAGGAGGATATAGTGCCGTGCCTTTCCTGTACCCAGAGGTGCATAGAAAGGGTCATGCAGGTAAAGCCGGTTTCCTGTGTAGTAAATCCCTTCTGCGGCAAGGAAGCGGAAATGAAGCTGGAGCCAGCCAGTGAAAGTAAAAAAGTAGTGGTAGTTGGGGGCGGCCCTGCCGGCCTGGAAGCTGCCTGGGTAGCCGCAGCCCGGGGACACCGGGTGGTGCTCTTTGAAAAGGAAAGCCAGCCCGGTGGGCAATTCAAGATAGCAGCCGTACCCCCTACCAAGCACGAGATCTCCAAGGCCGTTAATTACTTTATATACCGGGCTAAAAAAGAAGGAGTTTCCTTCAGGTGCGGCGAGCCAGCCACGAAAGAGAAAATCAGTGAAGAAGCCCCGGATGTAGTTATACTGGCTACCGGTGGGAAACCGCTGGTTCCCGGGATTGAAGGAGTAGAAGGTGAACACGTGGTAAGTGCCGTGGAAGTGCTGAGCGGCAGGGCGCAGCTAAAAGGTAACGTCCTGGTGGCCGGGGGTGGTATGGTCGGGTGTGAAACCGCCGATTACCTGGCCGAGCGGGGCTGCCGGGTAACCCTGGTGGAAGCACTTTCCAGGGTAGCCGGGGACGTGGAAGAAGCAGTGAAGTATTTCCTGATGGAGAGGCTGCGCAGCAGGCGGGTTAATATAATTACCGGCGCAGAAATCAAGAGTATCACAGAAGACGGGGCGGTAGTACAGTCAGGAGACCGGGAAGAGAAACTGGAAGGTTACCGCAGTGTAGTCCTGGCCCTGGGAGTGGAACCGGTCTCAGAGCTGGAAGAGCAACTTCAAGGGGCGGTGGAAGAGATGCACCGGATAGGAGATGCTCTTGAGCCAGGAAAAGCTTCGGATGCCATTTCTCAGGGGGGCCGGCTGGCTTTACAAATTTAGGTGTTATATAAACCCATAACCTTTCCAAGGTCACTCTCGGGTTTAAAAATTACGTCGGCGCTATCAACCGGGCATCCAAGATGCTGGTTCACCATGAGGAAAGTCCCCTGGACAAAATGGTTTCTTTCCTGGGCGAAAAACTGTATCCCCAGGTCACCCCAACTAAATAACATTATTATTTACAATTATCAAATAAATTAGTATGATGATACAAGTAGATACTATATTATGTTAAAAAAAGGTGCCACATGAAAACTGTCCCTGATGTTTTAGATGAAAGGTATGGCCTCATAGAAAAAATCGGTGAAGGAAAAATGAGTTATGTCTACCTGGCCCGTGACCTGGAAGAGGGTAAAGATGTAGTTTTAAAAGCATTCAAAAGAGAGGCTACCTCTTCTGCCAGGGAGGATTTTCTTCGTTTCCGGAACGAGGCTGCAACGGTTTCTCGTCTTAAAATTCCGGGGATAGTCAGGATATACGAAATAGGCGAAGCAGAAGGATTCTTTTATATGGCAATGGAACTGCTGGAAGGGGAAAACTTACAGCAGTTTATGGAATACAACCGGTATTTGAGCCTGGAGGCTTCCCTGGAAATAGTAGCGCAGGTGGCGAAAACCCTGGAACAGGTACATAAAGCAGGCGTGATCCACCGGGATTTAAATCCGGAAAATATTTTTATAGAAAGGGATACCGGAACTCCATTCTCCTTAAATACAAAGGTAACTGATTTCGGGGTAGCCCGTCTCAAAGAGTTTTCCATGGAGGACGCAGAAGGGGTAGCGGAATCTTTGAGTTATATGTCCCCGGAACAGAGCGGGGCAATAAAAAGGATTACCGATGAACGCAGTGACCTGTACTCCCTGGGTGTGGTGTTTTATCGCCTTTTTACAGGGATTCTTCCTTATTACAGTGACAACCTTGTTTCTATTATACACCAGCACATAGCTAAAGTTCCCCCGCCTCCTTCAAGTTTGAATCCGGAAGTAGAGCCAGCGCTGGACAAGATTATAATTAAGCTCCTGGATAAAGAACCGGAAAGAAGGTACCAATCGGCCTCAGGGCTACTTAGTGACCTGGAAAAGTACCGCCGGGGAGAAGAAGATTTTTGGCCGGGCTCGGGTGACAGGCTGCACCGGTTAAACCTGAAGACTACCCTGGTCAACCGGGAGTTTGAATTAAAACAGCTAAAGCAGGCTTTCCTTTCCGCAAAACAGGGAGAAGGTAGTATTTGTTTTGTGAAAGGGGAGGCCGGTGCCGGTAAGACCAGGTTAATAGAAGAGCTGCGCGATTACATCATGGCCAACCGGGGAATATTCCTGGAGGGTAGTTGTCTTTCCGATGAAGACAGCTACCCCTACAGCCCCGTTAAAAGTGCCGTGGAAGAGTTCTTCTATTATTATTACAGGTACCCTTTAGAACAGAAGCATAAAAACAAAAAAAGGGTTCAGGAAGCCGTGGGAAAGCTGGGAAGAGTGCTTTATCAGCTCAACCGGGAAATTGAAGACCTGCTGGAAGAGGCACCTCCGCTGGTAACGCTGGAACCCTCCCGGGAAAGCAGGCGCTTTCATATAGTGGCAAGCAGTTTTCTTTTGGCCCTGGGGGAGAAAAATTTTCCCCTGGTGCTGGCAGTTGAAAACTTCCAGTGGGCCGATGAAGGAACCGTGGAAGTACTTAAAGAGCTCATGAGCCGGGTAAACCACTACCCGGTAGTTTTGCTGGTAGTCTCCCGCGATGATAATTTAGAAGAAACAGACCGTATCAACCTGCTGCTGGAAGAGGCCGGGCATAAAAAGGTTTCTTATAAAGAAATCAAGCTTTTGCTGTTTGCACAGGAAGAAATGAAAAGTTACATTTCCCGGGTAATGGGAGACCACCCGGAAAGGGTAAGCGAACTTTCTTCGTTTCTAATGTCTTTAACAGAAGGAAATCCCTTGTTTGCCCTGGAACTGTTGAAACAGATGGTGGAAAAGGGACTGGTGGAGAATACTTCCCAGGGCTGGGTAATAAGGCAAGAAGGCATGGAACAGATGCAGATAAAAGCTGGCCTGGTGGATGTTCTCATGGAGAAGATATCTTATCTTTCGCAAAAAGAACAGGAACTTCTTGCCGGTGCCTCGCTTTTCATAAGGTATATTGATTTAAATATTTTATCCAGGCTGTTAAATATTGAGGAAGCGCAATTTTATAACATAATAGAGGGGCTGGTAAAAAAGCAGTTTTTAAAACAGTACGGCCGGGAAAAAAGCGGGATGATTTTTGCCCATGACCGCCTGAGGGAAGTGTTTTATCAGAAAGTTTCTGAGGATTGTCGAAAAGAAATGCATTTCCAGCTGGCAGAGCTCCTGGAGCGAGATGACTCTTACTCCATGGAAATGAAACTCTACGAGATAGCACATCATTACACAGAAGCCGGGATAAAAGAAAAGGCGGCTTTTTATAATTACCTGGCCGGTTATAAAGCCAGGGAAACTTATGCCCTGGAAGAAGCCCTGGCTTATTTGAGAAAAACTGTAGACATAATGGAAGAGAAGGGTTTCCAGGGAACTTCTAACTGGTTAGACGCCATGGAGTGCAGGGGTGAAATATACCTTTCCCAGGGAGACAACGAAGCTGCAATTGAAGTATTTACCCGTATGTTGAATTTTACCCGGGGAAATAAAATGTTAAAAATAAGAACCTATCAAAATCTTGCCAGGGTTTACTTGTATAAAGGAGAATGGTCTAACTGCGAAAAAACCGCGATATTAGGATTGGAGTTGTTAGGAGAGAAACTACCGCTTAACCGGCTGGAAATAAATAAAGCACTTTTAAAAGAACTGGCAGTCAGGGGGTGGCACCGGGTATTTGAATACTATTATGACAGTAAAAAACCCGGCGAGAAGGGAGGAGAATACCAGCAGGAATTTTCTTTTTTAAAAACCCTGGGCTGGTCGTACATGCTGAATGACTTGACCATGTACGTGTACAATACCATCCGCATGCTCAACCTGGCGGAAGCCAGGCTGGGTCTCTCCCGGGAGAAATCTACAGGCATGGATGCCTATGCCAATGTTTTGATGAACTTTGCTTTTTATGGTCAGGCTGAAAAGTATTTAAACAAGAGCATGAAGATCAAAGTTAAACTTGGCGACAAGCCGGGGATAGCTCTTTATTACCAGAACATGGGTTACCTGTACCAGTGGAAAGGAGACTATGAAAAGAGTATAAATTATTTCCAGGAAAGCGTGGAGATGCTGGAGCATATAGGTGATTTTAAGGAAGTTGGCTTTAGTCTTAACGGGATGGTGCAATCTTACCTTTTCTTAAGTGATTATTCTCGCATGAAAGAAACCATGGAGCGTTACCTGGATTTTGTTGTGCGCCACGACAATAACAGTGCCCGCCGGGTTATTTATATATACGAGGCCCATTATTACCGGGAAACCGGTGATTTGGAAAGCGCCCTGAGATGCGGGGAAGAAGCCCTTGATTTAACCTACCGGGCGGGAGAGTGGCTTTCTTACGTGGCAGCCCTGGTAGCAACGGGGATGTGCAGACTGGAGAAAGGAGAGGTAAACCGGTCCATTGAACTCTTGCAAGAAGCCTGCCGTCTGGCAGATTCCATGAGGCTGGTGCCCCAGTATTCCAGCAAAGTTTACGTGGTGCTCCTGGAGGCTTACCTGGAGTATTATCTTCTAAACCGGGAATATTTGACCCGCAAAGAAAAAGAAAAGTACCTTGGGAAAATAAAAAATACCAGGCAAAAAGCCCTGTTTATCACCAGAAAACTACCTACTTATCGCGGGTCAGCTCTGCGCTGTACTGCCAGGGAAGCCTGCTTTCGCGGAAAGTACCGGAAAGCCCAAAAGATGTTCCGCCTTGCCCTGGAGCACAGCAAAAGATTTAACAGGAAATTCGACCAGGGAAGGGTTTTATATCACTGCGGTCTCTTTTTAAAAGAGATGGAGTACCTGGATGATTCTCGGGAGATGCTGAAAGAAGCGTACCGGATTTTTAAAGATTTAGGCGCCAGGGGTTACGAAAGCAGGCTGTTTTCCTTGCTGGAAGAGAAAATGACGGGTGACCCCCGGGAAGAGAGATATACCCGGGAGCTGAGCCAGGCCCGGAGAATGATGTCAATTATCGAGGTCAGCCGGGAAATTAGCTCGGTTTTGGAGCTAAATGAACTCCTGGACAAAGTAATTTCTGTTGCCATTGAAGTAACCGGTGCCCAGGCGGGATATCTGGTTTTACAAAATGAGAAAACCGGACGCATGGAAGTGTGTGCCAGAAAAAGCATGGCAGATGATGAAGGAAGTGACTCTCTGGTTTCCAGTCAATTGGTACGGGAAGCGGCTTCTAAGGAGCAGCCTGTTTTATCAACCAATGCAGCCGAGGACGAAAGATACGCTTACTTTGACAATGTTAAAGAATGCGGCCTTAAATCGGTACTCTGTGTTCCCATAAAGTACGGCAACAGGGTCAAAGGAGTTTGCTACCTGGTCAACAACCTGACTACCGGCGTGTTTACTGCAGAGGACCTGGAAGTACTGGAGGTTATTATGGGCCAGGCGGCGGTATCTATAGAAAATGCCCGCCTGTACGAGCAGGCCGTAACCGACGACCTGACCGGGCTTTACTCCCTCAAGCACTTCAAGCTTCTCCTGCAAAACGAGATGGAGCGTTCACTTCGCTACCAGCACGGCTTTTCACTGGTCATGATGGATATTGATCGTTTACGTAAGCTTAATAACGTGTACGGCCACCAGGCCGGGGACCGCCTGCTGGTAAAAATTGCTGAAGTGGTTAAGGCAAATTCGCGGGGTGCGGATGTGCTGGCCCGCTATGGGGGCGAAGAGTTTATTTTCATGTTACCTGAAACCGATACTGAAGGTGCCAGGAAGTTTGCAGAAAAAATAAGGAAGAAGGTAGAAGAAGTCAAAATCATTGACGGGGAAAACAAGCTGGGTGTTACCGTAAGCATGGGAGTTGCTTCCTATCCCCATCACGCTACTACCGTGGAAGCGTTAATCAATGCAGTTGACAGTGCCATGTACATATCCAAAGGGGCCGGAAGAAACAAGGTAACGGTATACTATTAACACCGGGAATGAGGTGATCGGGCGGCTTTCAGGGAGGGCTATATGTATGCCAGGAAGGTGTGCCAGGAAATGAAGTTCCTTTAACAGCTGGTGTTATTTTCATGCGGGCTGCAGAGGTACTTCCTTATGGCGTATAATCCCCCCAGGGCAATAACTCCAAGGGCTATCTCATAGGCGTCATCCGTGTAGATAAGTGTTTTTCGGGCAACTGCAAAAATCATGACCTGCAGCACACTTTCGGGAGTATGTCGGATAAGCACTATGGCAAGCTCCAGCCCGATTACCAGCAGGAGTATATCCGAGATAAAATCTTCCAGGAAAACCAGGGAACCGTCGGTAATATCCGTATACGCATCTGCAACCAGGGCTACGCCGTTTACTATAACCGCTACTACAATTATGCCAGCCAGTATAACTTCCAGGGTGCTTACTATTTTTAAAACGTGGTTAACGTACTTTTTCATATAAAAAACTCCTTGTATTCAAAAGGGGAGATTTTTTGTACAATAAACTAACTAAAACCCCGTATAAATGTATTATAACATCCCGGGGTTTTGGTATGGAAACAAAAATAAATGGTAACTACTCAGGCCAAGTAAAGGTAAGTTAAGAGGCAGGCTGTGCCTGCGGGGACGGTTCGAGCGTCACCGGAGCGAAGCGGAGACAGATGGGGACATTCCTCCGAAGGAGGTGTGTCCCCGCACCTTAACCGGGAAGACGATGGAACCGTCCCCCTGGCACAGCAGTGGATGTCTGAGTAGTCACCCCGGCGCTGCTGCCGCAGCGCCACCACTAGAAAGATGAAAATGTTTTCAGAACTAACGTAGGGTTGTTGTGTTTTGCCGGCGACCGACATTAGAGGGAGATTTAGCAAAGCTTGGCGAAGTGAGGCTGTGGAGGCGGGCCGGCCGGAACGGATTCCGGCCGCCGAGACCTGAGACA
>CAYODA010000107.1:0-7233 GCA_964402625.1 uncultured Syntrophomonadaceae bacterium | reverse complement strand
GCTCTTAACTTAATTTTACTTGGCCTGAGTAGTTACACTTATTTTAAATTATAGCACCTGCAGCCGTGAAAAACAATACATTTTTTCCATAACATGAAATCTTTTTCTGCTAAACTAAAAGCGGTTCAGGTATTTCTCCACTTCCCAGGGGTGTACGGTTATTCGGAAATCCTCCCACTCCATCATCTTGGCATCCCAAAAGCGCTTCCAGATATGCTCTCCCAGCGCCTCCAGGATTACCGGGTTATTTTTTAATGCAAGCAGGGCTTCTTCCAGGCTTGACGGCAGAGTACCAATACTTCTCTCTTTCCTTTCCTGAACTGTCATTTCGTATATGTTGCGTTCTTCCGAAGCAGAAGGCTCCATGTTTTTCCTGATGCCGTCCAGGCCAGCCTTGAGCATAACCGCCAGAGCCAGGTAGGGATTGGCGGTAGGATCGGGACTCCTTAACTCCATCCGGGTACTTTGTCCCCGTCGGGCGGGTATTCTCACCAGGGGACTGCGGTTCCTTTGAGACCAGGCTATATACACCGGGGCCTCATATCCGGGAACCAGCCTCTTGTAAGAGTTAACCGTAGGATTGGCCACCGCAGTTATAGCCGGAGAATGCTCCAGAATCCCGGCGATATAGTGCATAGCCGTAGAGGAGAGCCCAAATTCCCCATTTGGATCGTTAAAAGCATTCTGGTCTCCCCGGAAAAGAGACTGATGAGTATGCATTCCGGAACCGTTTATACCAAATATAGGCTTGGGCATAAAGCTGGCGTGCAGCCCGTGTCTTTGAGCTATAGTGCGCACTACAGAGCGGAAAGTTATTAAATTGTCGGCGGTAGCCAAGGCATCGTTATACTTGAAATCTATTTCATGCTGACCCGGAGCCACTTCATGGTGCGAGGCTTCAATTTCAAAACCCATTTCCGTTAAAGTAAGTACCATGTCTCTCCTGGCGTTTTCCCCTAGATCGGAGGGAGCCAGATCAAAATACCCCGCCTGGTCATGGGTAGTAAGGGTAGGTCGTCCTTCTGCATCCACATGGAATAGAAAAAATTCCGCTTCCGGTCCGGCATTCATGGTATATCCCATATTCTTAGCTTCTTCCAGAACCCGCTTCAACTGACTGCGCGGGCATCCGGCAAAAGGCGTTCCATCCGGGTTATAAACGTCGCAAATCAACCTGGCTACAGCCCCGTCTTTGGGTTTCCATGGAAACAAAACAAATGTCTCCGGATCCGGCATCAGGTTCATATCGGATTCTTCTATGCGTACGAAACCTTCGATAGAAGAACCATCGAACTGCATCTCTCCCTCCAGGGCTTTGGGAAGCTGTTCCACCGGAACCGCCACATTTTTCTGCACTCCAAAAATGTCCGTAAATTGCAGCCGAACAAACTTTACATTATTCTCCTCCGCCATCCTAATAACATCATCTTTGCTTATTGGCACCTGCACCATCTCCTTTATAATAATTCGATAACCTCTACCCATCTAGGGAGTGTGGCAAAAAATCCAACCGGGGCTTTTCATTAATAAAAGCCAACACGGTACCGGCGGAAATAAATTCTTTTTCGCCCGCCTGATTTTCTACCCGGACTCCTTCCAAACCCACTTCTTACAGAAAAACTGGATAACGGAATTTAACTCCTTTAATTTCCATCTCCGTCTTTCTTCTTCCGAAGCAAATTAATTTTATAACATATAATTCTAATCAATTTTTACGGAAATAATTTTCGTAATATAAAATTTCCCTGGCTTTTTCATTATCTTTAATAGAAAGATTCTACCCGTTGCATCATCTTTGAATTTCACCAATACATGCTCCTGGATGGTAGTGGCATAAATCTTCTTCGCCTTACCTTCGTAAAGCAACCCTCCTTTATCCATGTAGCACCATCCCTTCAAAATGTAGCAGCTAGCATTCGGTTTTTCATAATGCGAAAATCTTTTTTACTATGTGCATTTATTATATCTTTCTGGCCTAAAACTGTCAATAATAACTCTTTTAGACTCTGTGATCGTTTTTTTATATTGTCACCATAAAAGTGTTCTGAAAAAATAGACATAAAAAAGGTTTAGACATGAAGAATGTCTAAACATTTATAGAGGAGATAATTTTAGTGAAACATTAAAATTCCAACGCCGTAAAAGTAAACAGAGACCTGTACAGGCCCTTTTAGTTCAGCGCCTCTTCTCCCGCTTTTTCCAGGTCAAAATGCTCGTGAAGGGTACGGATAGCTTCTGCCATGTTTTCCTCGCTAATCAGCAGGGAAATAGTTATATTGGAATCGGCCGTCTGCAGTATTTCTATGTTTTTCTCTTTAAGCGCTTTTACTACCTGGGCCATCACCCCGGGGATGTTTCGCATGCCCACGCCGATGACGGAAACTTTTGCGCATCCTTTTTCCGTGCGAAAATTAAGGCCCAGGCGCTGCAGGACTTCTTCCGTCTTTTCCAGTTTATCTTCCTCCACGGTAAAAAACTTCAGGGTAGGGAACACGCTGATCAGGTCTACACTTACTCCGGCCTCGGCTACTTCTTGAAACATTTCCAGCTCCAGACGCGTATCAGGCTCGGAAAGTTCAACCATTATCTGGGCAAGTCCGGTGGTATGAGCAATGGCGGTAACTGCGCGATCCGGCTGGACACGGTAATCTTTTTTACCCATATCTCCTTCCGAAGCTATCACCGTTCCCTGTCCTTGATGATAAATATTCTTTACTACCACGGGCTGTCGGTTCTTCATGGCTACTTCCACGGCAAAGGGATGTATTACCTTGGCACCTTCGTAAGCCATCTGGCAGACTTCACTGTAAGTCAGCTTTTCTATAGTTCGGGCTTCTTCAATGATGCGGGGATCCGCCGTGGCAATCCCGTCTACATCCGTGTAAATCTCTACCTGGTCTGCACCCAGGGCGGTTCCCAGGATTACCGCCGTGGTATCACTTCCACCTCTTCCCAGGGTGTTTATCTCATCATCCTCGCTAGCTCCCTGGAAGCCGGCAACCACGGCAACTTCCCCTGCTTCCAGGCACTGCTGCAGCTTGCCGGTCCTGCAGTCAACCACCTGGGCAGCGCTGTAATTTCCGTCGGTAACCAGGCCGGCCTGGGGTCCGGTAAAAGTACGGGCTTTAATCCCGTGGTTTAAAAGATGGGCTACCAGTACCGAAGCGGATATTATTTCCCCACACTGCATGATCATATCCAGTTCCCGCAATGGCGCTTCCGGATATACCTCTTCCACCAGAGATTTAAGTGTATCCGTGGCGTATGGTTCTCCCGCCCGTCCCATGGCAGAGACCACCAACACGGGACGGTAGCCCTTCTGCATGGCCTCCTGTACCCGGCTCACCACTACCTGGCGCAGCTCGGGCGTGGCTACTGAAGTTCCCCCGTATTTCTGCACTACAATATTCACGGTCTTTCCTCCCCCATTAAAAGTCTTATATAAAAAGTTCTGCAATCTGTATCGAATTGGTTGCCGCACCTTTGCGCAGGTTGTCGGCTACTACCCACAGGTTTAACCCGTGCTGAACCGTGTCGTCCCGGCGTATCCTTCCCACGTAAACTTCGTCTTTTCCGCTTATATCCGCCGGCATGGGATAGGTCAGGTTACTCAAATCGTCCATTACTATAACTCCCGGAGACTGGCCTAAAACCTCCCGGGCACGGTCCGGGGTGATTTCTTTGGAGAACTCCAAATTTACCGCCTCCGCATGGCCGTTCATTACCGGCACCCGTACCGTGGTAACTGACACAGGAAAACCGGGAATGCCCATTATCTTCCTTGTCTCATTTACCATCTTCATCTCTTCCTTGGAATAGCCATTATCCTGAAAAACATCCAGCTGGGGCACCACGTTAAAGGCAATCTGGTGCTGCCTGGCTGCTCCCTTGTGCGGGATGCACTCCTTCTTTAATTCTTCTTTACCTTCCAGGATCGCCCGGCTCTGGTCGGCCAGCTCATCCATGGCATCCTTTCCGGAACCGGAAACCGCCTGGTAAGTAGAAACTACCACCCTCTTGATGCCGGCTTCACGGTGCAGGGGCTGCAGGGCAACCACCATTTGTATGGTGGAACAATTAGGGTTAGCAATTATGCCCTTGTGCTGCCGGGCGTCATCCGGGTTTACCTCGGGAACTACCAGCGGTACTTCTTCATCCAGGCGAAAAGCACTGCTGTTATCAATAACTACGGCACCTCGCTTGGCCGCTTCCGGGGCCAGCTCCTTGCTCAAGTCCCCTTCTACGCTAAAAAACGCCAGATCTACCCCTTCAAAAGCCTCCGGGCGGGTTTCCTCTATCTTGTATTCACGGTCCCCTACTTTAACCGTGCTGTCAGCAGAGCGGGAAGAAGCTAGGAGTTTCAGGTTTTTAAAAGGAAAATTCCTTTCATGCAGCAGACGTGCCATTGCCTGCCCTACCATTCCAGTAGCTCCTACAACTGCCACATTATATTCTTTTACCATGAACGCCACCTCCTGTGGTTACTTATTATATTGTTTTAAAAAACTACCGGTGACTCTTACCTTCAGGACAGATTAATTTTGAGATATTTCCCCGCGAAAGACTTCTTCCGCTGGACCTTCCATATAAACTTCGCTTCCCGGACTCCAGTGTATGCGCAGAGGGCCTCCGGGGAGTTCCACTTCCACCATTTCATTCAATACACCCTGTTCAATACCAGCCACGGCAACTGCACAGGCACCTGTTCCGCAGGCCAGCGTCTCACCTGCTCCTCGTTCCCAAACCTTAACTTTAACCCTACCCTGGTTCACTTTTTCCACGAATTCTACATTCACGCCGCTGGGAAACAGCTCATGCCATTCCAAAAAGCTGCCCCAGCGTGCAAGAGGAACTTCTTCCAGGTTTTCTACAAAAATCACGCAGTGGGGATTTCCCATGCTTACCGCGGTAAAGTTCAGCCAAGTTTTTTCTTCTACTTTTACTTTTTCCCCGACTACCAGACGCTCTTCCCCGGCTACAGGAATATCTTTGCTCTCCAGCACGGGCGCTCCCATGTTAACCTGCACCCAACCTTCTCCCAGAATCCGGGTTTTTTTTAAGGAATCCTGTGTCTTTACGGTTACCTCCTGCCTGTTTTCCTGCTCCCCGAATCTCCTGGCAACACAGCGTAGGGCGTTTCCACACATTTCCGCCTCCCCCCCGTCCGGGTTAAATATACGCATACGGAAATCGGCCTGCTCATCATTCTGTAAAACCACCAGCCCATCCGCTCCTATCGACCAGCGGCGCTGGCAAATTCTCCTGGCCAGGGAGGGATAATCCTTTCCTGAATTGGTAAAGTCTTCAATTATTATAAAGTCGTTTCCCAGGCCGTGCATTTTAACAAAATTCACTACTATCTACCTCCTATACCGCTGGCACCTTTCATGTGCGGAGGAATTAGCTCCAGCCTTGACATATCCTCGCAGGTTTCTCTCCGGGCTACCACTTCTATACCTTCCCGGCGCACAAAAACTACTTCAGGGCACGGCACACGGTTATACCAGCTGTACATGGAGTAGTGGTAGGCTCCGGTACTAAAAACAGCCATGATATCACCCTTTTGGGGGCGCGGCATGCTGCAGTCACGTATCAGTATGTCTCCCGATTCGCAGGCCTTGCCCGCTACAGTTACCACGCTGTCTTTTTCTTCACCGGCCCGGTTGACCAGCATTGCTTCGTATTCCGCCTCGTAAAGGGCCTGGCGTAAATTGTCCATCATCCCTCCATCTACGGAAACATAAGTGCGCGTCCCCGGGATATCTTTGATGGTTCCCACGGTATAGAGAGTAATACCGGCTTCACCTGCTATAGAGCGGCCGGGTTCCACGGAGAGCCGGGGGAGTTTCAAGTCCTGTTCTCTGCACTTCTGCTCCACGGCACCGGCCAGCTCTCCCACAAATTCTTCTACCGGCACCACACTGTCGGAAGAAGTGTGCCTTATTCCCAGTCCTCCACCCAGGTTAAGTTCTTCCAGTTCTATCCCGCAGTTTTCCTGGATCTCTTTCATAAACTCAATCATGGTTTCCGCGGTCAGCCGGTGAGATTCCGGGGTTTTGATCTGGGAGCCGATATGGCAGTGCAGGCCGCGCAGTTGCAAGGAAGGCTGCTCTATGGCCTGTTTTACCGCTTCCATGGCTTCGCCTCCAGCGAGTCCCAGACCGAACTTGGAATCCACCTGTCCCGTCTGGATGTACTTATGTGTAGCACCGGTCACTCCCGGCTTAACGCGTATCATTATATTCACCTTAACGCCTTTTTCCCCGGCGGCACGGGCAAGGTTTTCCAGCTCCATAAAACTGTCCACCACTATGCATCCCACACTGTTTTCCAGGGCCATATCTATTTCTTCCGGCGTCTTGTTGTTGCCGTGCAGGTAGATTTTTTCCGGTGGAAAACCCGCCTGCAGGGCAGCAGCCATCTCGCCTCCGGAGACCGCATCCAGATAGAGGCCCTCTTCCTGGACCAGGCGGCACATTGCCAGGCTCAAAAAAGCCTTCCCGGCGTAAATAACACATCCTTCCCCGGCATAGTTTTCCTGCAAAGTGTCACGGTAGCGTCGGCACTGGCGCCGCATATACTCCTCGTTATAAACGTAAAGAGGAGTCCCGTGACGACGGGCCACATCAACCAGATCCCAACCGAGCATTTCCAGGTGATTATCGCTGTTCAAGTCCACTACTTCTTTTAAAAACATGTGCTCCCTCCTAACCTGGATTAATCAAATTGCGTCAAACCAGAAATAATTCTACTTTCCCGTTAATAACCCTGATAACCCTTTAAATTAAAAAACGGCCAACGTTCCGTTAGCCGCACACAGCTACGAAACCTCTCCCGCCCTCATGCGAGATAGCGCCCCACCGGAACCCGGGCGAAATGGCTCCGGTGACAGTCCGACGGCTGTTCGCCGTAAGCGGACCAGCCTCTAAACCCGGGCAGTTTAAAGGCTTCGGCGGCACTCCCTTTCCTCCAGATTCTACGGTAAACCCGTTCCTCCTCCGGAGTACTCTTGACCTGCCGCTCCTCTACCTCACCTCGGCGAGATGAGGTACGTCCGTATTTTATTTTACATGGAGTTATTTTAACACGGAATTACCGTACAAACAAGAGCAATAATCTCCACCTGTCTATTTTTTAGAGTTTATTTTTAATTTACAATTTGCCCCTACCCGGGTTTCATCATCTTCGAGCGAGAGGAAAAAGAAAAACCGGGTTTTATAAAAAGAAGGATAA
>CAYODA010000106.1:0-7306 GCA_964402625.1 uncultured Syntrophomonadaceae bacterium | reverse complement strand
TAATTAAGCTTTATTTTTATTAATATGCTGTAATAGTTATTATTATACTTTTCTGAATTTTATAAAATTTATATCATATTGTCAATGATAAACTTAAGGAAGCCAATCAGATTTTAATATTCTAAAATTGATTTTAAAAAAATATAAAATAAAAAAAGGAGTTTTTGAATATTATATTGAAAATTTATTTTATTAACAATATTTTAAATTATAAAGATAAAGGAGGAAATCTGATGAGTGACAGACCGTGGCTAAAAAACTACCCGGTTCGGTGGAACCTGGATTACCCGGAAGTAAGTCTTTATGATTACATTAACGAATACTGCAAGGAGTACCCGGAACTGATAGCCCTGGTCTTTATGGGAAACGAAATCACGTATCGGGAGATGCAGCAGAATATAAACCGGATGGCGGCCGCTCTAAGTGACCTGGGCTTCAAAAAAGGAGACCGCCTAGCCCTGATGCTCCCCAACTGCCCCCAGTATGTCTACACATACTATGCCTGCATGAAACTCGGGGTAGTAGTAGTTCAAATGAATCCCTTGTACACACCACGGGAGGTGGAATTTATATTAATCGATTCCGGGGCCACCGCGTACGTTAGTGCCGATGCAATATTCAACTCTTTTCAGCAGGTAAGAGAAAAGGTCCAGGTAAATAAAGTTATTGTAACCCGCCTGCTGGGAAAAGAAGTAGAAGGGGAAAACTACTGGTTTGAAGATCTTTTACAGCAATATCCACCGGAAACACCTGGAGCGGATATAAGCCCCAGGGAAGACGTGGCTGTCTTTCAGTACACAGGAGGCACTACGGGAATGCCCAAGGCAGCAATGCTAACCCACTACAACCTTATAAGCAATGTGGTACAGTCCAAGGAATGGTTTAAAGAAAAAATCGAAGAATTTTTCCAGAACGGGGTGGAGCAAAGATACGGGGTAGCTGTTCTGCCTTTGTTCCACTCTTACGGCATGACCAGCTGTATGAACACCGGCCTGGCTATACCTTCCGGTCAGGTGCTGATACACCAATTTGATGTGGAAATGGTCCTGGATATGATTAACAAGTATCGCCCCACTCTTTTCCCGGCAGTACCCACCATGTATACGGCCATACTTTCCCACCCCGACGCGGACAAATACGGTATCGACGCTGTAGAAGTTTGCAACAGTGGAGCAGCCCCCATGCCCGTAGAAGCCATGAAGAAATTTGAAAGTAAAACCGGCTCCAAAATTCTGGAGGGTTACGGGTTATCTGAAGCCTCTCCTACCACTCACTGCAACCCCTTCAGCGGAATACGAAAACACGGCAGTGTAGGAGTGCCCTTTCCTGACACCGATTGCAAAATAGTAGATACAGAAACGGGATCCAGTGAAATGCCTGTTGGAGAAGAAGGAGAGCTTATCATCAAGGGCCCCCAGGTAATGAAAGGTTACTGGAACCGTCCCGAGGAAACTGCCAAAACCCTTCGGGATGGGTGGCTTTACACGGGCGATATTGCCAAAATGGATGAAGATGGCTATTTTTATATAGTAGACCGCAAAAAAGACATGGTATTAACCGGGGGATACAACGTATACCCACGGGAAGTAGACGAAGTCCTGTTTGAACATCCTAAGGTTTTAGAAGCGGTTACAGCAGGAATCCACGATGATTATTACGGGGAAATACTAAAAGCGTATATTGTTTTAAACGAAGGTGAGACAGCAACCGAAAAAGAAATACTAAATTTTATGCAAGATAAGCTGGCTAAATATAAAATACCGAGGGAAATGGAATTTCGCCAGGAACTGCCCAAGAGCACCGTGGGTAAAATTCTGAGACGGGAACTGGTAGAAGAAGAAAAAAAGAAAAGAGGCTTAAAATAAAATATACTTCAAACACAATTATGCCTATGTGGAGGTCCTGTAGCATCTCCTGCAGGACCTCCTCTTCCACTTCCCTGTCGGCAAAATGTTAAATTAATCCAGCTGCATGATATTGTATTTTATAAAAAGGAGGAAAGCATACCATGCACGTACTTGCTTTTAACGGGAGCCCACGCAGAGAAGGCAATACCTCGCGAATTATTAAATCCGTCCTGGAAGGAGCCGCTTCTAAAGGTGCGGAAACTACCGAGGTTAACCTGCACCACATTAATATGAAGGGATGCAGTGGGTGCCTAAGTTGCCGGGACAACCCGGGAGTTTGTGCGCAAAAAGATGAACTGAGCCCATACCTGGAGGCTATAAAGACTTGTGACGGGCTGCTGCTGGGGACACCAATTTATATGTACCGTATTGCCGGACAGATGAAACTACTTGTAGACCGCTGTTATTCCCTTTACATAAGCCGGGAAAGCGGTGGTTACGATTCCGCTGTGCCTACCGGCAAAAGCTATGGCTTAGTAATATCCCAGGGTGCTGCCGACTCAGACCAGTATCACCGATCTATTCGGTGGTTGGCTGGTATGATGGGGAGTGGACTGGGTATGCAGGAAGCAAGGCGCATTGTACACACCAACAGCCACCAGGAGGCTGCAAAAAAGAGCCGACGTATTCTTGAGGATGCTTGCCAGCTGGGGCTGAAACTGGCCAGTTGTTAAATGAGGATCATCTCCATTTTAGTTGGCGAGCTAATTTTTTAATCTTCGGCAAATCAAACAACATTAATATTATAACTTAATATAACTTGTTCAGGTGGAGCCAACCTGCTATAGGAGGTAAAATATGTCATATGAAACCGAAGTGTTGATTATCGGTGGGGGAATTGCCGGTACTGCAATAGCCAGAGAACTCTCCAGGTACCGGGCAGATGTGACCCTGGTAGAAAAGGGGGTAGATTTTGGTCAGGAAATTTCCAAGAGCAGTTCAACTATTGTAAAACAGGGTTCTAACGTGCTTGAGTTCAGGCCAGAATATCACAACAGCCGCCTGGTATGGGCGGGAATGACATTAATAGAACCGTTGTGTGAAGAGCTGGATGTGCCATTAAAAAAAATTGGCTCATTAATGCCGGTAAAAAATCGAGAGGGTATGAGGCACCCGGGCAAAATGCTCCGTAGGTTTGGTGAATGGAAGGGGCATCACTTGCCTGAAGTTGAACCGCTGCAGTTTATTGATAAAGAAACACTCCGAAAGTGGGAGCCCAATTTAAACATGGATTTCATAGGGGCTGTCTATGATCCCAACATTTCAGTAATAGATCCGGTAAGGTTGACTATTGCTCTGGCAGAAAACGCTGCTGAAAACGGGATAAATATTATGCTGGAAACCGAGGTTAAGGACATAAAAAAAGAAATCGATTATTTTGAGGTTCAAACAAACCGCGGCACCATGAAATGCCGCTATATCATTAATGCAGCAGGAGAGTACGTGGTAAAAATAGCTCAAATGGTTGACGCCGATGATTTTGCGCTTTATCCGCTTAAATCCTACAAAGGTGTACTGGATAAAAAAGTAGGAGATTTAATAAACCACATGGTCTTTACTAACGAGAACGGGACTGTAAACCCCACCGTGTACGGAAATTTGTTTTTTGGTATCTCCCCCGGTTCTCAACGACTGGGCAAGATACACGATCATTCTACCGACAAAAAAATGGCTGATGCTGCACTAAAGCACGCACAAGAGCTGGTGCCAGCCATATCGGAAAAAGACATAATCAATTCGTGGGTCGGTTTTATAATGTTTCGGAATTTTGAGGTTGGATGGCACGAGTGTTCTGTTGGAGTTTCAAGGTGGGTCCCCGGCTTTATCAACGCAAGTATTGGTTTTCCCGGCATCTGCGCAGCGCCTGCCGTGGCCAAGGAAATGGTAGATATACTCTCGCAAGAAGGGATGCTCCTGGAAGAAGATCCTGGTTTTGATCCCTATAGAAAAGCGCCTCCTGTTTTTAACGAACTTTTGGAAGAACAGAAAAAAGAACTCATAGAAAAAAATCCCCTATACGGCCGTGTAATATGCCGCTGCGAAACCGTAACCGAGGGTGAAATAGTGGAAGCAATAAGGAGAGGTGCCAGGAGTATGGACGGGGTGAAATTCAGGTGCCGGCCGGGTATGGGGCGCTGCCAGGGTGGATTCTGCGGTCCCAGGGTAGCCGGCATCCTTTCACGCGAACTGGGTATTCCGCTGAACGAGGTGACCAAGAAAGGTGGTCATTCCAGCTATGTTAAGTACAAAAGCAAAGAATTGCTGGGAGGGAAATAAAATGGAGCTGCGGGAGGTAGACGTGGCCGTAGTAGGAGCAGGACCGGCGGGAATGGCTGCCGCCATTAATGCCAGGGAATCTGGTGCGGAAAATGTAGTTATCCTGGAGAGAGCCGAGCAGCCAGGCGGGTTGCTGCAGCAGTGTATACACAATGGCTTTGGTTTGTTTTATTTTGGTGAAGACCTTACCGGTCCGGAATACAGGCAGCGTTTTACGGATAAACTGGAAGCTTCCGGAGTGAAGCTGCTTTTGAATACCATGGTGCTTGGGGTTTCAGCTGACAGGGAAATCAAGGCAGTGAACGGCGAGTACGGATATTTCAGTTTCAAACCAAAGTCTATTGTTTTGGCCATGGGCTGCCGTGAACGAAGCAGGGGGGCTTTAAACATACCCGGCACGAGGCCTGCCGGTGTACTTACTGCAGGGACCGCCCAGAGAATGGTTAATGTGGAAGGGTATAACCCGGGGAAAAAAATTGTAATCCTTGGGACCGGGGATATTGGAATGATAATGGCGCGCAGGCTGGCCCTCGAGGGAGCCGAAATAGAAGCGGTAGTAGAAATGCTTCCCTATGTTGGTGGTCTCATAAGGAATGAAGTGCAGTGCCTTCATGATTTTCACATACCGGTGCTGCTGCAGCACACGGTTACCGGGATTCACGGCGAAGAAAGAGTAGAAGCAGTTACTGTTTCCGGGATAGATGAAAACAGTGAACCCGTTGCAGGTACGGAAAGGAAGATCGAGTGTGATACGCTTCTGCTGTCAGTTGGCCTCATACCGGAGAATGAGCTTTCCAGCATGGCGGGCATTGAACTTGATCCCCTTACCGGTGGAAGCGTGGTAAATGAAAGCAGGGAAACCAGTATTCCCGGAATTTTTGCCGCAGGGAACGTTCTCCATGTTCATGACCTGGTTGATAACGTTTCCTGGGAAAGTGAGATGGCAGGGATTAAAGCCGCCAGGTTTGCATTGGAAGGAAAGGTACCTGAAGGAAACATAAAATTGAGGGCCGGGAAGAACTTAAGATACGTAATACCTCAAACAGTTAGTGGAGAAGAAGATACCACGGTTTACCTCCGGGTTAATGAACCGGCCAGAAACGTTAAAATAAAGGTTGGGGAATTGAAAGCCACAGGAACCAGGCTGGGAGTAAAACCGAGTTCTATGGAAACAGTAACCATACCCGCCAGTGAGCTAAAAAAAATCAAAGGGGAAACAGGTGAAATTGTGGTAGACTGTGTGGAAAAGGAGGCTCTGTTTTAATGGGAGGAGAGGGAGATATAATTGTTTGTGTGGGATGTCCTTTGGGATGTGAAATAACCGTGACCATGACGGAATCAGAAGCCAGATTTGAAGGGAATGCCTGCAGAGAAGGTAGGGATTATGCTTTAGAAGAGTATAAAAAACCGGTGCGGGTTTTGACGGCCACAGTTTTAACGGAAAGCAGCAATCAACCTCTGCTATCGGTAAAAACAAATCAACAAATTTTAAAAACCAGGTTGAAGCAGGCCATGGTAGAGCTGGCTAAAGTAAGAGTAACACCTCCAGTTAAGACAGGTGATGTAATACTGTCGAATCTGTCGGGTACGGCTGTTGACGTAGTTGCCACTGAGACCCTGGAATCGTAAAGGCTTAGTTTGAGGAAATTTGAAACTAATATTTTAACGTATTTTTTAATTTACAGGGGGTGTGTTGCTGTATGAAAGAAGTGACTTTAGAGATAGCCGAAAAAATGCTGGCAACTGCTGAAAGGTGGGCAAACCTGGCCGGGTATCCTTCCAGCATTGCCGTAGTTGATGCTTCGGGAACGGTAGTAGCAGTTCACCGTATGGACGGAGCTGCGCCGCTTACAGCTGACATTGCTATAAACAAGGCGTTTTCGGCCGTGTATACCGGCGCTCCTACTTTGATGCTTGCCAGGGCGGTGGACCCCCGTACTACGGGACCTGTTATTGGCAGCGGGGGACTGGGGCTGCTTACCCAGGCAAAACTAAGGTTGGTATTTATACCCGGGGGAAATCCCATCCGGGATGATGACATGGAAGTAATAGGCGGCATAGGATGCAGCGGCGTACCGCAGGGGGTTGGCGAAATAAGTGACACTACCGTAGTTCAAGCCGGATACGCTGCTGTATACGAGGAATATGACTGATTATAAAAATAGCGGGGGGATTAAAGTGAAAATGAACCTGGAACTGGCCAAAAGCCTTATAAATAAAGCAATAAGTCAAGCTGAAAATATGGGCATTTTTTGCAGTGTTGTGGTAGTGGATGATAAGGGATTCCTGGTTGCAGCGTACCGCATGGATTCCGCACTTATACCCACTTTAGATATAGCAAGGGACAAAGCCTGGACTGCTGCTGTTTTCAGGACTCCCTCTTCAGAGGTAAACAAATATGGGGACCCATCAAAAGCAAATGCCGGTTTCAACACGCAGAACTGGAATGATCGGTTGACTACCATCCCGGGCGGCCTGCCCGTTGAAAGCGCCGGCAAAGTAATCGGCAGTATGGGTGTAAGCGGTGGTGATCCAGGGGAAGATGTACAGGTCTGCCGGGGGGCTCTGGAAGTCTTGGAATAACCACTCAAAAAATCAAAAAACACCCTTGTGGTGCGACTGGGACTGAGACTGAAGGGCGGTGCCTCCTTGTGCCACCAGCCTGTTTTAAAGCTTAAAACAAGCTGTTTTATTACCATCTCCAGATATGCCCGATTACTTTCTATAATACATCAGATTGTAGTAGATATTATAAAGCTTGGTTCATAGTATCTAATTCTTTTTGCGCTACAACCTTCTGGCGTTTCTTTTAATTTTAAGGGAGGGGGAAATGAGTTCCAATAATTATTGTACGTTAGAGGAATTTAAATGCAATTTGTAGAATTTTTTTAATAAAATGAGATCTGGACATGTCTTTTTTTTACATCCTTCTGGAAAGGAGGTTATTAGATTTTACGTTTGTGTAATACGTTTAGTGTAGAGTGTCTGACCGAAGGAACAAAGGAACATATGAAGGTTTTTTATAGTGATGCTGCCTCCTCAAAAATAAGTTTGCTAACATGAGCTTCGCAGGGTAATTCTTAAAGGCAAGATAAAAATGGCCTCAAGTTTGATGCTTACCA
>CAYODA010000105.1:0-7339 GCA_964402625.1 uncultured Syntrophomonadaceae bacterium | reverse complement strand
CTTCTCCTTCTCCTTCTCCTTCTCCTTCTCCTTCTAAAATTTCATCCTCCAGCTCCAGGTCTTCATCCCACTCTTCGTCGTTTATAAGGACAACCTCTCCGCAACTGGGGCAAAGCACTTCCAGCTCTTCCTCCTCGTCGAGGACTTCCTCGTCCATATAGACGGCTTCCCTGCAGTTGGGGCACTCTATGGTAAAACCACCCTCGAAAAACTCTTCGTCTTCGTCCTCTTGTTCCATACCTTCTTCCTCATCCAGGTCGTACAGGTCGTTTTCCAGGTCGGAGAGGTCTTCGTCGATGGCTTCGGCATAATCCATGATCTCCTCGGAGTTGGTCTGCAACTCCTCTAACTGGTCGGACATCTGTTCCAGTATGTCTATTATATGTAGCAGAACCTTGCCTTCCCGCGCAGAATCGTCCACACCCAGGCCTTCTGCCAGTCCCCGGACGTATCCCAGTTTTACTCTCAAATCTTCCATTTTCATCTTACCTCCTTTTTGATGTACACTTCTATTATATCACTTAACACGTTCTACGTATTCCCCGCTGCGGGTGTCTATCCTTATAAAGTCTCCCTCGTTGATAAAGAAAGGAACCTGGACCACCACACCCGTTTCCAGGGTGGCGGGTTTGCTTCCTCCCGATGCGGTATCGCCCTTTACGCCCGGTTCGGTTTCCACTACTTTGAGCTCTACGGCAGTGGGTATTTCCACGGAAATAATTTCGTTCTGGTAATAGACCAGGGCAAACCTGTCGTTTTCGCGGATGTACTTATCCTTGCCTTCCATCTGTTCCCCGGTAAGGGTGATCTGGTCAAAATTCTCCATATCCATGACCACCAGTTCGTCCCCGCTGCGGTACAGGAATTCCACTTCTCTTCTTTCCAGGTGGGCCTTGTTTACTTTCTCCCCCGCCCGGAAAGTCTGCTCTGTGGTGGCACCGGTCCGGAGATTCCTTAGCTTGGAACGGACAAAAGCCGCCCCTTTTCCGGGTTTGACGTGCTGGAACTCCACTACTACGTACACTTCTCCGTTTAGCTCAATAGTTAAACCGGTCTGAAAATCGTTGGTAGATATCATTTTATCTCTTCACCCCTCTTCAGGTTTCTACAGGATCATCAATTCCCGGGGACTCGAAGTCAAGCTCTCCACTCCCCGCTGGGTAAGCACCACCATATCCTCAATGCGGACGCCTCCTTCCGAAGGCAGATAAACGCCCGGCTCTACCGTAAACACCATACCCGGCTGCAGCGGCTCCTCACCCCGGGGAGAAAGATGCGGCAACTCGTGGGCTTCCAGACCCACCCCGTGCCCCAGGCCGTGACCGAAATACTCACCAAAACCTGCTTTTTCAATAAGCTCACGCGCCAGGGCATCAGCCTGGCTGCCTGACATACCGACCTCTATCCCCTCCAGGGCTATCTGCTGGGCCTGGAGGACCGCCTCGTAAACCTCTTTCATACGGTCGGAAGGCTCCCCCACGGCCACTGTCCGGGTCATATCCGAAGCGTACCCTTCGCAGAAAACGCCAAAGTCCAGGGTAACCATTTCCCCTTCCTGAATTACTTTATCCGAAGCCACCCCGTGGGGCATGGCACCCCGCGCTCCCGAAGCCACAATATAGCGGAACGGCGGCAGACCCGCCCCTTCCTTACGCAGGTAAAATTCCAGTTCCAGGGACACTTCCCTCTCCGTAACCCCTTTTTTCAGCAGGGACGGTACCAGAAAAGTAAAAGCGTCGTCAACAAAAGAAGCCGCCCGGCGCATCCGCTCCAGCTCCCGGGAATCCTTGACCACCCGGAGCTGCTCCACCACCTGGCTCACCGGAACCAGCTCGCCTTCAAAACCGTGGGAGAGCTGCCGGTAGCGGGAAAAAGAAAGGTGATCCTCTTCCACACCCAGCCGGTTCCATCCCCGCTCGCGCGCCAGGGTGGTAATAGTGTCATTCAAGCTGCCGGAGAAAATAACTACCTCCAGGTGAGGGGACTGCTGCTCCGCCTGTTCCTGGTAGCGGAAATCGGTCAGCAGTATTCCCCTGCCCTCTTGATCCAGCAGCAAATAACCTGTAGAGCCGTCAAACCCGCTCAGGTAGGTGCGGTTGGCGGGCCCGGTAACAAACAGGCCATCCAGCTCTTTTTCCCTGATCTTTTCCTGCAGCCTGTTAATACGCTGCTCCAGTTCAAGCTCGCCGTTAACGTTAATTTTCAGGCCCTCCTTGCAACTACAGGGAATCCAGTGCCTTGAGGGGACGGTACTTCCGGTGATTATACACGGCAGTAAGACTTGTTGCCTCCAAAGCCTTTAAAAAAACAACCAGCGTTAAACACAAAAGCTTGATGGCTTAAGTACAAACAAGTCAATCTCCCTGCCCTGATTATCACACTTCAAGGCAACCGGCCTCCGCGTTACTGTTCCAGGCCCTGGTTCTCCATTTGATTTAGAATCTCTACTGCCACTTCACGGGGTTCCCTTTCCATGATGTGAACTTCCCCTTGAGCGCAGCTGCGGTATAAATCTTCCCTCTCGGCCAGCATTTCCCGCACCCGCTCTTCCAGGTCATCGTACATCAGCAGGTGACTGCCTTCCCTTTTGATATTGTCTAAAATCTCTTCAAGGGAAGCCTTCAGCCAGAACACCCGCCCCATTCGGCGCAAGCATTCCCGGTTCTCTTCGCGCAGCACCGCTCCTTCCCCGGCAGCCACCACCAGGGGATCCGCGGCAGAAATACTTTCCATGTTGGTAATTATATCAGATTCCAGGTCTCTAAAATAGTCTTCCCCGTAAATTTCCTTGATAGTAGAAATAGACTTGCCCTGGCGAAGAACTATTTCTTCATTGGTGTCTAAAAGCTTTCGCCCGGATATACCGGCAATCTCGTGGGCCACCTGCGTCTTCCCCGTTCCTGCAAAACCGACAAGCACAATATTCTCCATGTTGGCGAAAACCTCCATCACTTATACATCTCGTTATTACATTTCAAGGAAACAGGCCCTGTTTCCTGCTGTAAAACAGAAATACTCATTTTTATAATAACTGTAAACACGGCAGCAAGCAAATTTGGTTTTTTATTAGTAGAGAGGTATTTTCAGAGTAATCACCCCGGAGGCTAAAGAGGGGTTTTGATGAAGACAATAGATAAGCTGATCTTTAAACCTGTACAGCAGAATCTCCCCGGCACGCTAAGGAGAATCGGAAGAAATACGGGGACGGCCTGTGCCCAGGGAGACAATAACACAGCGTTTTTCACCTTCGGGATTTTCGAGGGAGACCCGGCCCGCCCGGTTGGGAGCGCCGTTGTAGTTAAAGCTGAGCACGCGGTATTTCTCACCGGAAGGGGTGTTCCGTTCGGGGAAGTTCGCCCCGGCAAAAGAAATGCTATCCGGCAACTCCCTTCTTTCCAGCCGGTCCGGGAGCACCACCAGGTAATAATCTTTTTCCGTGTAAAACTTTAACCTGGACTCCTCCCCCGACATTACCGCCGTCTGCCGGATCAAATTCACATCGGCAAATACCTGCCTCGCCTGGCCCCGTAGCTCACCCTGGCTAATAAAAGCACCTACGGCGGGATAGGCCAGGCTTAAAAACATTGTCAGTATTATCAAAACCAGGAGCATCTCCAGGTAGGTATAACCCCTGGAATTTACGCTAAGTATATACTTCACCAGGCTACTCCTCGAAAGTTTTTCTTATAACCACAGGGCCCAACACCGCAGACACAACCACAGCCTTGGTCAACCCCGCAGCCCCGCCATTATTGCAAGAAAAACAGCCGGAAGGTGATGGTTTGACCGGGTTCATCCTTCTGCCAGTCAATAGTATTAACCAGGGTCAGGCTGGGGAATTCTTCTATCTGCAACAGCAAGTTCAGCAGGGGCTCGTTCTCCTCGGCTTCTATTTCCACTTCCCCGGGAATAGCTTTCAGACGCTCAAAGGAGGCCCTGTCACCTTCTCCCGCTTCTCCTTCACTTTCTTCTTCCTCCTCCAGACCGTAAAGCTCCACTAAATCCTGCCCGCTCTCCAGGTTGTACTCATCCAGGCGCAGGTTTTCTACTTCCGGGACAGCTTCAAACAGCGTGGTTTCCAGCTCTTCCATGACCTCAGGCAGTTCCTGGTGTGAAGGGAGCAGCTCCTCCAGTTCCTCTTCCCTCTCCAGCCACTCCTGCAGCTCTTCTTTTATCCGCTCTTCTTCTTCTACCTCCCTTTCCAGCCGGGTAACCTCTTCCTGGAGGTAATCCCTTTCGCTCTGCTCTTCCCCGATTCTTTCCATGCCGGGACTAAAGTAATACTGCCACGACACAAACAGAACCACTACAGCCAGCATGCCTATTAACAGATTCCTTTCCCTTGCCGTTAGCTTTACCTTTTTCTGTTCCACGGGACATCTATCCTCTCTCGGTAAGGATTAATCGACATCAACCATCCGTGCCCTGGTTTCGAAAGCAAAGGCATCAATTTCTTCCAGTTCCATGTAATTATGCGTCACTTCCGTCAAGAAATCCAGCTCCTCCAGGTCAAGCATGTACTCCGCGATATTTTCCAGGGTAGTGGCCCTTCCCCGTACCACCGTATGCCTCTCTTCATCTACATTAACCTCCAGGACGTCAACTCCTCCTTCGGAGGTTTCCATCATCACGGTGAAGTTAAATGAAAAAGGAAGTTTCATTTCTTCTACCTGGGCCGCCAGGAAATCCAGCTCCTTGATACTCTCCATAACCATCTCCATCTCCCTTATTTCAGAAACTTCCTCCATAAGAGCGCTCCTGCGCTCCTCCAGCTCTTCCACGTCGGACTGCAGCGAGGCCTTGTAAACTTCTATAACAATAAAAGACGAAAGGAAAACGAATATCAGCAGCACCGCCAGCACCATGCCAATCACACGGAACCAGCTTACCCGTGAACCTTCCATGTATTCGGGGGTAATCAGGTTAATTTCCCTTTTCATTAATTCCACCCCCTGTAAGCCAGGCCGGTGGCCACAGCCAGTATCTCGCTGTTTTCAATCTTCCTGCCGGAATCTTCCTGTTCCCTGGCCAGGAAAGACACCGGGTCTATTATTTCCACTTCCATATCCAGCTCTTCCGCAAGGAAAGTATCCAGGCCATTAATGCCGGCTACTTCACCACAGAGATAGAGCTCCTGCAACTCGCTGTCTTCGCGCTGCAGCTTGTACAGGTAGTAATCCAGGGAACGCCTTACCTGGAAAGAAAGATTAACCGCTATCTCGTGCACCTGCTGGGGATGAAAGCTTCCCTGGCGGTACTCCATGCTGCTTCCAAACTCTTTCTTTTCAAAAAAAGTTTTCATATCCGTGTAAAGAGGGGTAAACTCGTCGTCCATGTGTTTCCCTTCTTCTGTACCCGTGGCTTCCGCCATGATCCTCCAGAAGTGACGCGATCCCACGCTCAGGTTGCGGGAAAATCCGTAGTTACCCTGCTCCAGGACCAGGAGCGTACTGCTCTCCGCACCCAGTTCCAGGACCACGCAGTTAGAGCTCATGTCCGGGGCGCGGCGCAGCATGCGCGACATGAGCCGCACCAGCGAAAACGGGGCTATCTCTACTGCTTCCGGGTTAAACCCGGCGTAAGACACCCCTTCCAGGTAATCTTCCACGCTCCGGCGGGGAACCATAACCAGCACAATCTCCTGCACTTTCTCCCCTTCCATCTCCCTCTCCCCCAGGGTGATGTAATCAATCACGTAGGTTTCCAGGGGAGCGGTAGTGTACTTCTCCGCTTCGAAGCGGATGGCGTTCTGCATCTCTTTTTCCGGCATGGGCGGCAGGAAAATCTGCCGGTAGTGCGCCCCGGCGTGATCTATGCACAGGTTTACGCGGTCACCGGCAAACTTGTGCCTCTTCATCAGGTGATACAGCTGGTTGGCGAATTTATCGGGCTCTTTCAGTTCACCTTCCATCATGACCCCGTCCGGCAGGACGTGCAGCCCGTACTCGTGCAGGTGTACTCCACCACCTTCTTCCTTGAGCTGCGCTAAACGGATCTGGCCTCCCCCTATGTCCAGGCCGATACGGGAAAACTTGTTTTTGTCCCCTTTAAATTTCAAGGCTGGCCCCATTCTTTTATCACCACCCGGTTTCCCAATAATTTTTCTACTTCCCGGTTCCAGACACTGCTTTTTCCCGATATTTTAAGGTCTTCCGCCTCCAGTGTATTTCCGGAAAACACCCGGCCGCGAACTTTCAATTCATTCTCGTGGCCGCTGATATTGACCCGGCCCCTAGAGTAGAGCAACAGGTCGCTGTTATACAGTCTTTTTCCTTCCATGCCGCTGGCATCTAAATACATGTTGCCCCCGGACAGCAGGCGCAGGGTATTCTCCTCTCCTTCCCGGTTCAAGGACTCGCCGGGGTTTACCATGATACCGCCTTCCGCCGCCGCGGTTCCTTCTATTATTACCTGGTTCCATCCCGGGTTCAGCCACAAATCCCCTTCCACCAGGAGGGTTCCCTCCCAGCGGAACTCTTCCCAGGCAAGCGGGGCTATTCTCAAATCCCCTTCTACCAGCACTTTATCCGCCGGAAATGCCTCTCGCACGGTTATATCCCCGGGCAAAACAAAATACTCTTTTAGGGGAAATTTATCAAAGTACCCGGCATTAACCGGGGGAAATACCACTTCTTCTTCCCGAAATTCCCCCTTTAGCCGGTGCAGCTCCGCCCCTTCTTCTACGAAGCAGTCGGCTCCCGCCGGGCGGCTCACCTTTTCGGTTATAAAGTTCACCCCTTCCACGGCATGCAGGCTGCAGTTGTAGTGCAGCTGACCTTCTACCGTGGATTGTGTCATCTGCAAAGTGTCCCCGGCCACCACGGTGCTGCGGAAAAAAGGGTTGGCTTCCACCAGGAGCTCCGTCTCCATGGCCGGCCGGTGATCTTCTACGCTGGAGACCACCCGCTTCTTCCCGGGGGCTTCCTTTTTTAGCTGCACCCGGTATTCCCTGCCCCCCAGTTGTCCGGTAAGCTCCCCCGTGAAGCTGAAATCCCGGCGGAGCACCCCCAGGCCCTTTTCCAGTCCGGCTTCGGAAGTATAGAAAAGCTCGTTTTCTTCTTCGTGGTTACGGGCTATCCGGTTCTCCACGGTGGCGTAATTAAGGAGGAAGCCTCCCAGCACCAGGAGAACTGCGCTGAAAGCCAACACCATTATCAGGGCGGCGCCGTTTTCTTCTCGTGCATACTTCATGGCATTTACCCGTTATCTTCTTTTTGTAGTAGTGGCGCTGTGACAGCAGCGCCGGGATGTCTAATCAGAAAATACCTTATATGCTTTCTTGTACCAGGTTGTTGTGTTTGCCGGCTCCCGACTCAAATCAGTCATTAAGCCAAAGCTA